>JADGAP010000048.1 GCA_015231965.1 Magnetococcales bacterium | reverse complement strand
GCAACACGACACAGCCCCTCATGGAGCGGTGAACCAGGGGGTGCTGAATAGATACCAGAAAAAATGTTCGACCGTTAAAAATCATCGTCGCTTCAATCTAGTTTTGCACAGCGCGGCGTGTCGTGGGTTTCAATCTGCTCCGAAAAAATCTTCGCGGGACGCGCGGATTTTACGGGATAGTAGTACAGGGAGGCGTTGGCGGAACGGTGTCAGCGCCGCGCCCTCGCACCCCCGCCCGCGCCCTCAGGTTTCGTCGCCATTGGTCCCCAGCCAGCGCCGGGCCACGAGACACAAACTCCGCCCCAATCGCTGCCGCCACGTCGGAGGAAGAAAGGCCGACCCCAGGGGATGCTCCTCGTGTTCCAACTGGGGGCAGGTGTGCCAACGATGGCGTTCCATGGCCTGACGCAGGGCGATGGCCATCTCCCGCTGCTTGACCTTGCCCTTGACCAGATAATCCTGCGCCCCCTCATGCACCGCCCGCACCGCCAGTTCCATGTCATCCTCGCCGGTGAGAACGACGATGGGGGTGTCGGGCCAGGCGTCGTGGAGCCGACGCACCGTCTCCACCCCCTGGCTGTCGGGCAGATTGAGGTCCAGGATGATCACCGCGAATTTTTCCTGGTGCAAACGCTCCATCGCCTCGGTCAGGCTCACGGCGTGGGTAAAGGCGATGCTGGAGGGGAAGGAAAGAGCGGTATCGGCCTGCTCCTCGGGCCCCTTGATCAAACAGTGGCGCACCAGTTGGAAAAACTCCGGGTCGTCCTCCACCATCAAAATGTGGTAGGCCACGGAAAAGTCATAGACGTTGGGCAAGCGATTTTCGCCACTGGACTCACGGGAGGCGAGCGAGAGGGAGGACTCCGGGCGCGACTCCTCCCGCCGCCGCCATCCTCCCCCCCGTTCGCGCATCACCTGGGCCACCTTTTCCCGATCCAGATCCTGGATCCGCTGGGCCATCTGGCGCATCAGGCGGAATCCCAGGGAGGGATCCTGATGCAGGCGGCTGACGAACATTTTTTCGTCCAGCTTCATCACCCGGGCTTCCCGCACCGCCCGGGCCGAGGCGGCGCGCCGCCGGTCGGCGGTGAAGAGGGAGATTTCGCCGAACAACTCCCCCTTGGCCAACACCGTCAACCGCTCCTCGCCGCCGTCGGGCAGAGGGATGAAAATTTCAACCTCCCCCTCCTGAATGACGTAGAGGCCGTCGGAAACATCCCCCATGCGAAAGATGGTCTCGCCGGGGATCAGGATTCTGCCGAGATTGCGCATAAGTGGTCAGCCAGCCGACGAGCCAGGGGGGTGAAAAATTTACGCCAGGGTCCAAAACCGTCACCGGCGTCTTGGAAAATTGGATGGCCCGCGCGGCGTTTCGTTCCGCCCCTCCCCAAGGAAAGAAGGGGCCTTCCAGATTGGCCGCGCCTCGACTCAGGGGAGGATCTCCACCTGCCCCTCGTCGCCCCGCCGTTTGCGCACCCGTCCCACCACCACCGCCTCCTCCCCCGCCTTGCGCAACGCCCGCACCGCCGCGTCAGCCTCTTTTTCCGCCACGAACAGCACCATGCCCAGGCCGCAGTTGAAGGTGCGCAGCATCTCCTCCTCGGTCACCGCCCCCAGCCTTTGCAGCAGATCGAAGACCGGAGGGCGGAACCAGCGGCGCTTCTCCAGCACCGCCGTGACGTGGGGGGGCAGCACCCGGGGAAGGTTTTCCCAAAATCCCCCGCCGGTGATGTGAACCACCCCCTTGATCGTCACCTTGCGGGCGGTTTGCCGCAGCGCCTTGACGTAGATGCGGGTGGGTTCCAGCAGCGCCTCCCCCAGGGTGCGTCCACCAAAGGGAGACTCCAAACCGGGGCCGCCCTCGCCCAGCACCAGGCGACGAATCAGGGAGTAGCCGTTGGAGTGGGGGCCGGAGGAGGGGAGGCCGAGCATCACGTCGCCGGGGCGAATGCGCCGACCGTCGATGAGCCGGGAGCGATCCACCAACCCCACGGCGAATCCCGCCAGATCGTATTCCCCGGGGGGATAAAAGCCGGGCATTTCGGCGGTTTCGCCGCCGGAAAGCTGGCATCCCGCCTGCCGACACCCCTCGGCAATGCCGCTGATGACGGTGGCGGCGGTCTCCGGCCTGAGCTTGCCGGTGGCGAAATAGTCGAGAAAAAATAGGGGCTCGGCCCCTTGCACCAGCAGATCGTTGACCGACATGGCCACCAGATCGATCCCCACCGTGTCGTGGCGATCCAGCAAAAAGGCGAGCTTGAGCTTGGTCCCCACGCCATCGGTGGAGGAGACCAGCAGCGGCTTTTTCATCCCCTTGAGACGGGGGGCGAAGACCGCGCCGAAACCGCCCAGATCGGAGCGGGACTCGCGACGACGGGTGGAGGCGGCGGCGGAGCGAATCAACTCCACCAGCCGGTTTCCGGCGTCGATGTCCACTCCCGCGTCGCGATACGTGACCGGCTGAACGGGAGGAACGGCGGCGGGATCGGTGGGATCGGCGACGGGATCGGCGACCATGGGGGGATAACCTCCTTTCAACGTTGGACTTCGACTCCAGGATGGGTACTATAGCCGGGAGCAGGGGGCGAGGCAACGACGCGGGCGCCGCGACGCGGGGCCTTTCCCCCCTTCTTCCCCCGGAAGGTGGGGTTCCACTGGACAGGACAACCCAAGGCGATGGGCGAGAGGCGCGACATGAAACGAGGATGGTGGCGAGGCGTGATCGCGTGGGGGCTGCTGGCCCCCTCCCTGCTGGGGGCGGGGGAGTTTTACGTGGTGGAGCAGGTGGAGGTCACGACGCCCCAGGAGGGCAAGGGATCGCCCCGCCTGACGGCCATGGAGGAGGCCAAGCGGGCGGCCTTTCCCCGGCTGTTGGAGCGGATGCTCCCCGCCGGGGAGCGGAGCAAGGCGGCCAAGGCAACGGAGCAGGGGCGCAAGGAGGCGACCCGGCTGGTGGAGCGGGTGGCGGTTTCGGCGGAGCGGCAGCGGGGGGCCGCGCTGTGGATGCAGGCGGAGGTGACTTTCAACGGTCCGGCGGTGCGGGAGTTGCTGGAACAGTCCGGACTGCGCTACACCGAGAGCCTCTATCCCGCCGCGCTGCTGCTGAAGGACGAGGGTGCCGCCGAGGGTGCCTCGGCGGAACCGTGGAGCGACGCCTTGAGTCGCGCCGCCGCCAAGCAGGGCATCGTCCTGCTGCAATCCATGGGCGATGTGGAGGATCTGGGCCATCTGGAGTGGAATCAGGCGAAAAAGGGCGATCCAGAGCTGCTGCGCTGGGTCGAGAAACGTTACGGAACCAACCGCTTGTGGCTGTTCTCCGGAGAGGGCAAGGGGATCCGGCTGTGGGAAGTCTCCGACGCCGGGGTGAGGGCGTTCAACCAGGGCGTCCCCGCCGCGGGGGCGGGCGATCGGGAGGAGAACGCCGCCCGCCTGGTCCGACAGGTGTTGGAGCCATGGATCGAGGCCAATCTGGCGGCCCCAGATAAGGTTCACGAAGTCATGATCCACTTGACCCATGAGGGACGCCTGCCCGAATTCAACGCTTATCTTGCCCGCCTGCGTCGCGCCCCCGGGGTGGCGGATCTGCGCATTGCCGCCATTCGCTCCCACGAAATGGTGGTGAGCTGTCGCTATCAAGGGGAGGACGCCCAACTGGCGGCGCTGCTGGGTCGCATGGGCGGTCAGGCCGCCCCCGGCCCCGAACCCGGCGAATTCACGGTGAAATGGCCGTGAATCCCCCCAACGCCCTCTCCTTTTTGCGCATTTTTGCCGTTCCGGTGTTCATCTGGATGATGCTGGAGCGGCATGAGTCGTGGGCCTTGTGGATCTTCATCGCCGCCGGCGTCACCGACGCCCTGGACGGCTACATCGCCAAGCGGTTCAACATGCAGACGGTGCTGGGCAGCTATCTCGACCCCATCGCCGACAAGCTGCTGCTGGTTTCCGGATTCATCACCTTGACGGTGGTCAACGGCATGCCGTTGTGGCTCACCCTGCTGGTGGTGACCCGGGATCTGGTGATCATCGGCGGGGCGGTGGTCTTTCATCTCATGACCTCCCGCCTGGAGATGGATCCGCTGTGGATCAGCAAGCTCAACACCGCGACCCAAATCGTGCTGCTCACCGCCGCCCTCGTTCGGGACACCTTTCAGATGGGGCATGGACTGGTGGAGGGGTTGATCTGGGTGACGGCGGCCACCACGGTGACCTCCGGCCTGTGGTACGTCATCGAATGGTCCCAGCGCCTGACCCCCGCCATGGAGGCCCAGGCCCACGACGCCCTCCCGCCGGGCGAGGAGCCCCGGGATTCGGCGCGGAAGCCCTCCTGATGGCCGATCAACGCCTCCTCCCCTGGCCCCTTGAGGCGCAGTGCACCCTGGCCGGATGGATCTCCTGGGAAGGGGCGGCGCTGGCTCGGGGGCTGGTGGATCAGGCCCTCTCCGGGGCCCTGATGGTGGGGTTGATCGTGGGTCCGGAGGGATCGGGAAAAACCCATCTGCTGCGGGCCGCCGTCGCCGAAGCGGAGGCTCGATGGGGCGTCGGCGCGGGCTACTATTGGGCGGCGGAGGGCGACGAATCCCTCGCCGCCCCCTCCGGCGACGGCGAGGAGATCCTGGCCCGGCGGCTGGAGGCGACGGGGGCCCCCCGGCTGCTGGCCTTGGATCGGGTGGAGCGGCTGACCCAAGCCCCCGGGGAGCAGGAGTGGGCCTTTCATCTGTTCAACCGCGTCCGCCGGACGGGAGGCGCGGTGCTGTGGGCCGGTCGGGAAGATCCGGCGCGGCTGCCCGGTCTGCCCCCGGAGTTGCGCAGCCGCATCTTGTGGGGCGCCGCCGCCGCCCTGGCCCCCCCGGGCGAAGAGATGTTGTCCTGCATCCTGGGCAAGCTGGCCCGGGATCGCCAAGTCCTCCTCTCGGAAGAGTTGACCCGTTTTCTCGCCTTGCGCCTACCCCGCCGCGTCGCCGCCTATCAGGCCGCCCTCGACCTCCTGGATCGGGAGGGGCTCAGGCAACAACGCCCCCTCACCATCCCCCTGGCTCGCCAGGTGCTGGAGCTGTGATCCCCCCGATTTGCTTGGACGAGGGGATTCGTCTTGCGATAGTATAGTCCTCAAGGAGGAATGACCCATGGCCCACGCCATCCCGTTTGACACCCACGAATTCATCAAGGAGATGAAGGCCGCCGGCTTCGAGGAGCGCCAGGCGGAAGCCCTCTCCCTGGCCATGCGCAAGGCGCTGGACGCCCGCTTGGAGGAAACGGCCTCCAAACGGGATCTGGTCGAGATGGAATCCCGCATGGACGCCAAGCTGTTGGAAGCCAAGTTGGAAATTATTAAGTGGGTGATTGGAATGTCAGGGGTGATCGTCGCCCTGATCAAACTCCTGCCCGGCGGACATTGACCGGTCGCCCTCGGCTTCCTTGCCTCCCCGTCCTCTCCTCTTTGTGCAAGTTGATGAAGCTCGGCCCCTTGAAATGGGACTGCGGGTCCAGGGAGGTCATTGCCCTGGCGGGTCGTAGAGACCTAATGTTTTTAACCTCGTTTTTGATTTTGCAGTTTTTTGGCGCGCTTTCACGTGAAGCCAAAGCGTTTTTTGCATTGATTCGGGCCCTCCCTGGCCCTCCCCCTGCGGGCGCAACGCGCCCAATCGTCGCCGATGGCGACCAGATTTTCACCCAAGCAGGAGAATGAAAACTCTCCAAAACGGGGAAAATCAGGGGGGGATGAACAGATGCGCTCCCGCAAACTCAGGATGTGCAACTCTGAAATGGCATGGCGATTTCCTAGCCTTTGGCCCCGTCGTCGGGTTGGGCGAAGAGGGCCAGGTCGTAGACCCGGCAGGCGTTGCGCCCGGACTTCTTGACGGCGTACAGGGCGTCGTCGGCCCGCTTGAGCAGCTCGTCGGCCTGCTTGGCGTGGTCGGGAAAAAGCGCGATGCCGATGCTCGCTCCGACAAAACAGGTATGCTCCTTCAACACGTAGGGATGACCGATCTCCTTGCGAATCCGTTCGGCCACCATCAGGGCGTGGTTGGAACCGGCGCACTCGGTGAGCAGGGCGGCGAACTCATCCCCCCCCAGGCGAAAGGCGACGTCGGACTCCCGCAGGCAACCGGCCATGCGATGCGCCGCCTCTTGCAACAGCAAATCGCCGATGTCGTGGCCCAGGGTGTCGTTGATCGGCTTGAACTGGTCCAGATCCAGATACAGCACGGCCAGTTGTCGCCCCTTGCGGCGATGCTGGGCCACCGATTTTTCTAAAATTTCCGCCATCATCCGCCGATTGCCCAAGCCCGTTAGGGGATCCTTGCGGGCCAGCCGCTCGAAGGTCTCCTTTTGCGTCAGCAACTGCCCGATGTGGGCGTAAAGGGTGCGGGAGGCGGCCTCGAAGGCGTCTTCCAGCACCACCAGTTCGTTGCCCCGGGCCTCCCGATGGCTGGACGCGGGGCCCAACTCCATCCCCTTGTCGGAGCAGGCCTCCACCATCAGCAGCGCCTTTTCCTGCAGCCGCCGCAAGGGGATGAGAAACAGCAGGTTGAGCCCTACTCCCAACAGCAAAATAAACGCCGCGATGGCCGCCGAGGTCCAGCCCAGGCGGGCTCGGCTTTCGCTCAAGGTTTGATGATACGAGGCGGGGGAGACCGGCATGGCGAGGCAAAAATTTTCGTTCATCAAGGTGAGGGGGGCGTAGTACCACCCCTGCTCCCGCTCGTTGTCCAACGCCAACAGCGGGCGGGATTCCCGAATGACTTGATGGTAACGGGCGGGGTCCACCGGCAGCCAGTTGTCCAGCCCCGCCCCGCCGACGGGCTCCCCTCCGTCGGGAATGAAAACCAGGGTCGATTGCCGACGGGCTTGCAAATGGCGCATCAGCCGCTTGGCGATGTGAATGCCGACGATCAACCGGATGGGCGGCGACTCCCCCTCGCCCAACGAGGTGGCGGCCAGGGCGTGCCAGTGGCCCCACACCTCCACCGCCGACCATCCCCCCGGATCCCGCAGCAGGGGTTCCAGTTCCAGGGCGCTGTAGGGGGCCTTTTCCACCACTTGCGGCACGTTGCTGTACAACACCCGATGCCCCGGACCCAGGGCGATCATCACGTCGGCCTCCATGAGAAACGCGAGGCGGTCCAGATCCTTGCGGAAGGGGTCCAGGGTGGACCCCTCCTTCTCCGCCAAGCGGGCCATGGCCGTGGTGAGGGCGGCGTTCCATTGGGGCAGGGCGTGGGCCTGCATCACCAGGCGGCGCAGATCCCGATCCATTTGCACCCGCACCTCGTCCATCGTATTGCGGGCGTGGGCTTCCAGATTGTCTTGCAAACTGCGGGAGAGAAAGGGGTAGTTGATGAAATAGCCCGCCGTCAAGGTGGAGAACAGCGTCACCACCAGCAGGACGATCATCGGATAGAAAAGGCTCTGACGTTTCCACATGGTTTTGAATTCTAGAGACCCCCCTGGCGCGGCGCAACATGCCGTGCATCCCGGATCGGCGATTTTCCCGTTCCCCCCCTTCCCACCGCTCCCCGAGACCAGGGAGAGTGGAATTTCATGCGAAATCTTACGAACAACATCATGTAATATGTATTAACTCGTCCCATTTCTTGGAATTGCACAAAAATATTTATTACTTTGGAGGCTTCCGTCGGTGAATTATCCTCAAGCAAGGAGACGGAGTTGGCAGAACTTCCTTGACCTCACGAAACGGGCGTTGGTTAGCGTTGGGCGCGCGCCATGAGAGCATGGAGTCGATCCATGCTTGCAATTATTATTAAATAGCGCCCCGGCCAATCATCTTCCCGCCATGGATCGGACGGAAAATACAAAAATGAAGCGCAAATCGGATGATCTCCTGACGAAATTGCAATCCTATCCTCCTTTTGACAACCTCTCCCACTCGGCGTTGTTTCGCGCCGGAGAGGCGATTCGCTCCTTTCGGATTCACGACGGCGAACGGCTGGTTTTGCGCGGCGGGGAGAATCCGGACTATTTGTATCTGCTGCACGGCGGGGTGGAGGTGCGCCGCGAGGATCGCACCGATCGGCTGACGGCGGAGGAGCAGAAGGGGAAGCTCTATTTTTTCCCCGCCGGTCGCAAGCCCCTGGAGGTGGAGGCGGTGGGCGACGCCCTGGTCTGCCACGTGGGGGCCGCCGATCTGGACGAACTGGTGGCGTGGGACCAAATGGCCCGGGCCTCGGGGATCTTCCACACCCCGCAAGAAGAGGCCAGTCTGCGGGGCATCCGCGAGACCAGGGCGTTTCGCGCCCTGCCCTTCGAGGCGGTCTATGAGGCGATGCGGCGCATGCAGCGCAAAACGGCCCCGGCGGGAACCGACATCGTCACCCAGGGCGAGCCGGGGGACGCCTTCTATTTGATCGTGGAAGGGCGGTTGGAGGTGTGGCGGCGGGGCATCTACGACAACGCCCAGCAACTGGCGGCCACCCTCGGCCCGGGGGACGGATTCGGCGAGGAGGCGTTGATTCTCAAGGGAACCCGCAACGCCACGGTGCGGGCGGCGACCCCTTGCACCCTGCTGTGGCTGGGCAAGGCCGATTTTGACGAACTGGTGGCCACGCCCTTGAGCCGCACCGTGGTTCCCAAGGTGGCCAAGGCGATGATCGAAAACGGCCACGTGCTGGTGGATGTGCGCTATGAGGAGGAGTACGACGAATCCCACGCCCCCGGCTCCCAATTGATTCCCCTGCCGGATCTGCGGCGGCGGCTGAAGGAGCTGGATCCCCGGGGGCGATATCTGGTGATTTGCGCCGCAGGCAAGCGGGCCTCGGTGGCGGCGCTGCTCATGCGTCAACACAAGATCAGCGACGTGGCGGTGGTGGAGGGGGGCATGCGGGATTGGCCCTTTGAAACCTTCAGCAACATTTGACCGCCGACCGTCGGGTGTCGCTCCCCCGCGTCCTTCGGGTCCGGCGGTGCCGGTTTTCTCCCCCCCCTTGTTTCGGACCCATTGCAGGAATTATAGCAATTCCATTTTAAAATCGCACATATCGTCAAGCGGCACCTGGGTTATGCAACCAACTCCCCAACCACGAAAACGTCATTCCCGCTTCCGCGGGAATGACGATCTATTTTTGGAATGAGTTCCTCGCACTCTCAAGTTCCTGGTGTGCATCACTGAAATGGAACTACGATAACAAGGAGATCATCACAATGAGCAAAATGTTCTGGCGTGGCGCGGCGTTGCTGGGCGGCGTGATGGTTTTTGGGACGCTCCCCGCCCTCGTTCACGCCGACCCCACGACCCCCTCGAAATTCGAGGCGACGAAATATCCGCCGCAAAAGGCGGTCTACCATTTCAATTTCGCCGAGCCCGCCCAGTGGCAAGAGGGGGCGCGGCGGGTGGCGAACCATCTCAAGACCTTGGAAAAAAATGGAGATTTGGCCAGGTCGCGGATTGTCGTGGTGGTCAACGGCAATGAATTGCACGCCCTGGCCCGGGCCAATCGGGCGGTCTTTCCCGAGGTCTATCCCGCCCTGGAAGCCTTGACCCGCCAGGGGGTGGCGGTGCGGATCTGCGGCAACGCCGCCAACCGTCGGGGGTACAAGCCGGAGGAATTTTACGATCTGACCACCGTGGTTCCCGCCGCCGTCACCGAACTGGCCCGGCTGCAAGAGGAGGGGTACGCCTATCTGCACCTCGAACTCGCCGACCCCTTGACCCGGGAGCAGTTGAAGGCCCGCCATCCGGAGTTGGAGATGTGATCCCATGACCGTGGGGCGATCCACCGCAAGGGCGGGGGGGACGCGAGGCGCGGCGGCGGGGATGCTGCTGCTGGCGATGGCCCCGGGGCTCGCCGGGGCGGCGGATCCCCCGCCAGCGATCGCCGAACTCCTCGACCGCCCCTATCTGGACGACTATCAATCCAGCGTCGTGCTGGGGTGGCGCATCGTCGTCGAGACGGAACGTTACGCCGCCCGCTACGCCGGCAACCGGATGCGCTGCGTCCATTGCCATCTGGACGGCGGAACCCGCCCGGGGGCGCTGCCCCTGGACGTGGCCGGACTCTATCCCAAGTGGCGGGCCAAGAATGGCCAGCTCAACGATTTGGGGCGGCGCATCCGGGAGTGCTTCGTCTACAGTCTGGATGGGGTCATGCCCCCCGCCGAGGCCCCGGAGGTGACGGCGACGGCGGCCTATATCCACCACCTCTCCCGGGGGCGGGTGATCGGCGACGAGGTTCCGGGGCGCGGCGTTCCCACCCTGGCCGCCACCGGATATGATCCCAACCCCGCCGACGGGCGGGAGGTCTATCGTCGGCAGTGCGCCCCGTGCCATGGGGAGTCGGGGGGAGGAACCCCGGAAACCGTCCCGCCGGTGTGGGGATCGGGCAGTTTCAATCAGGGGTCGGGGATGTATCAACTCCCCCTCCTGGCGGGGTTCATTCACGCCAACATGCCCCCCGGCGAGGGGGCCCGCCTGACCCCTCAACAGGCCTGGGACGTCGCCGCCTTTCTGCGTCAACAACTGCGTCCCGCCGACCCCCGGGAGAGCCGACTTGGCAAGATGGTGGAGAAACTCATCCGTCTGGCGGCGCCGGGCTCTTGACGGGGCGCGGCGGGCGGCGGCGCTGCCCATGGTCCGGGAGATTTTCCCGGATCTCTCCTGGCGTTCCCGCGTGGTCTGGCGGCGGGAGAGTCTGGCGGGGGTTTTGGGGGCGTTGCTGGTCATTCCCCAGGCGGTGACGTTCGCCTGGCTGGCCGGTTTGCCTCCGGAGTACGGCGTCAACACCGCCATTTGGGTGACGTTGTTCGCGTGTCTGTGGGGCGGTTCGACGGTGGTGGGCGGACCCAACACGGCGGTGGCCATTCTCTTGGGCGTCACCGTGTCGGCCCATGCCGGGCGGGGCAGTCCCCTTTATCTGGAGCTGACCCTGCTGCTTTCGGCCATGGTGGGGGGGATTCAGCTTTTGATCTGGCTGGTTCGGGGGGGGCGCTATTTTCAATATTTCAGCCCTTCGGCGATTCTCGGCGTGACCACGGGGGTGGGGGGGATCATCGCCCTCTCCTCCCTGGCGGGGCTGACCGGCGCGGTGGGGCTGGAGGGTCGCCCCCCCCACGAAACCCTCTATCTGCTGGGCGTCGCGCTGCTCGACGGATTGCACAACCCCTTCTCCCTGGGCGTCGGCCTGCTCACCGCTGCGGTCGGATGGGGGGTTGGGGGGCGCTGGGGGGCGCGTTGGTCGCTGCTGGCGGCGATGGGCGCGGGTTGGGCGGCGTCGGGGCTGCTCCACGGGGTTTATCCCCAGCCGTTGAGCGAAATGGCCATGGTGGGGCGGCTTCCCTTGTCCTGGCTCCCCCTTTCCGCCCCTCCCGTCACCTGGGACCATCTGACCATCGCTCGGGAGATGTTGCCCGGGGCGATGAGCATCGCCCTGGTGGGGTTGGCGCAATCCATGGTCATCGCCAAGGGGATCAATCTTTCCGGACGGGAGCAGGTGGATCTGCACCGGGAGACCTTCGCCCAGGGGATGGCCAATCTGTTGGGCTCGTTCTTCTCCTCCTTCGCCGGATCGGGGAGTTTCAATCGCACGGCGGCGGGGCATCAGTTGGGGGCGGTCACGGCCTGGCCGGGGGTGGTCTCCTCGGTGGCGACGTTGTTGGTGATTCAGGCGGGGGGGGATCTGTTCTCCACCTTGCCCATGCCGGTGATGGCGGGGGTGCTGTTGCTGGTGGGAGTCAACATGATCAAACCGGCGGAAATTCGCCGGTTGGGGCGGGGGGAGTTCGTCGCCTTCGCCCTGGTGTTGGCGGCGGTGCTGCTGCTCGGGCTGGGAACCGGCATCGCCCTGGCGGCGGCGGCCTCGGTGATCCCCTTTCTGCTGAACGCCGCCTCGTTGCAGGGCAAATGGGTGCGGATGCAGGGCGGGGTCTCCCTGGAACTTTACGGCAATCTGTTTTTCGCCTCGATGGACGCCCTGGTGCAGTTGTTGCGCCAGTCGGAATCGGAGCCCTTGATCGTCAATTTGCGTCATGTCTCCCATCTGGATGCGGGGGCCGCCGAACTGTTGTCCCGGGAGTCCAAGGCGCGGCGGGCCCGCGGGGTCAAAATGGTGATCTACGTCCACACCTCGGCCCAGCAGACGGTGTTGGATCGGGTGGATCCCCGCTCGGAACACTGGCATCTGGTCAGCAGCCTGCCCGAGGCCCGCCTCGCCCTGCTGGAGGCTTTATAGCCATTCCATTTGAAAATTGCCCATGTCGTCAAGCAGCGCCTGGGTTATGCAACCAACCCCGCGCCCACTCGTTGCCGAAGGCGACCAGATTTTCGCGGAACCCGACGTTTGCAGCCCTACCGTGATGTACATCACTCGATTGGAACGACCCTACGCGGACGGAACTACCGGGAGGCGGCCTCCGAGAGGGCCAACTCCCGGCGGTGTTCGTAGACCTTGTGGAAGGCGTCGACGATCTGGCGGCGCTGCTCCTTGGAGGGATCGTAAGAGCAGACCACGAAGCCCAGCAGCTCCTCCTGATGGAGTTGTTCGGCCATGGGGCACATGCCGTCAACGTATAACCGTTGGGTGAGTTGGAAGGGGTACCCGGTTTTGCCGAAGCCGATGCGCTGACGAAAAATGGGCAGCCGATAGAGGGGGGCGACGTATCCCGCCGCCACCGGCAGACCTTCGGCCTGCAACGCCTGCACCAGGCGCTGGCGGGAGACGCCGGTCTTTTCCCGATGGTAACGTCCGTACCAGACGTAATAGACGTGGCGACACCCCCCGCGAACCGTGGGGGGGGTGAACCAATCCAGCCCCTTCATTTGGCGGGTGAGGTATTCCGCCAGTTCCGCCCGCTGGCCGATGATCGACTCGGCGCGGCGCAGTTGGGCCACTCCGACGGCGGCGGAGAGTTCGGTCATGCGATAATTGAAGCCGATCAGGTTGGGCTGACCTTGAAGCCCGGCGGCATCGACGATGTTTTCGCCGTGGTTGCGAATCGCCTTCAGCTTGAGGGCGAGGTCGTCGTCATCGGTGCAGCAGACCCCCCCCTCGCCGGTCTGGATGTGCTTGTGCCGATTGAGGCTGAACACTCCGATGTGGCCCACGGTTCCGGCGTAACGCCCATCTTCCTCGGCCAGGGGGGCCTGGGCGTTGTCCTCGATGAGATAAATGCTGTGGCGGTCGGCGATGGCCCGCAGCTCGGCCAATCGGGCGGGATGGCCAAACAGATTGACGGCGATGATCGCCTTGGTCAGGGGGGTGATGGAGCCCTCCACCAGGCGAAGGTCGAGGCAGTAGGTCTCCGGTTCGATATCGACAAAGACCGGGATGCCGCCATAGACCAGCGGGGCCATGGCGGTGGCGGACATGGTGGTGGGGGGGACGATCACCTCATCCCCCGGCCCCACCCCAATCGCCCCCATGGCGGCGAAGAGCCCCGAGGTGTTGGAGTTGACCGTCACCGCGTGTTTGACGCGAAATTTTTCCGCCCACTGCTCTTCCAGGCGACGCACCGCCGGTCCGCCATGGAAATCCTCGCCCCAGGCCCCGATGAAGCCGGAGAGGACGCCGGACTTCATCACCCGGCGCACCTCCTTCATCTCTTGTCCGCCGATGCGGGTGAAGGGCGGCAGGGGCTTACGAAAGATGGGCGTTCCACCGAACAGGGCCAGTTGAGACACGGCGACCTCGCGCAGGATAAGGGGGAGCGAAGAGGAGGATCAGCCTTCCGGAACGCCGACAGCGGTTTCCCGCTCCTGGTGCCAACGTTGATAGCGTTGGGCGAAGAGGGCCTCCATCTGATCGATCACCTCCGGGTCGGGGGTTCCCAGCATGCGGCGCATCAGCAGGCGAGAGGCGTCGTCCAGCAGCGAGGCGTCGGCGTCGATCATGGGATAGGTCCGCTTGAGCCGTTTGAGCGCCCCCACCGAACTCTCTAGCTTCGGGCGGGGAATGGGCAGGGGAACCTGGGAAATCGGCGGGGGAGGAGGTTCGGAAGCACGGCCCAAGCCGCTGGCGAGAAAATCGGCGAAACGGCCCAAGGCGCGGCGATCCTCCGCCGTCAGGCGGTCGAGGCGCTCCAGCCAGAGCCGTTTTTCCTCTCCTGAAAGATCATCCGCCACGATCATTCCCCTTGGCCGCGTCCCCTGATTCCAGAGCGTCCCCCGCTCCGCCCCACTTTTCGGGGAGACGACCGCCGAGGGTCGCCTCCCCGAAACTCGGGCGGGGCGATGGTGGGCTTGGGCTCAATGCACCTGACCGGCGACGGGAGTATGCTCCGCGGCGGCGGCGGCGCGGGCCTGCTGCTGCTGCGTCTTTTGTTGCATCAGGGCGAAGAAGTTCACCGGATCGAGGATCAAGGGCTTGAATCCGCCCAGCACCACCACTTGGGAGATCAACTGGCGGGCGTAGGGGAAGAGGACGTTGGGGCAATCCACCCCCAGCACCATGGGCAGGTGTTGGTCGGGGATGTTTTTCAACAAGAAGACCCCGCCGTAGCTCATCTCCACCAGGAAGAGGGCCTTCTCCTTGGAAGTGACCTTCAGCGACAGTTGCAGCACCACTTCCCAGTGGTCCGGACCCTTGCGGACATTTTGGGTGTCCAGACCGAACTCCACCCGGGGCTCGTGATTGTCCCGGAAGATGTCGGGGACGTTGGGGCTCTCGAAAGAGAGATCCTTGAGGTAGAGGGTTTCGATGTGAAACGTCGGGACATTTTCGTCTGCGCCAGCGGGGGGAACAGGGGCGTCGCTCATGAGGACTCCTTGCAGTGTAGCAGGATTAACGGATGACTTTCCCATAAACTAAAACCCTTCACGCTCGGCGTGAAGGGTTGATGACGCGATGCGACACCTTTTTATCCGATCACTCCGCGCCGCTGGAACCTTCCCCGCTACTGGAGGCTTTGGCGGCGGGGCGGCGGCGACGTCTGCGCGGCGCGGCGGCGGCTCCCTCGCCTTCGACGGCAGCCCCGGAGGTCGGGGCGGCGGTTTCCTGGGGGGGGATGGAACCATCCGCCGAGGCGTC
The DNA here is from genome assembly GCA_015231965.1 of Magnetococcales bacterium. GTDB lineage: Bacteria > Pseudomonadota > Magnetococcia > Magnetococcales > JADGAP01 > JADGAP01. The sequence continues at coordinate 7,385 of JADGAP010000048.1, read as the reverse complement.
CAGCAACTCCAGGGTCGCGACTTGGGCGGGTGAGGCGGGCTTGCGCTTGCGCGGCGGACGGCGCTTACGCGGCGCGGCGGGCGTCTCCCCCGGGGCGGCGGCGTCGGTCGGAGCGGCGGGGGTTGGTTGGGGCGTTTGACGCACGGGCGGGGCTTCGACCGCCGACGGCGCGACCGATTCGGGCTTGGCGACGGTTGCGACGGTCGAGGCGCTGACGCCGCGCATGTAACGGCTTACCGTGGCGCTCCCGCTCTCGCTCCTGCCAGCTCCCCTGCCGCCGCCGCCGCCGGGGCCGCTGCGGCCCCGCCCCCCACCGGAGGAGGAGCGATGGCGCATGTGCAAGGGCAGGCGGTCCGGGTCGTCGTCGGGACGACGCTCGGGACGGTTGAGATGGCGGATGAACAGGGCGTCCTCGGGCATGGAGAAGGGGAGCTTCATGTTGATGTAGGTCTGAATCGCCTCGATCAAATAGGCCCCTTCCTCATCCACCAGGGAGATGGCGTCGCCGTGTTCCCCGGCCCGGGCGGTGCGCCCGATGCGATGGACGTAGTCCTCGGCGTTTTCCGGCAGGTCGAAGTTGATGACGTGGGTCACCCCCTCGATGTGCAGCCCCCGTCCGGCCACGTCGGTGGCGATGACCACCGGCATGACGCCTTCCTGAAATTGTTGCAGCACCTTGAGTCGCTTGGCCTGGGGGACGTCGCCGGAAAGATAGCCGCACGCGATGCCGTTGGCGTTGAGCCATCCCTCCAGCCGTTCGCCCATGCGCTTGGTGTTGATGAAGATCATCACCCGTCCGCCGGGGCCGCTTTCGCTCTCCGCCAGATCCCGCCGCAGCAGGCCGATGAGCAGGCTGATCTTGCGGGTTCCCTCCACGGGGTGAAGCACCTGCCGCACCTTTTCCACGGTCCGGGTGTCGGTCGCCGCCGCCACCACTTCGGGATTGTTCATGAACTCCCAGGAAAGTTCCTGGGCGCGGTAGGAGAGGGTGGCGGAAAAGAGCAGGGAGAGCCGTTTTTCAAAGGGGGGCAGGCGACGCAGCAGCCAGCGCACATCGGCGGCGAAGCCCATGTCGAAGAGGCGGTCGGCCTCGTCGATGACCAGGGCCTCGACGTGCCGCAGGGTGACGGCTTTTTGCTTGAGATAGTCGGTGAGACGGCCTGGGGTGGCGATGAGGATGTCCACCTTGCCGGCCAGCAGCGTGGTGCGCTGCTTTTCGTAGTCGATGCCGCCGTAGACCGCCGCCACGCCGAAGTTGCAATGGGCACCGAGGGCTCGGGCGTCCCGTTCGATCTGCACCGCCAACTCCCGGGTGGGGGAGATGATCAGGCAGCGGGGGGCGCCGCCCTCGTCGGACCGGGCGTGTTGATCGCCATGATCGCGGGCGGGGGGGTGGAGCAACAGCCGGGTGAACACGGCGATGAGAAAGGCAGCGGTTTTACCGGTGCCGGTTTGGGCTTGTCCCGCCACATCCCGTCCCGCCAGAGACAACGGAAGGGTAAGGGCTTGGATGGGGGTGCAGGTGACGAAACCGCACTCGCGCACCCCCGCCATGACGGGTTCAGGAATGGGAAGCTGGCTGAAATCCATACCGCCGGGGTCATCTGGGAAGGGCGACGGGCCGCGCCGCCGGGGGGGCGTTGAGGCCCGTCCCGGCGAGGCGAAACGTCGGTCAGGCGGCGGCTTGGCTCAGGGCCAGGGCTTTCACCTTGGCATTGAGACGGCTGATGCGACGCGAGGCCTGATTTTTGTGAATGATTTTCTTGCGTCCGGTGACGGCCAGGACGGAGATCGCCTCCCGCAGCTTGGCTTGGGCGTCTTCCAAGTTGGGGGTGGGGGCTTCCACCGCCTGCAGCACCTTCTTGGCGAAGGTGCGCATCCGGGAGGTTTCGGAGCGATTGCGGGCGCGCAGCTTGATGGACTGGCGATGCCGCTTGATGACGGACTTGATGCGCTTGGGAGCGGACTTGGCGGCCACGAGCGAAATTCCCCTTGCGAAAAAGTGGCCTCCCAAACGGTTCGGGGGCCGGTTGACTGACGTTGCGACGCCGCGGGCGAAAAAACCAGCCTGCGGCGAAGGCGCGCTGATCCCATAAACGGCGTATCATGACAGCTTACGCCGCCTCTGTCAATCGACGCCTCCTTCCGTCTATACTGCCGGGGTGAATTTCTTTTCCTGCCCGTGGGATTTTCCTTCGCCGTGAGCCTTCCCGCCGATCCTTGCGCCCCCCCCGCCGTTTCCGCCCCCCCCCCCGTGTCTTCGGGGGGAAAACACGCGCCGTCCCCCGGGGGGGGAACCCATGGGCGCTTGTTACGGGCGGTGGGGGCCATCAGCCTGTTCACCCTGCTCTCCCGCATTCTGGGATTCGTGCGGGACATGATCATCGCCCGGGTGCTGGGGGCGGGGATGGGGGCCGACGCCTTCTTCGTGGCGCAAAAGCTGCCCAATTTTCTCCGTCGCCTGTTCGCCGAGGGGGCCTTCAGCGCCGCCTTCGTGCCGGTGTTCAGCGACTACGCGCAAAAGGAGGGGGAGGAGGGGGCGCGGCAGGCGCGGGAGATGGTCAACGCCGTCTTCACCACGCTTTCGCTGATTTTGCTCGGTCTGATGGTGGTGATGCAGCTGGCCATGCCCCTCATCGTGATGATCGAGGCCCCCGGTTTTCAGATGCAGGATCCGGCCAAGTTCAACCTGACGGTGGAGCTTTCCCGGGTTACCTTGCCTTTCATCTTTTTTGTTTCGCTCACCGCGTTGGCGGCGGGGGTGTTGAACACCTACCACCATTTCGCCGCCCCGGCGCTGGCCCCCTGCCTGCTCAATCTGGCGATCATCGCCGCCGGGCTGTGGCTTTCGCCGAGGATGGACGAACCGGCCATGGGGTTGGCCTGGGGGCTGCTGCTGGGGGGAGCGCTGCAACTGCTGCTGCAACTGCCGCCCCTGGCCAAGCGGGGTTTTCATCTGCGTCTTTTGTGGCGCCCCGACCATCCTGCCATCCGCCGCATTCTCACCATCATGGCCCCGGCACTGCTTGGGGTTTCGGTGGCGCAGATCAGCTTTCTCATCGACATTTTCATCGCCTCGTGGCTGCCCGAGGGTTCCATCTCCTATCTCTATTACGCCGACCGGGTGATGGAGCTTCCCCTGGGGTTGGTGGGGGTGGCCATGGGGGCGGCGATTCTCCCCGCCCTCTCGGCCCACGCCAGCCGGGGGGACATGGCCTCGTTGCGCCATGATCTGGATTTCGCCCTGCGCATGGTCACGTTCATCAACCTGCCCGCCGCCGTGGGGTTGATCGTGCTGCGGGATCCGGTGATCCAACTGCTGTTCCAGCGGGGGGCCTTCGGACCCGACGCCGCTCGCCTCACCGCCGATGCCCTGCTGGCCTTCTCCCTGGGATTGATCGGCTATTCGGCGGTCAAGGTGTTGGCCCCGGCCTTCTACGCCCTCAAGGAGATCCGAATTCCGGTGCGCATCGCCATCGTTTCGCTGGCCGCCACCATCGTCATGAATCTGTTGTTCATGATCCCCCTGAAGCACGTCGGGCTGGCCCTTTCCACCGCCCTGGCCTCCTACCTCAACATGATCCTGCTGATTCGTCAACTCAAGATTCGCACCGGATTCACCCCCGGTCGGCGCTACCTCGTCACCCTGGGCAAAAGCCTGACGGCCTGCATCGTCATGGGCGGGGCGTTGCTGGGGGGGATCGAACTCTTCTGGCGCAATGACCTGACCATGCTTCAACAGACCCTGGTCCTCCTCCCCCTGACCGCCTGCGGTGCCCTCCTCTATTTCGCCGTCGCCTGGCTGATCCGCATGGAGGAGATTCGCGCCCTGCCCGGCCTGTTCTCCCGCAAGCGCCAGGGCGTTGGCGCGAAAGCGGGTGAATAAAACGGGGTCATTGCACCCACTCACCTGTCACCGGCCACGATGGCGCAATGGCTGAAGGGTAAGAGCTCGTATCGGCTGCAAAGGGTGTTCCCGGAACTTAGGAAGAGGGATTGGGGGCAGCATTTGTCCCGTCTTATTCATGAAATAAGACGGGTTTGTGGTGGAGGGGGTATTTTTGCTCAGCGGTTGGAGCTGTTCGAGTCGTTTCAGTTAAAAACGGCGCATAACCTCAAGCGACGTTGGGGGGATGCAACCAACTCCTCAACCACAAAAACGTCATTCCCGCGAAGGCGGGAATCCAGGGGGAGGGGGAGAGAAATGCAGAGATCGATACGAGGAACCAAACCTCCTTTCCGTTTGTTTGGAGAGAGCCATTCACCGATCGGCTTTCCTGGATTCCCGCTTTCGCGGGAATGACGAGCGTAAATTCTTTAGCTGGCAAAGTGCAAAACTGATTTGGAATTACTATAACATCCTGACGCTGATAATCCGACAGACTGCTAGACCGAAAGCCTACAAAACCAGAGCCGCCCCGCTCTGGCGAGAGCGTCGCGCCTCCAAAGTCCAGCCGTGAATGTCAACGCGCCCTCCAGTCCAGGGAGGGGTGAATCCCCCTTCAACAGCCGGATTTCGGAGGGATTTTCACGCCCCGGGACGGAGTTTGGTTGACCCCGGGGCTCTCGCTCGCCAAAATATAAGCGTCATCGCTTTCGCTGGGAGGCCCCGGAACCGATGAAGGAATGGGAAAGTCCAAACGGATAATGAGCGGGCGTGGGATCGATCCCCGGCGTGAAGACGGCGGGTGGCATCTCCCCGAGGCATGCGGAAGGGACGGCGCTTCGTCCGGCGGATGGGCGAGGGGCGCGGAGGATGGGATGGGCAAGCAACGAATCGGGGCGGCGACCTTGGCGGCGCTGCTTTTGGCGTGGGGCGTCGCCTGGGGGGCGGGCGGGGGGAGTCCCTTTGTCCAACTCCTGGAGCAGGCCCTGGCGGCCAATCCGCAGGTCTTGACCGCCCAGGCCAAGCTGGCGGCGGCGGAGGAGCGGCGGCAGCAGGCCAAGGCGGCGCTGCTGCCCACGGTGTCGTTGCAGGCCGATCAACGCCATCAACGGGATGAATGGGACGGCGGACGCAACGCCCAGGATCCGGCCAAGGTGGGGTTGACCCTCTCCCAGCCGCTGTACAATCAGCAGGCCATCGAGGGGTTCCGGCAGGTGGAGCCCTACATCGCGTCGTTCCGCCACGATTTGGAGGCGGCGCGGCAGCGGGTGGCGCTGGCGGTGGCGGAGGTCTCCTCCGGCTGGCTGGAGGCCCAGGAGGTGGCGGAGCTGGCGGCCAACAATCAAAAGGTGGCGGAGTCCCATCGGGATTCCACCGAGGCGCGTTACCAGGCGGGGGAGTTGACCCGCACCGACGTGAGTCAGGCCAAGGCCCGGGTGGCCACGGCGCGGGCGGCGCGGATCGAAGCGGACAACGCGGTGGCGGTGCGCCGGGCGCGCTTTCTGGAGACGGTGGGGCGGCCTCCGCCGGACAAACTGACCCTCCCCCGGGCAGGCAAGGAGATCGATCGGCAAGCCCTGGCGGATCTGCTCAACTCCATCGAGGATCGCCCCGACGTCAAGGCGGCGCGGAGCCGTCTGCGGGTGGCGGAGATCAACGTGGACCTGGAGCGGGCGGGACACCTGCCGGTGGTGGCCCTCTCCTCCACGGCGGACCGCAACTGGGGCGGCGAGATCACCGGTCGCCCCGATCCCTCCAATCAATACACCCTCAAGCTGGGCATGACGGTTCCCCTTTACTCCGGCGGGACCACGGTCTCCAAGACCGAGCAGGCCCGGGCCGACCGCAACGCCGCCACCGCTGAACTGGATCGGGCGCTGCGGGAGAGCAACCGGGAGGTGGAGCAATATTATCTCGATCTGCAAAGCGCCAAGGTGGCGGCGGAGGCCTTCGCCGCAGCGGCCAAGGCGGCCAAGGAGGCGGCCCAGGGCGTGGAGGAGGAGTTCAAGGTAGGGGCTCGCACCGCCCTGGACCTGTTGGACGCGCAAAAAGAGTTGTTCACTGCCGAAACCGATCTGGCCAAAAGCCGCCATGCCTTGGGGCTGGCCCGCTTCCAGTTGCTGCGGGCCGTGGGTCGGCTGACGGTGGAGATGGTGGAAGAGCCGTAACGGAAGCGAAAAGCGTAGGGCCGTCGTGGCGTCGTGATCACCCGTCGGAAACGGAATGGCCGTTGTCCGCCAAGGATCGAGGGGAGGATTTCTCATGTTGGAGGAAGTGCAAAAAGTGTTGGAAGAGGTTCGCCCCTTCTTGCAGCGGGACGGAGGCGACGTGGAATTGGTGGAAGTGACCCCTGACAACGTGGTGCGGGTGCGGTTGCGGGGGGCCTGCGGCTCCTGCCCCGGGGCCACCATGACCCTCAAGATGGGCATCGAGCGGATCATGCGGGAGCGTTTGCCGCAAGTTACGCGGGTGGAAAGCGTCGCCTGACTCCGCATGAACCCCCTGAATTTTCGCTATCTGCCGTCTCCCCACCGGGATCCCCGCCCGGCGGGGACGACGGTGGAGCTGCTGGTGGTTCACGCCATCAGCCTCCCCCCGGGGGGCTTCGGCGGTTCCTTCGTGGACGATCTCTTTCTCGGACGGCTGGATCCCGCCGCCCACCCCTTCTTCGCCACCCTGGCGGGGTTGAGGGTCTCCGCCCATTTTTTCCTTGATCGGTACGGGGCGCTGACCCAATTCGTCCCGGTGGGGGAGCGGGCGTGGCACGCCGGGGTCAGTCGGTGGCGCGGTCGGGAGCGGTGCAACGATTTTTCCCTTGGCGTCGAACTGGAAGGGGATGAATCCAACCCCTTCACCGACGGGCAATATCGTCATCTGGCCGCCCTGGTCCGCACCCTGCAACAACGCCTGCCCGACCTCGCCGACGAAAACATCGCCGGTCATCAGGAGATCGCCCCGGGACGCAAGTGGGATCCCGGCCCCGGCTTCGACTGGGACCGCTTCCGCCAACAACTGGCGGACGCCGCCCCCTTCGACGGGTGGCAGCCGGTGTGGGGGTGAGTTCCATGGAACAAGGGGGGAGGTTGAGGTTGAAGGAAGGGTTGGCTTTTGATAAGCTGAAACCATGAAAAATTCTCTGAAACATTTCTTGATCGGCATGGGGTCAATCCTCGATTTGGCTCCCGCCCGGCGGCGCGTTGCAGTCTCCTCGACCTCCTCTGGAACCGGGGGGCGTGGGGGCGATCCCGACTGGAACGCCTTTGTCGGGGATGGCGTCCGCATCGGTCAATATTTTGATGTCGCGTTGGGGCGAATGCCGAAGCTTGCCGAACGTCAGCCCGTCGCTCATCGTGGCGAGGATAAGACGCCGACCGTCCGGAGTTTGAGAGGCGTCGATTTGCGCGGGGTCGATTTGAGCTATGTCGATCTTTCGGACCTGGATTTGAGTTTCGCCAATCTGGAGGGGGCCAATCTGGAGGGGGCCAATCTGGAGGGGGCC
>JADGAP010000047.1 GCA_015231965.1 Magnetococcales bacterium | reverse complement strand
GAGTTCCTTGCTCCATCAATCTTCCAATGCGCCAATCTGAAATGGAATGACTCTAATGCTAGTTATTGTTGCAAGCGGCGGGGCGGACTGGTCATTCGGGGGGGCGTGTCGGTGGTCGAAGGCGAAAGGGCAGGATCGACTAGGGAGCCTGACTGACGAGGCTTTGCGCGATCCGTATTTGAACTGGTCCGTTATGGGGTTGGGAGGGATTTCCCGTTTTCCGCCGCCCTCTCCCGGGCATGGGGAGAGGGCGGTCAGGGTGCGGAGGGGCGGGTCAGAAGCGTTCGAACTCCTTGTCGTCGTCCTCGCGCATGGCCAGTTCCACCCCTTTTCCGCCGCTCTTGGCGGGGGCGTGGTGGGCGATGGCCTTGGGGGCGGGATGGGAGGCGTTGCGCCGGGCCACCGGGGCGGGCAGTGCGGCGCGATGGGAGGCGGGGAACGCCGCCGGTCGGGTCGCCTTGGGGGGACGGGCGGCGGAATACTGGGTTTCGCCGGTCTTGAAGAAGGCGATGGCCTGGGACAATTGATCGGCCTGGGAGTTCAACTCCTCGGCGGTGGCGGCCATCTCTTCCGAGGCCCCGGCGTTGCGCTGGATCACCTGATCCAATTGTTGAATGGCGCTGTTGATCTGGCTGGCACCTTGGGTCTGCTCCCGGCTGGCGGCGGAAATTTCCTGCACCAGTTCGGCGGTGCGCTGGATGTCGGGGACCAGCTTGTTGATGATCGCCCCCGCCCGTTCCGCCACCTGAACGCTGGAGGTGGAGAGGTGGCTGATCTCGCCGGCGGCGGTCTGGGAGCGTTCCGCCAGTTTGCGCACCTCGGCGGCCACCACGGCGAACCCCTTGCCATGCTCTCCGGCCCGGGCGGCCTCGATGGCGGCGTTGAGGGCCAACAGGTTGGTCTGGCGGGCGATCTCCTCGATGATGCCGATCTTGCCCGCAATCTCCTTCATGGCCACCACCGACTGGGAGACGGCCTGCCCCCCCTCGGCGGCGTCCTTGGCGGCGACCTGGGCGATTTTTTCCGTGGTGACGGAGTTGTCGGTATTCTGCTGGATGTTGCTGCTCATCTCTTCCATGGCCGAGGAGGTCTCCTCGATGCTGGCCGCCTGTTCGGTGGCCCCTTGGGAGAGCTCTTGCGAGGCGCTGGAGAGTTGGGTCGCCCCAGCGGAGACGTTGCTGGCGCTGTTGCGCACCTCATTGACCACGCCGCGCAGTTTTTCCGTCATGTCGCGCAGCGCTTGGGCGAGAAGGCCGATTTCATCCTTGCGCTCCACGTCCAACAGGGCGGTCAGGTCGCCGTTGGCCACCAGTTTGGCGAAATTCACCCCATGGGCGAGGGGGGTGGCGATGCTCTTGGCCACCAGCAAGGCCATGATCGCCACCAATAAGGTCAACACGCCAGCGATCATCAGAATGGCCTGGACCATGGCGTTGATGGGAATGCGCACCTCCGCCAGATCGATCTCCGCCAGCAGCGCCCAGGTCAAATCCCCCACCTTGACCGGGGTGAAGGAGGAAAGAACCAGGTTGCCGTTGTAGTCGTGGATCACCTTGGCGTCGGCCTTGCCGGAGAGGGCCTCCTTGGCCCCCTCGGTATCCACGCCGTTTTTCTCGATGGTTCCGGCGAAGGAGGCCTTGAGCGAGTGGCCGGTCTTGTCGAGGAAGGAGTCGGAACGCATTCGCTTGTCCGGGCCCACCAGGTAGGTTTCGCCGGTCTGACCCATGCCGTCCCGCTGCTGCATCACAAGGTTGATCGCCTCCAGGGAGAGTTGCAGCGCCACCACGCCAATCAACTTGCCCTCTTTCTTGAAAGGGGCGGCGATGAAGGAGGCGGGTTCGCCCTTGGAGGGGGCGTAGGGCTCAAAATCGGCGATGGAGGAGGTTCCGTTGGCCGCTTTTTGGAACACCTTGCCCAAGCCGCTGGTTTTGAGGTCGCCCTTGACCAGGTTCTGCCCCAGGTCGGATTCCTTGGCGAAGGTGTAGGCCACATTGCCGTCGGGATCGATGATGAAAAGGTCGTAGTAGCCGTATTCCTTGACGAAGGCGTCGAGGGGAGGAGCGTTTTCCGCCACCGCTTGGGTCCATTTGGGGCCGCCAATTTTGCCCCCTTCCGCGTCGAAGGCCTCATCCAGCGCGGTCATGGTTCGGAGAACGTCGCCGTTCCGGGACAAGGCGTTGATGTCGCCAATCCGCTCCTTGAAAAAATTTTCGATCTGCGACTTCTTGATCTGGCGGATGGCGGTGAGTTGATTGAAGGATTGATCCATCAAGGCGTTGGAGGCTTGCTGGCTGGCGAACCACCCCGCCAGGGCCAGCGGCAGCAACCCCGCCAGCAGAAACAGTCCGATCAGTTTGGGCCTCATGGCTACGTCCTGTAGGCGCATGGCGTTCTCCTCTTCCAGGGTGGGCTTCTCGTGTGTTTTTTATCGAGAGACGAGCGGGGGCTGTCCCATGGCGGATTGATGTGGGCGTCGACCAATTCAGAACCGAAGTTTCAGGCATGATGAATAATTTTCGCCTTGGTGTCACTCATTTTTTGGCAGTCGCGCCATAATAGATCGTAACATCTTGTAAAAAATATTATTTTAGGCATGATAAGGCGATACGTCGGCGTGTGTCACACAATTTTACCTCAAGTCGTATGGTGTTGATTATCATTGCATTGCAAGTAAAACGGTTGGTTCAACCATCCGAAAAACAAAGAAAACGCCCAAACGGGGCGTTTTGTCGATGGTTCTATTGTTGGCGATAACGACATGATCTCGAAAGATCATGGACGAGTCATCAATGGAACGAACGATAGCAATAATTCCGTCCGATTTCGGCGAATTCAGTCAAGGAACGACAGGATAAAGTCCGGCAAGAGGGAGGCCCTGGCGAACCGGGGCGACTCCCTCTTGCCTTCCCCTCTCGTGTGGAAATACTGCAAGGGGCGGGCCAAAGATTCGCGCATCGGCGGGGCGCGAGCAATATGAATGAAAACGCAAGGTTAGTCAGGAGGCACCATAAAGTTGAACCCAGGGGTGGGGTGAAAGCAAAAAGGGGGCAAATGGTGCCGCGCCGCCTGATTGCGGCGACTTTGCGCAATAAAAACGCTTGGATGCGTTGGGTGAAAGAAAAATTGCCGCCGCAAGAAATCTTGCATCCCCCCCGGGGAGCCCATGGACTGGGATTCCCGGGGGGGAGAAGGTCAAACGTGAAAGTAGCGCGCCGCCGGATGGCTGAAATAGAAGCCGGAGACCGAGGCGGCGGGGAGCATGGCGAAGGATTCGGTGAGTTTCATGCCGATGGACTCTTCCACCCCCAGCAGTCGCCAAATCTCCTGTTTGAGGACGTGATCTGGACAGGAGGGATAGCCGGGAGCGGGACGAATGCCTTGGTATTTTTCCTGGATCAGCTCGTCATGGCTGAGGGACTCGTCCGGGGCGTAGCCCCAGAACTCCTGGCGCACCCGTTGGTGGAGCCGCTCGGCGAAGGCCTCCGCCAGCCGGTCGGCCAGGGCCTTGAGCAGGATCGAGGCGAAATCGTCGTGATTCCGTTCCACCCGGGCGGCGGACTCCTCCAGACCGAACCCCGCCGAGACGGCGAAGAGTCCCATCCAGTCGGGGACGCCCACCGGGGCGATGAAGTCGCACAGGGCGTAGTGGGGTTTGCCCGGGGGTTTGATCTGCCGCTGCCGGGGGGTGGGGAGGGTGGCCAGCCGGGTTTGCCGGGTTTCGTCGGTGAAGAGGGCGATGCGATCCTCCTCCACCTGGTTGGCCGGAAAGAGACCGAAGACCCCATGGGCGTGCAACAACCCCTCCCGTTGGATCCGATCCAGCCATTGATGGGCCTCCCGCAACAGCTTGTCCGCCTCCTGCCCGCGAAGGGGATCCTGCAAAATGGCGGGATACTTACCCGGCAACTCCCAGGCGTGGAAGAAGGGGGTCCAGTCGATGTACGCCGCCAGTTCCGCCAGGGGGTAATCCCGCAGCACGACGACCCCCGGCTGGCGGGGCCGGGGGGGCGGGGCGGCGCTCCAGTCGGGGTGAAAGGCGTTGGTCCGGGCCGCCTCCAGGGAGATCAGGGGGCGCTCCCGACCGGCGATTTGCTGATCCCGCAGCCGTTGTTGATCTGCCCGGGTCTTGGCGGCGAAGCTCTCCCGGCGTTGGGGGTGAAGCAGATCCGAGGCCACCCCCACCGCCCGGGAGGCGTCCTTGACGTGAACCACCGGCCCGTCGCGGAGGGGGGCGATCTTGACGGCGGTGTGGGCGGGGGAGGTGGTGGCCCCGCCGATGAGCAGCGGTTGTTGCAGCCCCCGACGCTTCATCTCCTGGGCCACCAGGGTCATCTGCTCCAGGGAGGGGGTGATGAGCCCGGAGAGACCGATCAGGTCCGCCGGCCACGCCATGGCCCGTTCGACGATGGCCTCGGTGGGGACCATCACCCCCAGATCCTCCACCTCGAAGCCGTTGCACTGCAACACCACCTTGACGATGTTCTTGCCGATGTCATGCACATCCCCCTTGACCGTGGCCAGGAGGATCCGCCCCTTGGACGACGCCCCCTCCTGGCCCGCCTCGAAGAAGGGGGCCAGATAGGCCACCGCCCGCTTCATCACCCGGGCGCTCTTGACCACTTGGGGGAGAAACATCTTGCCCGATCCGAACAACTCCCCGACGATCTCCATCCCCTCCATCAGGGGGCCCTCGATCACCTGAAGCGGCGTTCCCAAGAGCAGGCGGCACGCTTCAACGTCCTGCTCCACCCAGGCGTCGAGGCCCTGCACCATGGCGTGGCGCAGCCGGGCGGGGGCGGGCTCCTGGCGCCACGCCGGTTCGGCGGCGGCATCGGCGGCGGTGCCGCCGGCCTCGCGAAAGGCCCCGGCGATCTCCAGCAGCCGCTCCACCCCGTCGGGATGGCGGTCCAGCACCACATCCTCCACCCGGTCGCGCAGTTCGGGATCGATCTCCTCGTAAATGGCCAACTGACCCGGATTGACGATGCCCATCGACATTCCCGCCTTGATGGCGTGGTAGAGAAAAACCGAGTGCATCGCCTCCCGCACCCGATCATTGCCGCGAAACGAAAAGGAGACGTTGCTCACCCCGCCGCTGACCAGGGCGTGAGGGAGATTTTGCTTGATCCAGCGGGTCGCCTCGATGAAGTCCACGGCGTAGTGGCTGTGTTCCACCATGCCGGTGGCCACGGCGAAAACGTTGGGGTCGAAAATGATCTCCTCGGGGGAGAACCCCGCCTGTTGCGTCAGCAGCTCGTAGGCCCGTCGGCAGATGGTCTTGCGCCGTTCCAGGGTGTCGGCTTGGCCTTGCTCGTCGAAGGCCATCACGATCACCGCCGCCCCCAGTTGGCGGATGCGTCCGGCCTGTCGCAAAAAGGGCTCCTCCCCCTCCTTGAGGCTGATGGAGTTGACGATCCCCCGCCCTTGCAGACACTTCAACCCCGCCTCGATCACCTCCCAGCGGGAGGAGTCGATCATCACCGGAACCCGAGCCACGGCGGGCTCCCCGGCGAGGAGATTGAGGAAGGTGGTCATGGCCGTCTTGGCGTCCAGCATCCCCTCGTCCATGTTGATGTCGATCACCTGGGCGCCGTTTTCCACCTGCTCCCGGGCGATGTCGACGGCGGCGGCGTAGTCGCCGGAGAGGATGAGGCGGGCGAATTTGCGGGATCCGGCGACGTTGGTCCGTTCCCCCACGTTGACGAAGAGGGAGCGATCGTCGATGACCAGGGGCTCCAGCCCCGACAGGCGGCAGGCGGTGGGAATGTCCCGAGGGGTGCGGGGGGGAATTTCCCGCAGCGCCAGCTCCAGGGCGCGAATGTGGTCCGGGGTGGTGCCGCAGCATCCGCCGGCGATGTTGAGCAGCCCCTCCTCGGCCATGTGGGCCATGGCGGCGGCGAAGCTCTCCGGGGTCTCGTCGTAGCCGCCGAAGGGGTTGGGCAGACCGGCGTTGGGGTGGAGCGAGACGTAGGCCGCGGTCAACCGGGAAAGTTCCTGCACGTGGGGCCGCAGATGCTCCGCCCCCAGGGCGCAGTTGAAGCCGATGGCCAGGGGCTGGACATGGCTGACGGCGTATACGAACCCCTCCACCGTCTGACCGGTGAGGGTCCGCCCCCCCCGATCGGTGAGGGTGACGGAGATCATCACCGGAACCTCCACGCCGGTGCGCGCCTTGAACTCCAGGATGGCGTACAACGCCGCCTTGGCATTGAGGGGGTCGAAGATGGTCTCCACCATCAACACGTCGGCCCCGCCCTCCACCAGCCCTTCCACCGCTTCCAGGTAGTCCTCGGCCAGTTGGTCGAAGGTGATGTTGCGCATCCCCGGATCGGCCACGTCCGGCGAAATGGAGGCGGTGCGGTTGGTGGGCCCGAGAATGCCCGCCACGAATCGGGGCTTGGCGGGGGTCTGGGCCTCGAAATGGTCGCAGGCGGCGCGGGCGATGCGGGCGGCCTCCCGATTCAGCTCCCGGGTCAGCCCCACCAGCCGGTAGTCCCCCTGCGAGGGGGCATTGCTGTTGAAGGTGCAGGTTTCCAGAATGTCCGCCCCCGCCGCCAGGTAGGCGTCGTGGATCTCCCGGATGACGTCCGGACGAGTGAGGCAGAGCAGGTCGTTGTTGCCTTTCACGTCCACCGGATGGTGGGCGAAGCGCTCCCCGCGAAAATCCGCCTCGGTCAGATCCCGGGCCTGGATCATGGTGCCCATGGCCCCATCGAGAATCAAAATATTGCGCTTGAGCAGGGACTTGAGTCGGGCGGTGCGAAAGGGGTCCACAAGCGGCTCCCGTCAGGGCGAAGGGTGGGGCGGTCAATGGCAATCGCCATTATACCCCTTGCCGCCCCCTTCGGGCAGGGGGGACGCCCAGTCCCTGGCCAAGCGGGGACAAGGGGAGGCCCAGTCCCTGGTCTGGAGGGGACGGCTTGCATAAAAATCTTGAACGAGAACGCTTTCAGATGAAGTCAACTCAGCTTACAATTTAGAATATAATAATATGTGAATACTCGTCATCATGGAAAGTTATAGAGGCTAATGCTTAGCAGGAAATCCCATGGTGGCGAACGGGTTCATGGAGGAGGAGCGGGATGCGTCATCTGATCTTGGGGCTGGGGGTCAAGGCCCGCATCTGGTCGTTGATTGGTTTGGCGGTGGTGTTGATGGCCTTCCAGTTGAGTTTGATCCTGCTGGAAGAAAAGGGCGACATGATGGAGTTCCGCCAGCTCAAAACCCGCCATCTGGTGGAGTCGGCCCATAGCCTGCTGGGGCATTACCACGAAAAAGAGAAAAAAGGGGAACTGTCCGCCAAGGAGGCCCAGGCCGCCGCCATGCAGGCGGTGAAGAGTCTGCGCTATCAGGAGAAGGAATACTTCTGGATCAACGACATGCATCCCAAGATGGTGATGCATCCGTTCAAGCCGGAGTTGGATGGCAAGGATCTCTCCCAGTCCAAGGATCCCGCCGGCAAGTTCCTGTTCATCGAGTTCGTCAAGACGGTGAAGGAGAAGGGCGGGGGGTTCGTGGATTATCTGTGGCCCATGCCGGGGCGGGATAAGCCAGTGCCCAAAATCTCCTATGTCAAGGGGTTCGAGCCTTGGGGGTGGGTGATCGGATCGGGCATCTACGTCGATGAGGTGGAGCGGATCTTTTGGGAGAAGGCCCGTTTCGACATGGCGGAATTGGCCCTCATCCTGGTGGTGTTGGGGGTGATGGGGTGGTGGATGGCCCGCAGCATCACCCGGCCCCTGGAGGGGGTTTCGTCGGCGCTGGCGGCGCTGACCGAGGGCAAGCTGACCCATCGCATCCCGTTGACCGGCTGGCGGGATGAAATCCAGCGCATCGCGGGCATGGTCAATCGCATGGCTGAGAGTCTGGCGGGCAACGTGCGGCTCATCGGCTTGCAATCGGGGGCGACCGGCACCTCGGTCAAGGAGTTGGGTCGGGTGGAACTGGCCCTGTCGTCGGATGCGAATTCGGCCAGCCATATCGCGGTGACGGTGGCCGAGGGCAACCGTCAGTTGTCGGGGGAGATCGTCTTGGTCAAGGGGTCGGTGGAGCAGGCCCTGGACAAGTTGGATGGCATTTCCGGGGCGGCGGGGCGACTCTCCGGGGATGTGGCGGCCATGGCCGCCGCCGCCGAGGAGGCCAGCGTCAATGTCAACACCATGGCTTCCGCCGCCGAGCAGATGTCGGCCAATGTGACGGAGGTGAACCACAGCCTGGCGGAGGTCAACGGCTCGGTGAGCGCGGTGTCGGCGGCGGTGGAGGAGATGACCGCCTCGCTGGCTGCCGTGGGCGACCGTTGCAAGGTGGCCAGCCGAGAGTCGGAGCAGGCGGGCCGCGAGGTGGAAGAGACCCGTCAGATGATGGAAAAGTTGGCCAGTTCCGCCCGGGAGATCGGCAAGGTGGTGCAGATGATCAACGCCATCGCCGGCCAGACCAACATGCTGGCCTTGAACGCGGCCATCGAGGCGGCGGGGGCGGGGGAGGCGGGCAAGGGGTTCGCGGTGGTGGCCAACGAGGTGAAGGAGTTGGCCCGCCAGACCGGCGAGGCCACCCGCATGATCTCCAGTCAAGTGGAGGAGATTCGCGGCAACACCAACCTGGTCTCCCAGGCGGTGGCGCGGATTGTCGACAGCATCGGGGCGATGAACCACGCCACCGGCGAAATCACCCACGCGGTGGGGGAGCAGACCGCCTCGGTAGGGGAGATCGCCCGTTCCATGAGCGGGGTGTCGCTGGCGGCGGACGGGGTGACCCGCAACGCCCAGGAGTTGGGCCACGCCGCCCAGGAGGTGGCCCGGGCGGCGGTGGAAGCGGCCCAGGGAGCGCAAGAGATCGCCCGCTCCTCCAGCGTTGTCGCCGCCACCGCCGAACAGGTGGCCGGGGACAGCGGCGCGGCGCGGCGTCAAGTGGAGGGCATCCTGAACTCTGCGGGAACGGTGGGCGACGTGGCCGAGATGGTCGAACGGCGGATGGACGAACTCTCTGGACTGGTTCGTTTTCTGCTGGGGGCGGTGAAATATTTCAGTTCCCTCTCCAGCCTGGTCAAGGAGGCCACCGAATCCCTGTCGGAGGCGCAACGCGGCTTTGACGCGGGGGCTCGGCCTTTCGACGTGGACGGATTCAAGCATCTCCATCTGGTGTGGCGGGAGCGGCTGGGGGGGATGATCAGCGGGCGGGAAAAGGTGGATGCCGGAGCAATTCCCGCCGCGACCGCCTGCGAATTTTGCCGTTGGTGCGCCCAGGACGGGGCTTCGGGGCTGAACGAGGCCTCCCAGGAGATCCTGCTCACCCTGCGCAAGGAACACGAGGAGATCCATCGGTTGGGGGAGCGGATCCTGCGGGTGGCGGGGAGCAACGCCGACGAGGGATGGGCGTTGGTGGAGAAGATGGACCGTCAGCGGCAAAATCTCTTCCACAACCTGGACAAGATTTATCTGTCCAAGTCGTGACCCTCGCGGCGGCGTGATCGATCGGACCGACGGGGAGGGGGACGATTATCCCCCCTCCTCGTCGGGGGTTCCTTCCATTTTGGCCAGGCGGTAGCGCAGGGAGCGGAAGGAGAGCCCCAACAGTTCGGCGGCCCGGGTTTTGTTGCCGTGGGCCAGGGTCAGGGCCTGCCGCACCAGGGAGCCTTCCAACTCCCCGAGAATTTTTTCCAGATCGATCCCCGCCTCGGTGAGGCGAATTTCGGAGAGCAGTTTGGCCAGGGCCGTGCTGGGCTGACGCAGCCGCTCCGGCAGGCTCTCCACCCCCAAAATCTCCCCCGCCGCCAACGAGGCGGCCCCCTCGATGAGATTTTCCAACTCCCGCACGTTGCCGGGAAAATCGTACTGCATCAGGCATTCCATGGCCTCCGGCTCCAAACGCCGGGCGGGCAGGTGGTGCCGTTGGGCGCAAGAGGCGAGAAAGCGCGACGCCAGATCCGGAATCTCCTCCTTGCGCTCCCGCAGCGGCGGCAGGTGGAGGTTGATGACGTTGATGCGATAGAACAGATCCTCGCGGAAACGCTGCTCCGCCACCGCCCGGACCAGATCCCGGTTGGTGGTGGCGATGACCCGCACATCCACCGGGCGTTCCCCGCTCCCCCCCACCGGGCGAATGGTTCTTTCCTGTAGGGCGCGCAACAGCTTGACCTGGGTGACGGGGGTCATTTCGCCGATTTCGTCCAGCAGCAGGGTTCCCCCGTCGGCCTCGACAAAGACCCCCTTGCGGCTGGCCACCGCTCCGGAAAAAGCCCCCTTGGCGTGGCCGAAGAGTTCGCTCTCCATCAAATTTTCCGGGATGGCCCCGCAGTTGATGGCGACAAAGGGTTTGCTCCCCCGGGCCGAAAGCCGATGCACGGCCCGGGCCGCCACCTCCTTGCCGGTTCCCGATTCGCCGGTAATGAGGACGGTGGCGTCGGTGCGGGCGGCCCGTTCCACCAACTCCATCACCTTTTTCATGGCCGGGCCCCGGGCCGAGAGGCCGGAGAGGTCCTCCTTGGCCCCCAGCGCCCGCTTCAGTTGGACGTTTTCCTGCTTCAGCGCCCCCTGTTCCAGGGCCCGCAGCACCAGCAGGTGGAGATCTTCCATGCGGAAGGGCTTTTCCAAATATTCAAAGGCCCCTTCCTTGATGGCGGTGACGGCGGTTTCGGTGGAGGCGTAGGCGGTGATGAGCAGCACCGGACGTTCCGGGGCGGCGCGGCGGGCGTGGCGCAGCACCTCCAGGCCGCTCATGTCCGGCAGTTTGAGATCGGTGATCACCAGATCGCAGGGTTGTTCATCCAACAAGCGCAGGGCTTCGGTGCCGTGGGCCGCCTTCATCACCCTGTGGCCCTCCTGGCTCAGGGAGAGGGCCAGCAGCTCCCGCAGGTTGCGTTCGTCATCGACGATGAGCAGGTCAGCCATGGAACGTCTCCAGGGTCAAGCGCACCTTCAGCCCCCGCCCGGGGAGGTTTTCCAGGGAGATGTCGCCGCCGTTGAGGTGGATCAATTGGGCCGCCACCGCCAATCCCAAGCCGGTTCCCGAGGGGCGGGTGGTGAAAAAGGGCTCCAGCGCCCGGGACAACAGGGCCGGGTCCATGCCCGGGCCGTCGTCCACCAGGGCGAGGGTCGCCCGCCCCCGCCGGGGGGGGCCGTCCAGGTGGAGGGAGACCTCCTCCGCTCCCGCCTGGGCGGCGTTGAGCAAAATGTTCCAGACCAGTTGCGTCAGATGGTGGGGATCGACCAGGGCTTGCAACGCCTCCGGAAGCATGACGCGCAGCGCCCGGCGCGGTCCCCAGTGGGGATCCCGTTGCAGCCGCTCTTCCAACTCGGCGAAAAAGGGCGTCAGGGGAACGGGGCGGCGCTGGGGTTGGGGGGGGCGGGCGAAAAAGAGGAAATCCCCGGTCAACTGCTTGAGCCTTCCCACCTCTTCCAGGATGATCTCCTGCAACCGGGTGCGCTGCTCCTCCCGGGCCGAGGAGAGCATCTGCCCCGCCGAGAGGATGCTGGCCAGGGGATTGCGGATTTCGTGGGCGAGAAAGGCGGCCATGCGTCCGGTGAGGGCCAACTTTTCCCGTTCCGCCAGTTCTCGTTCCAGTCGTTTGCGCTCCGACAGATCCCGCACCGTGAGCAGCGCACCGATGACCTGCCGTCGGCTGTTGCGCAGCGGCGCGGCGTTGACCGCCAAAATTCGCCCCTGAAATTCCAACTCCTCGGAGGCGGGGGGATCGGGGGCGAGGAAGGGGGACAGTTGGGGCAGCGGCTCCTGCAACGGCCGCCCCAACAGCGACTCCGCGGGGAGCCCCAGCACCCCCTGGATCGCCCCGTTGGCCCCTCGGACCACTCCTTGGGTGTTGACCGAAATCAACCCCATGGGGGCGGCTTCGATGATCTGCTCGTGGAGGGAGGTCAAATCCGCCAGGCTGTCTTTTTGTCGCTCCACGGCGACCAGCAGCCCTTGCACCCGTTCCGCCAGCGCCCCGCCCAGCAGGGCGGTGAGGAGGAAGCCGACGCCGTTGACCACCGTCGGGACGAACAGCTCGGAGGCCGAGAGCCAGGGGGGGGTGCGCAGCAGCGCCCCGGCCATGGCGATGGAACCTTGGGACAAGAGCAGCGATAGCCCCGCCACCGCCAGAGCGTTGCGTCGTCCCAACAGCAGGGCGGTGTTGAGGGTGGCCAGGCCGTAGAGGACGTGGAGGGGGCTTTCCAGCCCGCCGGTGAGGACCACCAGGACGCTCACCAGGATGGGGTCCATGGCGCACTGCACCCGGGTGAGCAGTTCCAGGCCCCGGCCGCTTTTGAGCCACAGGGCGTAGAGCAGCGACAGAAGGAACAATCCGCCGACAAAGAGGTCCAGGGCGTGGGGGCGGCTGCCGGAGAGGCTGACCGCCGGGGCCAGCATCTCCCGCTGGGTGACCAGGAGCAACAGGCTGATGAGCAGCAGCCGGTAGAGGGTCAGTCGCCCCAGTTGGGTGAAGCGGTTGGCGTGGGAGAGGGTCATGGGGGGCTTCCGGGGGCGGGGGTCGTCACCCCACGGCCTGCCCCATCTGGAAGATGGGCATGTACATGGCCACCACCAGACCGCCGATCAATCCTCCGAGGAAGACCAGGATGAAGGGTTCCATGAGGGCGGTGAGGCTGTCCACCGCCCGGTCCACCTCCTCCTCGTAAAAGTCGGCGATTTTGCTCAGCATGGTCTCCAGGTTGCCGGTGGATTCGCCGATGTTGATCATCTGCGTCACCATGTAGGGAAAGATGCCGGAGGCCGCCAGGGGTTCGGTGAGGGTTCGCCCCTCAGCGATGGAGGAGCGGGCGTTGCGGATGGCCTCTTCCACCACTTTGTTGCCGGAGGTTTTGGCCACGTTGTCCAGGCACTCCAGGATGGGGGTTCCCGCCGCCACCATGGTGCTGAAGGTGCGGGCGAAGCGGGCCACCGCCGACTTGCGCACCAGCGTGCCGAACACCGGGGCGCGGAGGGCGAACTTGTCCACCTGATAGTGAAACTTGGCGTTATTTTTATAGGATGTTTTGAACGCAAAAACCCCGCCTCCCAGGGAAGCCAGCACCAGCCACCAATATTTTTGCGTCCACTCCGACATGGAGATGGCGATGCGGGTGGGCAGCGGCAGTTGCGCTCCGAAGGAGGAGAACAGTTCCTTGAAGGCGGGCACCACGAAGATCATCAAGACGCCGGAGATGACCAGGGCGATGACCACCACGGCGATGGGGTAGGTCATGGCGGATTTGATCTTGGCCTTGAGGGCCGAGGATTTTTCCTTATAGATGGCCAGCCGGTCCAGCACCGTGTCCAAAATGCCCGACTGCTCCCCCGCCGCCACCAGATTGACGAAGAGATCGTCGAACATCTTGGTCTCTTTCGACATCGCCTCGGTGAGGGAGGTGCCCGCCTCGATGGCCTCCTTGACCCGCAGGGTGGCGTCGCGGATGGCGGGATTTTCGCTCCCCCGGGCCACCAGATCGAAGCAGGTCACCAGGGGGAGTCCGGCGGAGACCATGGTGGCCAACTGCCGGGTGAAGATCACCACCTCCTTGTCGGTGATGGAACGGGCCTTGGGGGTCTTGCCCTTGGGCTTGCTCTTGAGGGTGATGTTGCGGTAGCCCTGTTTGCGCAAAATCGCCATGGCCACGCCGGAGTTTTCCGCCTCCATCTCCCCCTGGCGTTTTTCGCCGCTCTTGGCGATGGCTTCCCACTGAAAATTCATGGCCATGACGTGAAATCCCCCGACAGGTTGCGGACAATCGCCGCGATCCGCCCCACCTTACAGCAATTCAGGGGGCGTTGCCAAACCGTTCGCCCGAGGGAGGAGGGGAGGGATTCCGTGGGTGGAGGAAAAAGCAGGAGCGTGATCGAGTGGCGGTGGGGGAATCCTCGGCCCATTTCCTTCTTGAACGATGACGGATCAGCCTCCACGCACATGGTACAAGTACCAGTTTTCATCGAGCTTCTGACAGTTGAACGCGGGCATTCCCTCCGTGATGTCAATGATAGTTTTCTCGCAAGATTCCATGGGCTTATCCCAATATAAGAATTCAAGATTTTCCCCAATCATCTTGTAATTGATCAAGAAGGTGATCGGCCCGTCATTATAGCGCAGTCGGGATACGCTCATGACTCCGGCCTTCCACATCATGGCCCGATATTGTTCAAGACGCTCAGCGCCCAATTCATAACTGTTCCCGAATTCCTGGATGTTTCCCCAATCGTCTAACGAGACAACACAACACCTGTCATTGCCGGGATGTTTCGGCTCGTCCTCTGCGAGCATTTTAACAAGTTCTGACAACGCTTCCTTCCGCCAGGGGAAGGTTTCGATCCAATACCAATCCGGGGCGATGAAGATCCATTTTAAATAGATGAGCGACCAGGAAACGAGAAAAAAAGTGGCCATGGGGTGACGCCGCCACCATGATCTTTCATGTTGCTGCATATTGACCTCGCTTGGAGAGCGGGGCTGCCGCTTTTCCACGGCAGCCCCTGTGACGACTTTAGGTTGATAGGTCAGTCTTTCCGGCGACGCAGATAGGCAAGGCCGTAGCGGATCCCTTCCAGGACGTCCCGGCAGTCGTCATTGGGTTCGCCGTAGCAACTGTTGGCGGTCCGAGGATCCCAAGGGAGACCGTCGTTCAAGAAGCCCATGTCCATGACGATCTGCACCGCCCCTCCCGCTCGCAGGCAGGTATCGGGATCAAATCCGGCGGCAATGCAAGTTGCGCCGTAGTTGACGTTGCCCGCCCGCTCACGAGCGGGATAGGATTCATTTTTCTTATCTTTATGGTTCTTGTAGTCCCACTCCCCTTTAGGGGAGACACGCTCGACCCAAGTGATGACGCCATCCTCCAGGGTGCGTTCGATGTTGCGGTCGATCTCGTCCCAGCCGTACTTCGGCGGGTTGGAAAGATCGGGCGGCAGATGATACCGCTTATCGAGCACCTGGTTCAGATCCTGCGAATAATGCAACTGCCGACAAATGAACCGCTGCACGGGAGTCGGCTTGTCGTTGCACAAGTCGTCAGAGGGCGGCGGCGTGTGCCGTGGCGGACGACCGCGATCCGGGTGATGGCCCCCGCCGCCCTCGCCCTGGGTGCCATCCTCACACCACACGTAGGGCGAACCGTCCTTGCGGTGACCGGTCCAGCAGCTTTTACTCTTTTTCTCTTCGTCGGACATGGTGATTCTCCTTCGGCTCACGGGATCCCAAGGGGTGAGCGAGGCGAACCACAAAACCCGCTTGCCACCTTCGTGGCGATCCTGATATCATCAGGTTGGGTGTAAGGTTCATCCGCGTTGGCGCGCGGGTGGTTCGCCTCGGCGGTGATCCGGCGGATCCCATGGCCGGATCACCGCATAAACGTCGAGAAAAACACATTGGGTGATGGGAGTCAAGAATTTTTGGGCTTGTCTGGGCATATTTTTTGGGATGCAAAAATAACAATAACATTGTGTTTAATCCGACGAGCCAAAACCATCGCTGAAACCCCGCCTTACCGCACCATGCTCCGCTGCACCAGACGCACCGCCAGACTCCCCGCCACGACGAAATATCCCGCAGCACTTCCAGATATTGTATAATCGTTCCAATCTAGTTTTGCCCATGTCGTCAAACGGCACCTGGGTTATGCGACCAACTCCTCGACCACGAAAGCGTCGTTCACGCGAAGGCGGGAATCCAGGGGGGCGGGGGAGAAACATGCCGATATCGCTACGAGGAACCAAGCCTCCTTTCCGTTTGTTTGAAGGGAGCCATTCACCGATCAGCCTTCCTATAGGGGTAGGGAAGGGGTCTCCCCCTCCCCTACCTCCGAACCGCGCGTGTGGTTTTCCCGCACACGGCTCTCCAGTCGGTGGTTTCCCCATCGGGGTTGGCACGCCTGCCGCGGGCTTCTTGTGGTGACACGCCACGAACAGCCAAGAGAACGACTCCCTTCACCCCGTTGCCAGGGCTGCCAACAATCCTTCTTTCCAAGTCGTTACCCCGACCCAACGCCATACTCACGGCTTGCCGGTCGCATCCGCCCATGTAGCCTCTCGGCATTAGGCGTTAACACACCTTGGTAGCAACTCCTTGAACTTCCAGATTCCACCTTCCTGCCTCCCTTCCCTCAACATGGTTTTGCTTCCCATGCCTCCAGGAGCAGACTCGCGCCTTCTCCAACGGTATAGTCGTTGCATTTAAGATTGGCACACCAGGAGTTTGGGGAAGCAAGGAACCCATTCAGAAAAATAGACCGTCATGCCCGCGCAGGCGGGCATCCAGGCTTGGACGCCTTTTCATGACGCACGGGCGCATGCGTCATCCCCCTTTTGATGGGAATGGAAAGGACGGGAAGGCAAGTTGGGTGGTCAATGAAATGGCTTCGTGATTGATGGGAACGACCGCAAAAAAAGCGTACAAGCCTGGATTCCCGCCTTCGCGGGAATGACGTTTTCAGGGGGAGGGAAAAGTTGGTTGCATCTCCTGGCTCCGCTTGACGTGATGTGCGAATTTTGAATGGAACCACTATACTATGAAGGACTCTGACTCCTGCCAACGTCACCCCGTCGGCAGGTCTCCCCGCTTCATGCGCTTTACCTTCCCACCGTTCCGTCTCCAAACACGTGAGGTGCCCTCACATCGTTGTACTCGCCGTACTTCCATCTCAACGTGTGAAGTGAGTTTCAGGCTTCGTCTTGAATCCGCAGACTCGCCGCGCTTACCCGCCGAATCGAGTTCGTCAACCTACGGACCAGCAGTTCGCCTCCGGTTGCTCTCCACCCCGCCTCGCGGCGACGCAGTTACCCTCGGTTCTGGAGTTTCGGCTTCCTCCGACACGGACTTCCACCGTGCTGATAAAGCGCCCTTGCGGGCGCACGGATTCCCGCCATCGCGGGAATGACGTTTTCGTCGTTATAAGGTTGGTTGCACCACCAAGCGCCGTTTGATCTGATGTGAAATTCTGAACTGGAACTACTCTACCATGAAAGAACCTCGTCCAGACGTCCCCTCTCCCCCCGGGAGAGGGTCAGGATGAGGGGAGCCGGGGCAGGATGAAGAGGCCCTTGACTCTTTCATGCTCCGGGGTGACGTGGACCGTCACGCCCGTTAGCTGGCAATGTGCGAAATTTATTTGGAATGGCTCTACCAGATCATACCGGATAAAAAAATCCCGTTTTCGGGATTCCGGGGAGGGGAACCCCCTCCACCGGCCCGAAAACGGGGACAAACAGCGAACCGACTTACGAGATCTGCACGACGATGTCGTGGAGGACGTGAGCGGCGTGAGCCATTTGGTCCGCGGTGTTGGAGAGGTGACGATAGATCTCGCGACGCTTGAACATCTCCACCACCTTGCCCATGGCCAGGGCTTCGGCATTGGGAGCCTTGTTGTTCAGCATTTCGGTTTCGGAGGCGGCGTCGAAGAGGGCGGCCAAGTTGCGGCGGTAGGCCTTCTCCACATTGCGCTCGGCCTTGCGGACGGCCATGCAGTCCTCTTCGGCCAGCTTGGGATTGATGGAGAGCTTGCCATAACCACGGGCCAGGGCTTCCACGCCTTCGCGAATCAGACCCACCATTTCACGGGTGCCTTGATCGGGAGCGATGCCCAGGATCTCCATCTCGCGGACGGTGGTCTTGCAATAGTTGATCACCGCGTCGATGGCCTCGACCGCGCGGTAGATGTCTTCGCGATCCATGGGGGTGGCGAAGGCGGAGTTCAGCACGTCCATGTTGCGGGCTTTGATTTCGTCGCCCACATGCTCCAACTCGCGAACTTTTTCACCCTTGACCACTTCACCGGTATCCATGAAATCGGCGAGGGTATTGATCACTTCCACAGCCAGCTTGCACTGCTCGTTGATCATGCCGTAGAAGTCGGGCACCTTGGGGAAGACGTTGGCCAGAACCTTGGTCAGCAGGGAATTGGAAGCACCACTCATAGAAAACCTCCCGTGAGTTTCAGGACCGGAACGAACCGGTCATCATGTCAGTTGGTAAGACGCGTTCACTTCCGGAACCGCGCCCGAGACACCCGCCTCGGGTCGGTGCCGTCCAACCACTCCTTACTTGCTAATGCCGAACCACCAAGCCACCAACACGTAGGTGATGTAGCTCACGAAGGCCGAGCTGGGAATGGTGATGATCCAGGTGCTGACGATCTCCTTGGCCTTGGCCCACCGCACCGCCTTGGGACGGTCGGAAGCGCCGATGCCCATGATGGCGGAGCTCACCACGTGGGTGGTGGACATGGGGAAGCCGAAGACGGCACCCGCGAACAGCAGTCCGCCCG
Source organism: Magnetococcales bacterium (assembly GCA_015231965.1). GTDB lineage: Bacteria > Pseudomonadota > Magnetococcia > Magnetococcales > JADGAP01 > JADGAP01. The sequence continues at coordinate 4,148 of JADGAP010000047.1, read as the reverse complement.
CCGTGGTTTGGGTGCAGACGGCGTGGATGGGACGCACCTTGAAGATGGCGAAGCCGATGGTGCGCACGATGCGCCAACCGCCGGAGAGGATCCCCAGGGTGATCATGCCAGCGCAAGCGTAGATGACCCACGTCGGAACGGTGGGGAACTTTTGCCCGGATTCCAACGTGAGGTAGCCGCCCAACCACAGCACCAGGGTCAGGATGCCCATGCTCTTCTGCGCGTCATTGGAACCATGGGAGAAGGAGAGGGCCGCCGCCGACAGGAACTGGACCTTCTTCAGCCCCATGTTCGCCGCAGGCGTCGCCTTGATGAACAGCACCGAGATGAACCGGTACATGGCGAAGCCGACCCAGAAGCCCAGGATGGGCGAGCCGATGAGGGAGACGACGATTTTCACCACACCGTCCATCTTGCCCTTCATCATGGCGTCGATGCCCCAGTTCACGTGGTCGGCACCGGCCCCGGCGATGCACGAGCCCATCAACCCACCCACCAACGCATGGGAAGAGGAGGAGGGGAGGCCGAACCACCACGTCAACAGGTTCCAGAAGATGGAGCCGATCAACCCCGTCAGCACGATGCCCACGGAAACCATGGGGTTGAGATCCCCCATGGTGATGAATTTGCCGATAGTGTTGGCCACGGCGGTGCCCGCGATGACTGGTCCGGCCAGTTCAAAACAGGCCACGACGATTACGGCCTGGACTGGGGTCATCGCCCGCGAGGCGACGATGGGTCCGAGGATGTTGGAGGCGTCATGAAAGCCGTTGGTCCAGTCGAAAAACAACACGATGGCGGCGCACGCGACTACGAGGTAAAAGAGTGACGAATTATCCATGCGTTCTCACCTGCCTGCTCCGGCGTTGTGGTTGGAGAAAGCCCCCTGAGTGGTCTTTTTTGTTTGGCTGCACGCACCCGCAGTCGACCTTGCGGCGCTAACCGGCGTAGCCTGCCGGTTGCCCGAACGCTCATCCATGAGCCCCGGGCTTGGAAAGAACAATCACAATTTATGGCAGAATTTTATGTGGAACTCGCCAGAAATCACGAAAAATGCTCGACGGCGATGGTCGGGGTATAACACAATCCTTGCGCCAAACGCCAGGATGAATTTTATACATATATGTTACGTATATAGCTGGTTATAAATCGAACTTATCGCTCCCCTCTCTCCGGGAATGTTCCGAATCGCCTTCGCCCCGGGGCCGACCTCCTCGCCCAACGGGAAAAACCGTGATTCCCCCTCCGTGGAGCCTCCCTCCCCGGAAGCCGGTTGAAACGCCTCGGGAGAGCTCTCGCCCGGCAACGCCCGAGGCTTGCCGAACGCCCCCTTCGATCCAAGAAACGATGGGCGATTTCCCTCCCGCCATCGGCGTCCCGATCCTCGCCCTCCCCCCGCCAGGAGGCGGCTTGGCCCCTCGAAAACTGCACTAACCTCCTTGAAATTCCTACAATTGACGCACTGCGTGATTTTTTTTGCCGCAGTGCAATAAAACCCTTGACACGGGGTGTGATTTTTTGAAACATTAGAGCCACAGAGCGTGTCGATCCCGGCTTTGCTGGGCTCACCTCTCGCCTTTTCGCTCGCCGGGTTGGGCGCTCCCCTCCCAACCCTCCTTCGCCCAGCCCGGCGGGTTTCAAAGGTGAGGAAGTGCCCACGACAAGAAAACGCCCCGGCGTGAGCCGCCAGGGCGGGACCGTTCACTCCGTGGAACCCGCATGGAGGGAATGTTACAAGCCGGATCGTGTCAGAAAAAAAATGGGATCCTTTCCTGAAGATTCCATCACAGTGCGGGCTTCCATGGCGCTCGTTTTCCATCTCGGCCACGCCTACGCCACCCGATGCGCTTGTGGCATCGGGGCGCGCAAGGTCCACCGAGAGAAAAGCGGTTGGAAAGGAATCACGCCGAGAATCGTGATGGTTCCAATCGACCGCTCTGTTTTGGTTCTTTGACGCAAGAATGTGACGGCTCTATTTTTTGCTCTTTGCGTGTCACATGCTCATGTCGAAAACCAACCGACTTTCAAACATTTCCACATCCAGGGACTCTTTTTTGGCCTGTTCCTTGGGAGAGAGCGGACGATTGCTCGGGGCGTTCTCCTCCATGCTGGGAGAAGCGTCCAGCCAACGCCGCCGGAACATGCCGCGGCGCTTGGCGGCCTCCCGGCGTCCAAAAGCTTTTAAAAATACGAAAGTGCGCGTCACCGCTTGAGACTTTGTCATCTCTTCGCTGGTCATTTTCCCCTCCGGTTTCGTGTAGGCTCCCCAACCTGTTCCTCAATGTAAGGGATCCGAATCCGCTTTGCAAACTTGTATTTCCGTATGTCAATAAAAATTCGCGGTTTGTGATTTTTTGTTTAGATTTAACATTATAAATTTGTATAGTACGAACGCAGACGCCGGTTTGAGTCTTGGAGCGGAACCGGTTATAAAGGGAGCAGGATCGTGACCTTTACCTTCAGGCCTTTGCCTTGCGCCCCTTGTCCGCCCCTTCATGCCGTTTCCCCCCTCCGCGCCGCGTCCTTCCGGCGCTGGCGGCGGCATGGCTGCTGGCGGGATGCACCATCGACATGGAACCCCTGACCCATTTTCAACTCAAGGACCGGGTTCGTTCCGACCTCAAGCTGGCCTTTTCCGATCAAGAACCCCTCAGTGGTCCGTTGAATCTTTACGAAGCCATGGCCCGGGCGTTGCGTCACAACATGGAACACCGCATCAAGCGCATGGAGGATGCGGTGGCCCAGGGCAGCCTGGACGTGGCCCGCCTGGAGATGCTGCCCCGCCTCGCCGCCTCCGCCGGATACACCTCCCGGATCAACGACGACGCCTCCATCAGCCGCCCGGTCCACGGCGGTCCCACCACGCCGGAGCCCTACTCCTCCCGGGAGAACAACTGGGGCACGGCGGATATCTCCACCGTCTGGAACATCCTGGACTTCGGCTTGAGCTATTATCAGGCCAAGCAGGACGCCGACCGCTCCCTCATCGCCCGGGAGCGCCGCCGCAAGTCGGTGCAAAACATTTTCCAGGAGGTGGAGACCGCCTTCCTGCGGGCGGCGGTGGCGGATCAACTGTTGCCGGTGATGGACAATCTGCTCCACGCCGCCCAATCGGCCCTGGAACGCTCCGGGGCCATGGAGCGGCAGCAACTGGGCTCCCCCATGCAGGCCCTGGAGTACCAGCAAGGGTTGTTGGAGACGGTGCAAAGCCTGTGGCGCATCCGCCGGGACATGGAGCTTTCCAAACTGGACCTGGCCAATCTGCTCAACCTCAAGCCCGGCGAAGTCTATCGCATCGACATTTCCAACCACATTCAGCTCCCCCCTCCCACCCTGTGGCCGGTGGAGCAGTTGGAGGAGACCGCCCTTTACAGCCGTTCCGAACTGCGGGAGGCGGACTATCAGGTGCGCATCAGCGCCCTGGACGCCAAAAAAGCGGTGGTGCGCATGTTGCCCGGCATCGACCTCAGCGGCGGGTTGCGCTACGACAGCACCCAATATCTCTACAATCAAACCTGGGGCGAAGCGGGGATGCGCATCTCCTTCAACCTCTTCAATCTGCTCAAGGGCCCCATGGGGATGAGCCTGGAGCAGACCCGCCAGGAGTTGACGGAGATGCGGCGACTGGCCCTCTCCATGGCGGTGATCACCCAGGTCAACCTGGCCTATCAGCGATTTCTCATGGCCCAGCAGGAGAACAATCTGGCCCAGCAGTTGGTCTCCATTCATCAGCGCAAGGCGCAACACCTAGCGGCGGCGCGGCAGGCCTCGGCGCTGAGCGAACTGGAGGAGATTCGCCATCGGGTGACGGCCCTGCAAGCGGTGATGCAGGCGGGGCTGGCCAGCGCCGAGCTGCAAAACGCCACCACCCGGGTCTATCACTCCCTGGGCATGGACCCCATTCCCCGCATGACCGAGGCCCTGGACCTCCTCTCCCTGACCAACGCCATCCGGATGCACCACGCCGCCACCTTTCCCCGCATGCAGCAGTTGCTGGCGGGGTTGGTGGACCGCTCCGCCGAGGAGGCCGCCCCGGTCTCCGACCGCTTGACCGGGGATGTGGCCGACTTTTTCGACTTCCCCGAATTTCCCCGGGATTCCTGGGTGGAGCGGATGCGCAAGGCCTGGGTGCGATAGCCCTTCCCCCG
>JADGAP010000046.1 GCA_015231965.1 Magnetococcales bacterium | reverse complement strand
CGCCCCCCCCGAGCCGGTCCGTCCGCCGCCGCCGCCGGAGGCCGTCAAGCCGTCTCCCGTCGCGCCGGTTCAACCAACCCCCGCCCCAACTCGGCCCAAGCCCAGGGAGCGGGTCAAGGCGACCCCGCCCCAGGCGGTCCCGACCCCCGTTGCCGCGCCGCCTTCGGCCCCCGCCGAGAGCGCTTCCGTCCCGGTGGAAGCCGCCTCCGCCGGGCCGCCGGATCGTCTCCCGGACCATCGGGCCGACTATTTGCGCAATCCCAAGCCCCACTATCCCAACTTCGCCCGGCGCATGGGGCGGGAGGGGGTGGTGGTGCTGCGGGTGGAGGTCAATGCGGAAGGCGCCGCGACGGCGGTGGCCATCGCCCGAAGTTCCGGATACCCGGAGCTGGATGAGGCCGCCCGGGAGGCGGTGGAACGGTGGCGTTTCGTCCCCGCCCAACGGGGGGGCAAGGCCGTCGCCGAGACGGTGGAGGTTCCCGTCCGTTTCCGTCTGACGGAGGGGGCGTCGTGACTTGGAGCCAGACGGAATGCGTTCTCTATACATAACAGGTTGAATGAGTGAATGAGGGAGAGAGTCATGAAGCTCAAGAAGAGCGCCCTGGCGGCGGCGGTGTGGATGGCGTGTTGCAACGGCGGGTCGGCGGGCGCCGAGTCTGCGTCGGAGAAGAGCGCCCCCAATCCCCTGGACGAAATCACCGTCACCGGGGAGCGGGAAGGGGTGTCGAAAGGGGAGACCCCGGCCACCGTTACCATTCTCAAGGAAGCGACCATTCAAAAAGGCCGTCCCTCCCATCCCAAGGATGTGCTGAATCAGGTTCCCGGGGTGTGGGTCAGCAATCTTTCCGGCGAGGGCCACTCCACCGCCATTCGCCATCCCCTGACCACCAGCGCCGTCTATCTCTATCTCGAGGATGGGATTCCTACCCGCTCCACGGGATTTTTCAACCACAACGCCATGTATGAAATCAACCTGCCCCAGGCCGGGGGGATGGAGATTTACAAGGGTCCGGGCAGCGCCCTTTATGGCTCCGACGCCATCGGAGGCGCGATCAACGTGTTGACCCGCACCCCGCCCAAGGAGACCGAATTCGAGTTGACCGGCGAACTGGGGCTGAACGGCTGGCGGCGGGTGCTGGCCAGCGGCGGTTCGGCCAAGGAGAACGACGCCGCCCGCCTCAATCTCAACTCCACCCACTCCGACGGCTGGCACGACCACTCCGGTTACGACCGGCAGGCGGCGACCTTGCGCTGGGATCACGCCATCCCCACCCGCAACGCCTCGGTGAAGGTGGTCAGCTCCTACGCCAACATCGATCAAAACCACGTGGGGGATGTGAATCAGGCGGATTACGAGAGCAACCCGCGCAAGAACAATGTGCCCATGTCCTACCGCAAGGTGGAGGCGTTCCGCCTGTCGGCGGCCTACGAGGAGGAGACCGCCCGCACCCTGCTCTCCATCACGCCGTACTATCGTCACAACGTGATGGAGATCATCCCCAGTTGGTCGGTGAGCTACGACCCCAGCCAATATACTGTGAGCAACGACTCCTTCGGGCTGCTGACCAAATACCGGCAGGATTTCGAGCCCATGCGAGCCCGCTTGATCGTTGGCCTGGACCTGGACTACAGCCCGGGCTCCCACCAGGAGGACGCCCTCAAGTTGACCAAGACGGGGACGGTTTACAGCAACCCCAGCCTGCCCACCCGAGTCTACGATTACGACGTCACCTACCACGGCGTCTCCCCCTATGTGCAGGGGGAGTTTTCCCCCGCCGACAAGTGGCGCGTCACTCTCGGTCTGCGCTATGACAGCATGGGCTACGAATACGACAACCAACTGAGCGACGCCGCGCTTCAAGGACCGGCGGGGGCCTTTCCGGCGGGGGGATGGTATGGACACACCCCGGACGGCGACGTCTCCTACGAACATTTAAGCCCGAAACTGGGGGCCACCTACGCCTTCAGCGACGATCTGAACGGATTTGTCAGCTACGCCAACTCCTTCCGCACCCCGTCGCAAAATCAGGTGTTCCGGGGCCCCCGGGAGAGTTCGGCGGCCCGGGCCCAGGCGGCGGCCCTCTCCCAGATCGAGCTCAAGCCGGTGATCGTGGACAATTTCGAGGTCGGCCTGCGGGGTAAGTCCGGCGACATCACCTACGAAACGTCGGTCTATCACATGAGCAAGAAGGACGACATCGTCAGCTACACCGATCCCGTGACCAGCCAACGCACCGTGGTCAACGCCGGGGAGACGCTGCATCGCGGCGTCGAGGTGGCCCTCGGGCTGCCGTTGGACAAGGAGTGGCGGTTGGACTCCAGCCTCTCCTTCAGCAAGCAGACCTACGAGCAATGGGCCGTCTCCGGAACCGCCGACTACTCCGGCAAGGAGATCGAGACCGCCCCCCGCTGGCTGGCCAACAATCGCCTGAGCTACACCCCGCCGATCCTGGAGGGGGGGCGCGCGCAGTTGGAGTGGGTGCGGCTGGGCGACTATTGGCGCGACGCCGCCAACACCAGCGAATATCCCGGTCATGATCTGTTCAATCTGCGGCTCAATCGCCCCATCGGCGACAAATTGGAAATTTACAGCAACGTCAACAATCTGTTGGACAAGCGTTACGCCGAGACCTCCGGGCTCTCCGGTGGGGCGCCGACCTACACCGTGGGCATGCCGCGCATGGTCTGGGTGGGGATTCAGGCCAAGTGGTAATCGACCCCAGGGGCGGCGACGCCCCCGGCGGGGTCTGACGGGAGGGGCGCTTCCCCTCGCCGGGATCTGGAAGGGTCCGGATCCCGGCCTCTTTTAGAGCAGTTCCAATTGGAATTGGCATATGAGGAGATTGCAGATGCAAGGAACCCATGCCCAAAATGAACCGTCATTCCCGCGAAAGCGGGAATCCAGTGACTTTGAGAACCAGACGGCGCGTAAAATGTTTGTATCGATATGATTTCGTAGTCGATGGATGCGTCATTGCGCGCGTCCCCGACACCTTTTAAGCCGCTGGATTCCCGCCTTCGCGGGAATGACGTTTTCGTTGTTATAAAGTTGGTTGCACCCCAGGCACCGTTTGACCTGAGGTGCAATTCTCAACTGGAACTACAATGTTCATCGTCGTCACAGCCGTTGCAACGCAAGATGGGAGAGTGCCGTGGACAGCCCGGGATCCTGGATTTCCTGGTGGGGAAACTCCGACTGGATGGTCAAGGGGGTGTTTGTCACCCTGAGCCTTTTTTCGGTGACGGGGTGGAGCATCATTTTGCACAAGGGGCGGCAATATCAGTCGTTGCTGAGGGAGGAGAGGCGGCTGCGCGGCGCGTTGGATGGGGAAGGGGGGGCGATTCCCGCCGGGGCGGGATTGCTGGGTCGCCACGGCCACGAGGTCATCGCCCACGCCGTCCACGGGGGGGTCAACGTCTGGGAGGCGGGACTGGCCCACGCCCTGCGGGAAAAACGGATGGAGCTGGAGAGCGGTTTGACCCTGCTGGCCTCCATCGGGGCCTCCTCGCCCTTCATCGGACTGTTCGGCACGGTGTGGGGGATCATGCACGCCCTGCAAGGGTTGGGGCGGCAAAAGGCCCTCTCCATGGACGTGGTGGCCGGACCGGTGGCCGAGGCCCTGGTGGCCACGGGGATCGGGCTGCTGGCGGCGATTCCGGCGGTGATCGGCTACAATCTGCTGGTGCGCCGCCTGCGCCGCCTGATGACCCTCGCCGAGGGCAACCTGCTGCGCCTCACCGACCGGATGGAAGAGCAACCTCCGGCGGTGGAACGGGGGGCGGCCCGGGGGGTCATTCCCTTCCCCACGGCCACGGGGGGGGGAGCCTGAGATGGCCGCCGGACTGCTGGATCATGACGGCGAGGATCGCCCCCTCTCCGAAATCAACGTCACGCCGCTGGTGGACGTGATGCTGGTGTTGCTGGTGATCTTCATCATCGTCGCGCCGCTGATGGCCCAGTCCATCCCGGTGGCGCTGCCGGAGGCCAAGGGCGAACCGGAGAGCCCCGCCGTCACCCTGACCCTGACCCTCCAGCACCATGGCGACCTCGCCCTCGATGGGGCGGCGATTCCCTTGGACGCCCTGACCGAGGCGCTGCGCCAGCGGCTGGCCCGGGATCCAGAGCTGGCGTTGCGGGTGGAGGGGGATCAACGGGCCGCCTATGGGGCGCTGGCCAAGGCACTGGCGGCGGCCCAACAGGCGGGGGTGCGCAAACTCGCCTTCGTCACCCAGGGGGAGGGCGCGGCCCCCGCGCCGTAACCGTCTGTCGGTTGATCCATCTCAACATGTTAGAACATATTGAGATGGATCAACGTGCTTATCATGGCGCAAAAATCCCCCCGGCTGGTCCCAGCGGGGGGATTTTTGCGTTCGCTCCCACCGGTGGAACGCTTCAACGTCCCGGCGGACCCCCCAACGGGAGGAGGCCAACGGCGCGCTGGTCCAGGAAAACTTGGCAGGTTTCCCCATGGCGCGGCGTGGCTCCAGGGGATGAAATCCATTATCCTGTGCGCCACGTTGAATCTGTTCCAACCCCGGTTCGAGGACCCCCCTTGTTGGGAAGTGCGCCCATGTTCATTTTTCATCGTTGCCCCGGACGCTTGCGTTCGGCGACGGCGTCGTTGACCTGTCTGTTTTTCGCTCTGGGGATGGTGGTCGGGGCGGATGTCGTTTCGGCTGGCGAGGCTCCCCCCGTCCCGACGGAGGCCAAGGCGGCACCCTTGGGGAAGTCCAAGGAGGTGAAGGAAAAAGGCGGGGCCAAGGAGGAAAAGGAGATCGCCGCCCTGCGCAAAAAGCTGGAGGCGGCCCTGCGACGCAAGGATCCCGAAGGGCAAGCCCTGGGCCGGATCCAATTGGCTGCGGCCTTGTGGCGGGTCGGCAAGAAGGAGGAGAGCGGCGCGCTGTTCAACGACGCCCTGACCCAACTTCCCCAACTGACCGGGGAGCCCTTCCTGACCGCCGTGCGCGGCCTGAAAAGCCATGACGAGCTGACGGGCGCTCCCGAGAAGACGGCGGCGCATCTGACTCGGGTCGTGGAGGCGATGCGTCGGCCGTGGCGGGAGAGCGGCGGTCCGGAGCGCGTCGCCGCCGCCGCCGCCGCGGGGGGGCTCAAGGAGTCCACCCCGTCGCAGCGCAAGTTGGATCGTCAACTGAGCCTGGCGCTGATGACGTTGGGCGATCTTCTCGTGGAACGCTCCAGGGGCCAGGAGGCTTACGCCGTGTGGGAGGAGTCCCTGGCGTTGCATCGCCTGGCCCGGGGCGAGGCCAAGGATCAGGCGATGCTGCTGAATCGCTTGGCCTCGTTGGATGGGGGCGCGGAGCGGGAGACCCTGAGGGAGGAACGGGCGCGGGAAGCCCTTGACTTGGCCAGGAAACTCAAGAACGAGGCGCTGATTCTCGACAGTTGGTCGGGGTTGGTTTCCCTGCTGGGGGCTCGGAAAAATCCTGCCGATCTCCAGAGTTTGACCGAACAGTTGCTGGAGCCATGGGGCGCGGAGATTTCGTCGGCCCAAAAAGCGGAATTACTTTTCATCGTCGCGAAAACCCATGCCGCGGGGCGGGAGTTCGAGGCGGCGCTGGAGGTGTCGCAACAGGTTTTTGAACGGTTTCGGCAGGCCAAGTTGCCTCAAAAATCCGCCGAGGCGCTGCTGTTCATGGGCAAGGTTTCCTTGCAGCAAGGGGATGACGCCAAGGCCCTGGAGTTTGTCGAGAAGGCCTTCGAGATCGAGAAGAAATCGCCAAAACCCTGGAATTTGCGACGCAAGGCCTTGGAAACATGGGCCGACGCCCTGATCCACCTGGGACGCGCCGAGGAGGTTTTGCCCTTTTTGCGCGAGGAGATGAATCGACTGAACCGGTTGGGCTCGGAGGAAAAGAGCCTGGATCGGATCCAGGCCCAGTCCGTGCAAGTCCGGTTGGTCAGTGCGTTGATCGCGCTCAACCATCACGTCGAGGCCCTGAGCGAGATGGAGCGCCCGCGCCAGAGCGACATGAAGAAACTCATTCTCTCCCGCTTCGCCGAGGCCTCGGATCCCGAACCGGCGGGGGAGGCGTGGGGCAAAACCCTGGAACCCGATCAAGCGGTGATCTTGTTCAACAACAAGGGGCGGGATCGGGTGATGGCGGCGCGGGAGAAGGTGGTCTCCACCCGTTGGTCGGAACGACAGGAGGCCGAGATCTCCCGCCGGATCATGAGCGCGGCGGATGCCTTTTACCAAAAAACGCGGGACGATGGACCACCGATCCGAGGCGGGGTGCGGGGCGGGTTGAAAAAGGGGGGAAAGAGCGCCTTCGATCCGCTTTCTCCCGAAGCTTACGTCAAACACGCCGAACCATTGCGTCATTCCGCCACCGCGGCGCAGTTGGAGTCGCTGGCCGTCAGTTTCATCCGTCTGGCCTCTCTGCCGCAGCGGGGGGTGAGCGTCGCGCAACAGGAGTTGATGCACCAATTGGGCAGGCTCTATTACGACTATTTCTTCGCCCCCCTGAAGAAGGAGCTGTCTGCCCGCAAGGAGCTGGTTTTGATTCCCTCGGACTATCTCCTCGATTTTCCCTGGGGCATGCTGGTGGATGAAAAGGGGGAGTATCTGGCCAACCGCTTTCGCCTGAGCCGCGCCCCCTCCCTGGGAGTTGTCCACGCATTGCATCAAATTGCCCGTCCGGGACCACGGAGCCGGATGCTGATTTTGGGGCCAGGTCTCGAAGAGGCTCCCCCGGAAATGGCGGGAGGGATGAATCTCTCCCCGGAGGAAGGGGAATCGGGGGGCGGGCCGGGGAAGCGGGAGCGGTTCCGCACCGAATCCATGAAGGAGACCGAGGCCTTGGCCGCTTTGGTCAAGGAGCGGGAGGTGGTGAGCGGGACCGCCCTGACGGTGGATCGCCTCCGGACCATGGCCCGGAATGGCGGCCTGGAGGGGTTTGGGGTGATTCATTGGAACGCCCGCGCCGACTCCCTGGGGTGGCGACTCCATCCCCCCCGCCCCGAGACCCGGGATGACAAGGATGGTTGGTTGCAAAGCCCGGAATTGTGGGAAAGGATTCCGATGCGGGCCCATCTCGTGACCCTGAGCCGTTATCAGCTCTCCATCCTTCCGGAGGAACCCCAAAGTTCATCGGATCCGCTCCATTTTCTTCTGATGGCTGGAGCGGGAGGGGTGTTGCACTCGTTGTGGGAGGTGGATGAGGAGAGCCGCATGGTGTTTCTGCGGGAGTTTTACAAGGGCTATGGGGAACAGGGGTTGAGTCCGGCGGAGGCGTTGCAGAAAGTGCAACGGCGGTTCATCGTCGGGGAGTTCGGGGAGACGCGGCGTCAACCGCATTACTGGGCGGGATTTCAATATCTCGGGGATTGGAATCCCCCCTCGCCCTGAGGAGTCCCCCTTTCGGAGGAGCGGGGCGTTCCGCCATCCCGCCCGTCATGGGCTTCCAGGCGCGGGAGGGCGGGCGCTCCGCCGACTACCGCCCCGCGCCTCCCGAGCAGTCTGTCGGATTATTCATATCAATATGTTTCAACATATTGATATGGCAATGAATATATTTAGATCATACATCAATAAATTAAAATTTATTGATGTATGATCAATGAGTTGCATGATGGGTGGAGTCTGAATCCGACAGGCTGCTAGAGGAGCGTCTCACCGGGGCCTCCAGCGAGCGGCGGCGGGGCCGGGGGGAACCCGTGTGAAATCTGTGTGAAAAGCCCCGCGCATTTCTCGTGATGTCCTGTGTCATATCACGCATATTTCACATAATAATTCTATATAATATTGATTTAAAATTCAAATTTTCATGGCTTCAAACTTGTAAGGGGGGACGGCTTGGTTTCCCTTTTCTGTGAACAAGCCGGAGAATTTTACATGACGCAAAGAGGTCGCCTTCTTTCCCTGGCGGGAGTCTTGTCCCTGCTCTCCCCGGTCGCCGTCCTGGCGCAAGAGAGCCCCGGCACCGCCGCTTCGGGTTCCACGCTTTTGGAGGATGTGGTGGTCACGGCACCGCGCAGCGTCGATCCGCTGCTGGTGGTCACCGATCCGAAAAAGCCGCAACAGCCCATTCCGGCCCACGACGGGGCGGAATACTTGAAAAACATTCCGGGGTTTTCGGTGATTCGCAAGGGGGGGACCGACGGCGACCCGATCTTGCGGGGCATGGCCGGTTCACGGCTGAACATTTTGCTGGACGGCCAGCAAATTTTCGGCGGCTGCGGCAATCGCATGGACCCCCCCACCGCCTACGTTTTTCCCGAATCCTACGATCAGGTGAAGGTGTTCAAGGGGCCCCAGTCGGTGCTGAACGGTCCGGGAAGCTCGGCGGGGGCGGTGCTGTTCGAGCGGGCGATCAAGCGGTTCACCACGCCGGGGTATCGGGCTCAAGGCAGCCTGACGGTGGGGAGCTTCGGTCGGAACGACCAGGTGGGCGACCTCCGGGGCGGCAATGCCGACGTGTATGGTCAGTTCACCGGAACCCGCACCGACGCCCGGGACTACAAGGACGGCGGCGGGCGCACCATCCACTCCGCCTACACCCGTTGGAGTACCGGGGCCGCCCTCGGTTGGACCCCCAGCGACGACGGCCTGATCGAACTCTCCGGCATCCACAGCGAGGGCGAGGCGGCCTACGCCGACCGCACCATGGACGGTTCCAAGTTCGATCGGGACAACGTGGCGTTCAAGGTGGTGAAGAAAAATCTCTCGCCCCTGTTCAAAAAGGTGAGCGGTCAACTCTATTACAACTACGTTGACCATGTGATGGACAACTACTCCCTGCGCACCCCGGGGGCGACCTTCTCCGCCATGAACCCGGACCGCACCACCACCGGGGGACGGCTGGACGCCACCCTCGCCCCCGACGAGAAGAGTGAACTGACGGTGGGGGTGGATTTCAAGCGGGATGAACACACCGCCCGAAGCGCCATGATGCAAATGAGCGCGGCGGCGGCGGACGCCGCCTATCGCTCCGCCTCCCGCGACGAGGACATGCGCTTCAGTCAGTTCGGAATTTTCGCCGAGGGCTCCCGGATGGTGACGGAGGAGGGCAAGGTGGTGGCGGGGTTGCGAGTGGACGCCCACGAGGCCAAGGACAGCCGCAACTGCGTTGCCGCCACCGCCTGCGCCGGCAATCCCAACAACACCAAGGGGGAGAGCGACCGGGAGACCCTCTACAGCGGCTTCGGACGCTACGAGCAGGATCTTTGGCAAGGCGGCGGCAAGTGGTACGTGGGGTTGGGCCACGCCGAACGCACTCCCGACTACTGGGAACGGTTGGAAGGCGATCCGGCGACCAGCACCGCCGCCGCCTACAAGAGCGCCTTTCTCACCACCGATCCGGAAAAAACCAACCAAGTGGACGCCGGTCTGCTGTGGAACTCCGGCCCCTGGTCCGGCTCGGTGGCGGCGTTCTACGGCAAGATCGAGGATTACCTTCTGATCCGCTGGACCCCCGTTCCCAAGCTGTCGCGCAACATCGACGCCACGGTGATGGGCGGCGAGGGGGATTTGACCTACAAGCTCAACGACCAGTGGAGAACCTCCCTGGCCGTCTCCTACGTGCGGGGGGAGAACGACACCGACGACAAGCCCCTGGCCCAACAGCCCCCCCTGGAGGCCAAATGGGGCGTGGAGTATGACGACAAGACCCACTCCGCCGGGGCGGTGTGGCGGGTGGCGGCGCGGCAGGATCGTCTCGACGTGGGCTCCGGCAACATCGTGCTGAACGGTGCCGACACCGTGGAGACCCCCGGCTTCGGCGTCCTCTCCCTCCACGCCGGATGGCGCACCTCCAAGGAGACGCTGCTCACCGCCGGGGTGGACAACGTCCTCGACAAGGAGTACGCCGAACACCTCTCCCGGGGCGGATCGGCGGTTCCGGGATATCTGGTCCCCACCGGCTCCCGGGTCAACGAGCCCGGACGCACGGTATGGGTCAAGTTCAGCGTCGATTTTGAATGAAGTGACTCGAACCTCCGGTGCCGCGGGATTCGGCGGCGCCGGAGGGCTTGCCCCCAGGCCGTTCCCCCAAGGCCTGGATCGCCTCCTCCCCTTGTTCGCGTGTTCGCGCAAGGGGATTTTTTTCGCCCATCAGCCTGTCGGATTCAGACTCCACCCCTCATGCAACTCATGGATCATCCATCAATAAATTTTAATTTATTGATGGATGATCTGAATATATTCATTGACCTATCAATATGTTGAAACATATTGATAGGAATAATCCGACAGACTGCCAGCGCGGCGGGTCGGCGGCGGGAGGCGGAAAGAGGATCAGCAGGTGACGTGAAACGGTGCCGAACAGGAGCCCTCGACGTGGTTGTAGAGTCATTCCATTTAAAAGTTGCGCATGAGGTCAAGCCGCGCCTGGCTTATGCAACCAACTTCTCGACCACGAAAACGTCCTTCCCGCGAGAGAGGGAAGGACGAGCATAAAATCGGTGATTGGCAATGTGTAAAAATGGTTTGGAATTACGATACCACCATCGCGGCGGCGCTTTGAAAAAAAAAAGGATGCGAGGAATTTCCAACGAGCAGGTTGAATCTTTCGTGATCAATCGGTGATACTGTAGAACAACAAAGGGCTGTTTCTCGATTTCGTTCTGCCGAGGGCCTCGGATCGCGTCCCGTCCATGACGCGGGCAGGGGGCTTGAGGGGGCTGTCCCGACGCGACCAAGCTCCAGGGAGGGGCGATGGGGATCTCGTTGCGCGATTTGGTGGATATTTCCCAAGTGCAGGCCATGGCCGAGGCCTTGCATCAGGCCTCCGGCCTTCCCATCGGCATCGTCGACGTGAACGGCGCGATTCTGGTGGGTGCCGGATGGCAAGAGATCTGCATCGAATTCCACCGCGCCGACCCCCAATGCCGCCATCGCTGCCTGGCCAGCGACCGTTTCATCGCCCAACGTCTCCCTGAACTCTCCCCGGGGGAGCACGTGGAATACAAGTGCCTGAACGGCCTGTGGGATATCGGCATTCCCATCGTGGTGGACGGACGGCATCTGGCCACCTGCTTTTTGGGGCAATTTTTTTACGAGGGCGAACAGCCGGACCGGGAATTTTTCCGGAAGCAGGCCCGGGAGTTCGGCTTTGACGAGGCCGACTATCTCGCCGCCCTGGACCGGGTTCCCGTCTTTTCCCGGGAGAAGGTGCAAAGTATTCTGGAATATGATCGTCGGTTAGTCTCCCTGCTCACCTCCGTCGGTCTGGCCAATCTGCGGCAACAAGAGCGTTCCGCCGCCCTGGAAGAGGCCAATCACGCCCTCAAACTCAGCGAATCCCGTTTTCGCGGGGCCTTTGAAAGCTCCGCCCACGGTATGGCCCTGGTCGCTCCCGACGGACGTTTGCTCCAAGTCAATCCGGCCTTGTGCCGGATGGTCGGCTATGAGGAAGCCGAACTTCTGGCCCTCGACTTTCAGTCCATCACCCATCCCGACGATTTGGACGCCGACTTGGCCTTCGTCCGCCAACTGTTGGCGGGAACCCTGCCCTCCTTTCAGATGGAAAAACGCTATCTGCGCCGGGAGGGCGGCGTTGTCTGGGGGTTGTTGAGCGTCTCCCTGGTGCGGGACGGGGCGGGGCGTCCGGTCCATTTCGTGGCCCAGATTCAGGATATCTCCGCCCGCAGGAATGCCGAGGCGGAGT
The DNA here is from genome assembly GCA_015231965.1 of Magnetococcales bacterium. Classification (GTDB taxonomy): domain Bacteria; phylum Pseudomonadota; class Magnetococcia; order Magnetococcales; family JADGAP01; genus JADGAP01. The sequence goes on along the minus strand of JADGAP010000046.1, from coordinate 10,794 downwards.
TGCTGGCCGCCAAGCGCCAACTGGAAATGCAGGTGGGGTGCGTCAACCGCATTCAAAGCCTGTTCATCGAGGAGTCCCATCCCAACGAATTGTTCGACGCCCTGTTGCTGGAAATTTTGAAACTGACCGGCAGCTCCTATGGATTTATCGCCGAAACCTTGGAGGACGAGCCGGGGCGGCCCTATCTCAAAACCTTGGCCATCTCCAACATCGCCTGGGACGAAGCGACCCGCGCCTATTGCGAGGTCAACGCCCCCTCCGGGTTGTGCTTCACCCGGATGCACGGTCTGTACGCTGCCCCCTTCCACAGCCGGGCTCCGGTGATCGCCAACGATCCGGCCCAGGATCCCCGCCGTTGCGGGCTTCCTCCGGGGCATCCGCCGTTGCGGGCGTTTTTGGGGGTTCCCATTTTGCGCGGCGAGGAGGTGGTGGGGGTGGTGGGTGGCCAACCGCCCGGGGGGGTACGATGCGGCCCTGGTCGACTATCTGCAACCGGTGATCTCGGCCAGCGGGCAGTTGATCGAAGGCTTCCGCAACCGTCGCCAACGCCTGGAGGCCGAGGCGTCGCGGTGGGACAGCGAGGCGTTGATGCGGGCCACCTTTGAATCCACCCGGGATGGCATCCTGGTGGTGGACCGGGAAGGCGGCGTGGTGCGAGCCAACAGCCGTTTCCGCGACATGTGGCGGATTCCCAAAGCCATCGTGACCGAGGGCCTGGACGCTCGTCTGCTGACTTTTGTGCTGGACCAACTGGAGGAACCGGGGCTCTTTCTCGACAAGGTCAAGGCGCTGTATCAAACCGACGCCGTGGACGCCGATGTGCTGCGTTTCAAGGATGGACGGATTTTCGAACGCTACTCCGCCCCCTTGCCGGGTCCGGAGGGGATCAACGGCCGGGTGTGGATTTTCACCGATACCACCGAGCGCAGCCGAGGGGAGATCGCCCTCCAGGAGAGCGAGGCGCGGTTCCGGCAAATTTTTGAGCAAAATCCGGTGGTGGCCCTGCTCATCGATCCCGATTCCGGGGCCATTCTGGACGCCAACCGGGCGGCGGAACACTACTACGGTTACGACCGCTCGACGCTGTTGGCGATGCGCATTCACGATTTCAACACGCTTCAGCCGTCGGAAATCGCCCGGGAGATGGCCCTGGCGGCGCGGGAAAAGCGCAACCATTTCGAGTTTCTCCACCGCTTGGCCTCGGGTGAACTGCGCAACGTGGAGGTCTATTCCGGCCCCGTCAGCCTGGGGGGCAAGACGATTCTTTGCTCCTTCATTCACGACGTCACCCAACGCAAGCTGGCGGAAGAGGAGTTGACGAAAAGTCGGCACCTGCTCGCGGAAACCGAACGGATCGGCAAGGTCGGCGGCTGGGAATTTTACCTCGATACGGGCAAGCTGACCTGGACGGAGGCGGTCTACCAGTTGCACGAAGTGGACCCCGATTTTGCACCGACCGTGGAGCGGGCGATCGAGTTTTATACCCCCGCCTCCCGCCGGATTCTTGAGCAGGCGGTGCGGCGGGCGGTGGAGCAGGACGAGCCTTACGACCTGGAACTGGAGATCCTCACCGCCAAGGGCCATCGGCGGAGCGTGCATACCATCGGTCGGAAGGATCCGGGGGAGCGGAAGGTTCACGGCTTTTTTCAGGACATCACCGAGCGCAAGCAGGCGCAGGAGGCGTTGCGTCTGGCCAAGGAGCAGGCGGAAAAGGCCTCCCGGGCCAAGAGCGAGTTTTTGGCGGCGATCAGCCACGAAATCCGCACCCCGATGAACGTGGTGCTGGGCATCAGCGACATCCTGCTGGAGACCGAGTTGGACGCCCAGCAACGGCGCTACGTGGAGATGATGCTGCGCTCGGGGGGGGCGCTGTTGGGCATCATCAACGATGTATTAGACTTTTCCCGCATCGAGGCGGGCCAGTTCCAATTGGTGGAACTCCCCTTCTCCCCCCGGGTGTTGGTGGAGGAGACGGTCAAGATTATGCATCTCTCCGCCGAGCAAAAGGGGCTGGTGCTGGACGCGGAGATCCTGCCCGAGGTTCCCGAGCTGGTGTTGGGGGACGATGGTCGGGTGCGTCAGGTGTTGATCAATCTGATGGGCAACGCCATCAAATTCACCGAACGGGGGGGGCTCCACCTGCGGCTCTCCCTGGACCCGCAAGCGCCGGAACATCTGTTTTTCACCCTGGTCGACACGGGCATCGGCATCGCTCCGGAGCATATGACGCGAATTTTCGAGCCCTTTACCCAGGCGGACGCGGGGGTGACGCGGCGTTTCGGCGGAACCGGTCTGGGATTGGCCATCTCCCGGCGGTTGGTGGCGCTGATGGGGGGCGAGTTGTGGGTGGACAGCCGGTTGGGGGAGGGGAGCGCCTTCCATTTCACCCTGCCGGCCCGCCCCGCCGAGTCGCCCCTGGCCCGGGAGTCGGCGGAGGATGGGGCGGACGCGGCCGAGGAGGTCCGAGGGTTGCGCATCCTGCTGGCGGAGGACATGACCGACAATCAGTTGTTGTTCCAACTCTATCTGAAAAAATCCCCGCACCAGCTGGAGATCGTCAACAATGGCTTTGAAGCGGTGGCCCGGGTGCGGCAGGAGTCTTTCGACCTGGTGCTGATGGACCTTCAAATGCCCGGTCTCGACGGCTACGCCGCCACCCGCCGCATCCGCCAGTGGGAACAGGAGGAGGGGCGCGCGCCCCTGATCATCCTCGCCCTCAGCGCCCACGCCGCCATCGCCAAGAAAGAGGAGAGCCTCGCCGCCGGGTGCAACGACCACCTGACCAAGCCGATCAAAAAACAGGAGCTGCTCAAGGCGATTCGCCACGCGGCCCAGCAGCGCGAGAGCCTGGACCCGTCAGAGCGAAACGCATCCGCAGCCCCCGCTTAAGCCGCCAGACCAACTCGTTGCGATCCAGGGGTTTGACCAGAAAATCCCCCACCCCGGCCTGATGGGCCTGTTGGCGCAAGGTGGCGTCTTGATCGGCGGTGATGAGGATGAGGTGGGGGTCGTTCCCTTCCGGGGTGAGAAGCCGGGCGGCCAGCTCCAGCCCGTTGGTTCCCGGCAGGTGATAGTCGGTGATCACGGCGTCGAAACGCTCTCCCTGCTCCAGCCGGTCCAGCAACGCCTGGGGATCGGACAACGTCGTGACCTGTTCAAACCCTTCATGGTGCAAAAATTTGCCCATGAACATCAACTGCACCGCCTGATCGTCCAGGACCAGAATCCGGGCCTGGCGACGATATTCCTTCCAGGGGGGGTGGTCCTCCCCCGGCCAGGGGGGATCCCCGGCGGCCAGCCAGCGCCGCCGCATCCGCGTCCAGTATTCCACCCGTTCCGCCGCCATGGATTCCAACGCCTCTACCCGCAGGTAATCCACCGCCCCCTGGGCGAAAAGGGACAAGGGCGCACCGCTCTCCACCCCCTCGATTACCCCCAGCACCGGGGTGAAGCCCCCCTTGCCCTGGGCCAGCCGCCCGATGACCTCCAGCCCGTCGGCGTATTTCAAGGGATGAAAGACCAGCGCCAGGTCAAAGGGACGGTTCATCGCCGCCAGCGGAGATTTGACCGTGGTTTGAAGCCCCTCCAGCGTTTGCAAGCGGTGGATCAAGCGGGTGGGGCGGTCGGGGTCGTCATCCACGATCAACACCGCCAGTTCCTTTGGCTCACTCATGGTTCGTTCCCCCGCTCAATCCATTGCCGGATGACCTCGAACTCCCGTCGTGCGGCGGCGAGGGTTTCTTGCAAGGCTTCCTTTCCATCCCGTCCCGCCCCGTTCTGCAAGACGGCGGCCCGTTTGCCCAGCCGCTGACAGCCGAACTGCCAGGCGTTGCCCTTGAGGGCGTGGGCGGACAAGCGCAGGGCGTTGGCATCGTCGGAGGCCAGGGCTCGCTCCATGGTTTCCAGATGACCGAGGCAACTGCTGAAGAAGGCCTCCCGCATCTCGGGAAAGCCGTCGCCCATGATCTCCTGAATGTCCCTCAACACCGACTCATCCACCGATTCCCCGTCCTCGTCGTGGGAGGGGGGAGCCGTTGCCGTCGGGGCGCTCGCCGCCGGACCGGACGACAAAAAGGTGCCCAGCAGGGCGCGCAGGCGCTCTTCCCGCAGCGGTTTGGCCAGATGAGCGTTCATCCCCGCCGCCAGACAGGCGCTCACCTCTTCCGGCATGGCGTCGGCGCTGGCCGCCACAATGGGGATGGGGGTAAGGCCCCGGGCGACCTCCTCGCCGCGAATCCGGCGGGTGGCCTCCAGCCCGTCCAGCAGCGGCATGCGCACGTCCATCAAAATCAGATCCCACGTCCCGCCTCGCCATTGGGCGAGGGCCTCCAGGCCGTTTTCCGCCAACCCCGCCTCCAGGCCCAAACCCCGCAGCAACCCCACGCCGACCCGCCGATTGATCTCCTGGTCGTCCACCAGCAACACCCGACCGCGCAGGCGGGAGGGGGATCCCCCTTCCTCCGACTCGACGTCCGACTCCGGCGGGGTCGCCCCGTCGGACTCCTCCAGCAGAACTTCCAGGGAAAAGATCGACCCCTGGGGCTGGGCCGGACGATGGGAGATCTCGCCCCCCATGAGTTGGACCAGTTGGCGACAAATGGCCAGCCCCAACCCGGTTCCGCCGTACTGGCGGGAGATGGAGGCGTCCGCCTGGCTGAAGGATTGGAACAACCGGCCCCGAGCCGCCTCGTCCACCCCCACGCCGGTATCCGCCACCTCCACCCGCAGGGCGAATCGTCCCGTCTCCCGCCGGACCATGCCGCCGTGGAGAACCACTTCCCCCTGTGGGGTAAACTTGACCGCGTTGTTCAGCAGATTGCCCACCACCTGTCCCAGTCGCACCGGGTCGCCCAGGGCCCGGGAGGGGAGGTCTGGATCCAGGACCACCCTCAGTCCCAACCCCTTGGCCTGGGCCCGACCCGACATCAGACGGGCGCTTCGCTCCAACACCTGGCGGGGATTGAAGGGGATGACCTCCAGGGTCATGGCCCCCGCCTCGATCTTGGAAAAGTCCAAAATGTCGTTGAGAATGGCCAACAAATTTTCCGCCGAGGTCAGGGCGTCCTCCAACAGGCCGGCCTGAGGGCCATTCATCGGGGTTTTGCCCAGCAACTCCAACATGCCCAGCACCCCATTCATCGGGGTGCGGATTTCGTGGCTCATGTGGGCCAGGAAGACGCTCTTGGCCTGGGAGGCCCTGAGGGCCTGATCCCGCGCCTGTTCCAGGGCTTGGCCGGATTCCGCCAGTTGGCGGGAGACGGCGGCGAAACGGCGGCTCAGTTGGGCCAGTTCATCCGTTCCCGTCGGCTCCTCACTCTGGGGGAGGGGGATGCGATCCCGGGCGAAGGCTTCCATCCGGGCGGAGAGCCGCTCCAGGGGGGAGGTGACCAGGCGCCGCAACAGAGAGACCATCACCAGAATCACCAGCAGCCCGCCGATCACCATCAGCAGGCTCAACCCCCGGGCGGCCCGCTGCCCCTCCTGGGTGATCTCCCGGGGGGTGGCGACGTGGAAGCGCAGGACGGGTTTCTGGTCCAGGTCGGTCAGGAGGGCGGTTCCCTCAAGGGTCGTCGGCGTGATGGTCATGGGGCGGTCGTCGACCGGCGGGACAGGGGCGGCGGAGGCTTGCGCGGGATCCAGGTAGTCGATGAAAAACGAGACGCTGGTTTGCAGTCGCAGGCTTTGAATCACGGCTTCATCCAACTGGCGCCCCATGATCAACACCCCCCGACTGGGGCCGGTGCGGGCGCTGGTCAGGATGGGGGTGGCGGCGATCATGAACAGCCCCCGTTCGCTGTGCATCAGTCCGGAAACCGGACGCTGGCGCAGCGGCTCCCGCAACAGGGGATGGGCGGTCTCCCGCCCCGCCAGGGGATCCCACGCCTCGGGCTCTTCCTCCTCGCCCGCGCTGACCCGTCCCCAGATCAGGCGGCCCTCCTGGTCATAAATATAAATCAGGTTCAGCTTGGCCGACTTGAAGGTTTCCGGAATGAGGTTTTCTTCCACAAAACGGTCGTTGCGGTCCGCCGCGAAGGCGTAAAGGTGATCCCACCCCCCCCAGTCGTTGAGGATGGGTTGCAATTGCTGCCCTTCCCGTTTGAGGGATTCCACCACCCGATCCAGGTTGCGCCGGGCCTGCTCCTGTTCCAGGGTGTGAAACACCGGGTCCACGAACAGCCAGTGGAGCCACACCCCGCCGCCGGCAAAGGCCAGCACCACGGCGGCGACCACGATGGAAATTTTCAGGCGCAAGGACACGGTGGTTCTCGAATCCGTCATCACGGGGTGATGGACGCCCCTTTCGGGCGCCCCATGGAATTGTCTATACGGTTCCGTTGACTTCGGCAACTCATTTCTTGCCGGAGGGGGGCGCGGGGCGGGCCCGGCGGCGCGACGCCTTGGGCGCGCGACCATGGGGAAGCGGGGAGCGACAAAGGCGAGGGGCGGGGAGTGGCCGGTTCAGGAGGGCGTGGCCTGGGTCCATTTGCGGTCGCGCTTGGCCGGGTGGGCGAGGATCCACTCGCTCACCATGCTGAAGGTGAAGAGAAAGGCCTCCATGCCCCGCTGGGGATCCCGCAGTTCGTGATCCATCTCGCGGCAGAAGGCGGCGAAGGCGTCGTGTTCCAGCCGGTGATCCGCCAGATCCGGAACATTGGTTGCCGCCATCCGCTCCTCTTCCTCGCGAAAGCCGGGGAGGATGCGCGTCCGAAGCAGTTCCTGGAAGGTTTGGGCCCACACCGCCACCCCGACGTCCGGCAACTCCGACCACCCCTGGGCGAGCCAGTGGATGAGCGCGGCGTAGCGATCGTCGATGGCGGCGTCTCCCGAGCGGTATTCGGGACGCCAGCGGGGGGGCTGGGACAGGGCAGCCTCCTCCCGATCGGTTCGGGAGGCGATTTTTTCCGCGCAGATTCGTTCCTGTCGGGCGAAAATCGGATCGTCGGGAAAACGCTTCCGGCAGTCGTGGAGCAGCCTCGCCGCCCGGTCCCATCGCCCCTGTTGGATGCGCAGCAACGCCAGGGGAAACGGCGAACATTCCCCCAATCCGACGTTCCATTCGGGAATCGCCTCATCCTGCCAGGCGTAAATGGGGGTGGGAATGGTCCGCCCCTTGACCGGGAGCCACGCCACCAGCCGTCCCTTGCGCCGTTGCGCCCGGGAGAGTTGAAAAAAGCTGGAACCGGAGAGGAGCAGGGGGAGTTCCAGGGGTTTGGTCAGGGCCTCGATGCGGGCGGCCAGGTTGACCGCATCGCCCACAGCGGTGCCATCCATGCGCACGGCGCTGCCCACCGCGCCCAGGGCCAGCCCGCCGGAATGAAGACCGATGCCGATGCGGATGGGGTCGTAGCCGGCCCGTCCCCGTCCCTGGTTGTACGCTTTCAGCCGGTGGAGGATGAGGCCGGAGGCGGCCACCGCCTGCTCGGCCGTGTCGAACAGGGCCATGCAGCCATCCCCGAGAAACTTGTCGATAAACCCGCCGTGTTCGGTGATGGGGGGTTCGATCTGCTTGAGGTAGGAGTTGAGGAAGCGGAGGTTTTCCAGGGGGGTCATGCGTTCGGTGAGGCTGCTGAAATCTCGCATGTCGGAGAAAAACACCGTCATGTTGCGATGAACGTAGTCCCCCAGGCGGACGTCCATCAGGCTTTTGCGCCCCAAGCGCTGCAAAAAGCGCATGGGCACGAACTGTTCGGCGGCTTGGGAATAGGCGGTGATGCGGCGCACCCCCTCGGCGACATTCAGCAGATCCCGGTAGTTGCGCAGGGCCGCCACCACCGTGGTGTAGAGCCGGATGTCGGTCAGCTCGGTCTTTTCCTTGTAATCGTTGATGTCGTAATCCTGGATGACCGACTTTTCCGGGGCGTGGCCGGGCTGACCGGTGCGCAGCACGATCCGCGTGTTGCGCTCCCCCGCGCTCTCCCGCACCCAGCGGGCGAATTGCAGGCCGGCGTCCTGGGTCTCCATCACCACATCCAACAAAATAAGGGCGATTCCCGGGGTGAGGGTCAAAATTTCCTCGGCCTCGCGGCGGGAATAGGCGTGGAAAAATTGTACCTTGCGGTTTTGGAAGACGACATTCTTCAGGGCCAGCAGGGTCACTTGGTGAATGGCCTTTTCGTCATCCACCACCAGGATTTTCCAGGGCTCGTCCGGTCCCGGCGGGGACGCCGCCGGAGCCAACCCCATGCCTGGTGCGCGGAGCGCCTCCAGCGAGGCTTCGACCACGTCCGCGTCCGTCCGAGGCGTCGTCGTTGTCGCCGGTTCCGGCGGCGCTTCCGGCGTGGGGGACGTGGCGGGTTCGTCGGCGAACAGATCGTCAAAATCGTCGTTCATGATCTCCTGGCGACCCCCATGGTTGGCCCCTCCTTCCCGTCGGCGGAAGAGCGGGGGAGAACCGCCCCCTCACTCGGGCGGGCGGATGGGAAAACGGATGGTGAAGGTGGTTCCCCGGCCCAACGCGCTGTCACAGGTCACGCTGCCCTTGAGTTTTTGGTGAACGATGTTGCGGAGGATGTTGAGCCCCAGCCCGGTGCCGCCGGACTCCCGGGCGGTGGTGTAAAAGGGCTCGAAAATGTGTTGCTGATGTTCTGGGGAGATGCCCCGCCCGTCGTCGGAGAAGCGGATCACCACCTCACCCCCCTCCCGGGACGCCTGGATGGCGATGGTTCCCGCCGTGTCGGGGGCGTAGGCGTGCATCAGGGCGTTGGTGATCAGGTTGGTCAGCACCTGTCCCACCACGCCGGGATAGCTCTCCACCTCCAGGTCGTCGGGGCAGGTCACCTGGATGGCGTGGGGCGAGCCTTTCAAACGCGGTCCCAGACTGGTGAGAATGTCGCGGATGTAATCCCGCAGATCGAAGCGTCGCTTGACCTCGCTGATCTGGTCGGCGGAGACCATTTTGAAGCTGGCGATCAGATCCCCGGTGCGGGAGAGATTGGAGAGCAACAGGTCGCTGGTGTGTTCCACATCGTGCAAATATTCGGTCAACTGGGTTTTGGTCATGGCCCGTTCGTCGAAGGCTGTTTGGATCTCCCGGGTCATGGTGCGCAGGGTGGAGGCGGCGGTGACGCCTACCCCCACCGGGGTGTTGATTTCGTGGGCAACTCCGGCCACCAGTTTGCCGATGGAGGCCATTTTTTCCGACTCGATGAGCTGGTTCTGGCTCCGTTTCAGGTCGGAGATGTCCTTGCCGACGCAGACCACGCCGATGATTTCATCGTCATCGTTCACCATCAGCGCCCCGGAGAGGTAGACGGGAACCTGATCGCCCCCTCCCTTGACGCGAAAGATCCCCTCGTAATCGCTGATGCTCCCCTCGTACAGCATTTTTTGCACAAACTCGTCGGGTTCTTTTTCCACCAGGACGAACCCCAGGGGGTGCCCCAGGATCTCCTCGGGGGAGAACCCGGTGATGGTGAGGGTGGCGCGGTTGACGGTCTGAATTTTGCCCTCGTTGTCCAGCACCAGCAGGGCGTCTACCATGGAGGCCAGGATGGTTTCCACGTAGGTATGGGAGAGGTTGGCCTCGTAGCGGGCTTCCGCCAGCTCCTCTTCCCGCTGTTGGAGCTGTTGCCGCAACAGGGTCAGTTCGTTATCGGGATCGGGGGCGTCGGCGTTCATCGGGGGGATTCCGGATCCGGGCGGGGGGGCTTGACGGGGCGGTCAGGCCAAAACCGGAGAGGGTGCCGCACCGCGTGGGGATGCAGGGGCATGTCAGAAGCCGCTCTTCTTTTTCTTGATGGCCATCAGTCGGTCCAATTCCGAGCCCGGCTTTTCCTTCCCCCTGGCGGGGGCGGGATCCACGGCCTTGGTCGGGGTGGGCCTGGATTTTTTGTCATCCAGGCCGAACAGGCTGAAAATGCCTCCCCGGGGCTTGACCTCGCTCTTCTCCCGGGCGGGCGGCTCTTTTTTGGCGGGGGGCTCCTCCCGTTCCGGCTTGCGCTCGGGTTCGGCCTTCTCCTTCTCCTTCTCCTTCTCCTTCTCCTTCTCTTTTTCGTCCTTCTCGGGTGCTTTTTTCGCTTCTTCCCGTGGTTCCAAGGGCTCTTCCGCAGGCTCCTCCCGGGGGAGCGTCTCCTCGTTGGGGAGGTCGCTCCAGTGGATCAACTTGGTGCGCAACCCCAGCCCCTCTTTTTTCTTGCTCAGCCAGCTCAAGTATTGCCGCTGGATCTGGGTGGCGAACTTGACCAGTTCGTTTTTCATCTCCGGGGTCAGGACGTCGAACTGGACACCGTAGACGGCCCCGCCCAACAGGCAGACCCCCTTGGCGGCGTTGGGCATCTCCTGCCGCACAAAGGCTTCCAGCGACAAATTTTTTTCGTCGGAGACGGGGATTTCCAGTTGGATCACTTGGTTTTTGTGGAATCCCTTGCCCTTGCTGCGGGAGCAGAAGGCCACACCTCCTTCGCTGATGTCCACGATTTTGGAGACAAACCCCTCCTCGGTCCCGGGATTGACGCTGATTCTCTGCGGGGCGTGGATCAGGGGTTTCGAGCGGTAGTGGCGGCGGCGTCGGATGACCCCCAACTGAGTGGGATAGCTGACTTTCAGGGCCTTGTCGCCCTCCGCCAAGGTGACGGCCTCCTGGAAGGTCAATTCCGCGGTGATCTGGTGCAACCCCTTGAAGAAGCGCATCAAAAGGTGCGACGAGCGGATGATCTTCATGTTCCCCACCGGGGGGACGAGGGTATCCATCAACAGATGGCCCCCCTGCTCCAGGTAGGAATAGGGGCGGTATTCGGGGGCGGCGGCCTGGGCCTCGGCGGGGGGCGTCGGCGGGGCGTCCGACGGAGCGGAGGG
>JADGAP010000045.1 GCA_015231965.1 Magnetococcales bacterium | reverse complement strand
CGCGCTTTCAAGAGAAGCGAATGGCGTTTTTTGCCATTCGCGCAGCGCGCCCAATCGTTGCCGCAGGCAACCAGATTTTCAAGGAACAATACCCATATGGTTGCGGCTATGCCGCACTGTGTATAGCAAATCCTGCTCTTGTGCGGCGGCGACAAATCCACCCAAAAGCAGGACATCGCCCATGCCCACCTTCTGGCCAGGGAGTTGGAACCATGAAACCCGTGGTGAGTGATTTCGACCCCGCCGACTCCCTGGACAGCGAAGAGATGATCGCCGAATATCTCTCCCAAGTGCTGGCCGACGGCGACGCCGAGGAGCTTCTGTCCGCCTTGGGGCATATCGCCAAGGCCCGGGGCATGGCCCGCATCGCCAAGGAGTCCGGCCTGGGGGGCGAAAGCCTCTACAAGGTCTTCGCCCCCGGTGCCAAACCCCGCCTGGAAACCGTACTCAAAGTGCTGCGCGCCCTGGGTGTCCGCCTCCACGCCGTCCCCGGATGACGACGGTTTCCATCAGAGCGGGGTCACCCCTTGGGAAAATCCCGACACCCGCATCCGCGAGGTCGAAATTCTCATCAAGAAATGCAAAATATCTTGCAACAGAGGAATTATTGGTGTATACGGGAATACGAAACATAAACGAGTCATAAGAACCCTGGTTATGTTTATGATATCACATATCGAACTAACTAACAAATCGGCGAAAGAGATATTTAGCCTCCTAGAGAAAGGGAAGCCTATTCAAGCAGGTGACGCCAACATAAACCACAAAACCATAAAGTTATTCGGAATTGTTGACTGGAAGATAGTTAAAACTATTGCAAATAGCCAGTTAATCAAAGCAAGCTATCTTTCCCTTCTTTTGTCTCCATCAATTATTAAGTATAACGAGGAACATGTTACAAAATACTCGGAAGAAATAATTGGCGCAATGACGCAATTATACTCTGCATCCATATTGATACTTATAGTCTCGCTTGTGTACCAGATGGCCGCTCCAAACATCATAAAGAAATTCAGCACTATGACAGACCTAGCATTTTTCCTGAGAGATGCTGGATATTTGAAAGGTGATGCCGAGTTCCGACACGAAATACTTCAGTCTCTATGGGAGTACACAAACCAATCTATGACATCTTACCGGGCAGCAATTTCAGTTATGATCTATCTATATTTAATACTATTCTTAACACACTTCATTCCCAATTTTTTAATAGTATTTTCTCATTTTAGCATCCTATGGAAGTAATCACAGCCCCCCGGAGGAGAATAATGGATAGCAATAGCGTTGAGTCTCTTGTAAGAAAATATCAAGAAATAAACAGATTAGCCGCAAGACATCTTATAAAAGACCTTAAATACACAGAGGTAATCTCTCCATTTTACTACGAAGAGAAAGAGTCTACCGACGATAGAGAAGGCATATCAGAAAGCAATTCCTCCAAATCAAGCGAAAAAATTCTCCGACAAAACACCCCGAAGATTCTTTCATCCTTATATACCGAGATTGAGAGGGCTTTTAATCATATACCAGAAGAAGATGCAATTCAATCTTGCTATGTATTTCCAAAGATCGAGAAAATGAACGAAGAGCTAAGAGATATTATCAACAGATATACATACGACCATGAGGTCTATTTAACAGAACTTAAAATCAACTCCGGCGTATATGCAAACATTAGCCATCAACATACAGAGATCGTTGCAACGTCACTTTGCGAAATGGCTAAAGACATCACCCCTACGAAAAAGGGCCTGGGGAGAATTTTGTTTCTTGTAGGAGAAATTGGAGAAGGCAAATCAATATTCACAGATTACCTTTTAAGCGCAAATAAGAATCTATTCCTACGCAATAAAGTCCTCCCTATCAAAATCGACCTTACTCACAATGAGATCGCCAACCAAAAGACTGAAAATATCGTCGAGAATATTTACAGATCATCAATTAGAACGCTATTCGAGACTTATCACCCTATAATAATAAAATCCGAACATATAATTGAATCTAAAGATTTTCTCAAACTAAAAAGTTACTATCAGAACATAATCAGAACATGGATCTCAGAAAAAAATCTTGGTAAAACCCAAGGATTCCCACTCAATAAATTTAGAACCCACGGGATAATAGACGTTCTATTCTCTGCAGTAATGTCTATCACTCAAGATTGCAAGCATACGCCATTGTTTGTTGTTGACGGACTCGATAACTACTATCGAGACATCCGATCGAATAGTCTCTTTATTAACAAATGCAGAGATCTAATATCAACAATATCCGACCCTAATAAAGATGATCTTCCATACCTAATAGTAACAAGAAAAGAATCTTTTGACTATATAGATCAGCCAAAAGATGTCCCTCAATTTAATTACAGGTATTTATCTCTACTTCCAGTAACCGCGTGCGACATCATAGCAGCAAAGAATAATGTTGCTGAAGAGCTAATTGAGAATTTGAGTCCTGATAATTTCTCGGCTACGGTCGTTAGCAACAACATCAGGACATCAGCCAAGTGTAAACAAGACACGGCGAAGAGTCTAAGAAAATATATTTCCGATCTCACTAGCCTCATCAATGAAATTATTAATCACGCACTTGGCGTAACGCCCCCAAAAGATCGGAGACTAGCTCTTGATAAAATCTTCAATTCAAACAACAGAATGATGATTGAAGCCTACAAGTGTGTTGCAAAAGAGGTTCTAAATCGAATTGAAATCGATTCAAACACATCCAGAACGGCCTCCCCCGAAGAAAACATGCTGCTGGTGACCAAATACATTATTGACCTTCTTACGAATCCAGACAAGAAACGTATTTTTATCTCTCGCCTGCACTATATTGTAATTCAGGGAATGATGATAAACAAGTACCATTATTGCTTTCCAAGATTCAAGATTGGAAAGGCAGAAAATTTCAGCGGTGGAACAGATATAGGCCCTATCTCTGAATCATCCATTGAAAATTACTCCCTATTACCAAACATATTCAATGTAACTCCAACTGAAATAGATATAGAGAAAAAAGGTTTCTCTCACCATTTTCTTGTCCAGGTAAGGATTCTCCAATACATCCGATACATTCAAAAACACCATCCAGGAACGGGGGTATCATATAAGGATATTTCTGAAAAACTACGATTTTTCTTCTCATATAACGAGGAGATAGTGAAGATCGAGTTGAGAATGCTCTATGCAAATCAATGCATAAGGAAAGTACCAAAATTCCAGAATTATGATCTTTGGAAACTGAGCGAGCTTGGAAAATATATAGTTAGCAATTTAATGTTCAACTACAACTATCTAGCCAGTGCAGCTGATCATTTTGAGGCTCCTTCTAAGTTTGGAATTCTGTTCCTTACTCCTGCACGATCTCTTTCATTATCAGAGAATAGTGCTGCAAACATTAGTGACTACATTGCAATATTTGGGGGAAAAGTATTACCAACAAAGATGCGCTACGCCATATCAATGGCTGCATTCATCAATAGAATTGATGAACTAGAACGCCAAAAGTTCTTATCCATCGAAGGATTCAACTTCTTTAACTTCAACAAGGAGGCGACTGAAGATGATCTTGGAATTGGGAAACGCGTGACTGAAAATGTTGAACAAACGGTCAAGATCATACTTTCTGGAAATAAGCCTATAATCAGGAATTACGCTCTTCCAGCGTTTGAAAATGCTGTTAATGAAAAGAGTAAAATTACAGCAATGATCTTTGCTAACAATACGTGCCCCGAGGGTTCTCCTAATGGATAGAAATCATGCTTCCCCATGAAGGCTCATCCTTTGACGGCTTCCTGGAAGAAGAGGGCATTTTGGAAGAGGTTTCCGCACGGGCGCGCAAACGCCTCCTGGCCCTGCAATTGGCGGACATCATGAAAACGTCGCGGATCACCAAAACCCGCTTGGCGCGGGAGCTCCACACCAGCCGCGCCCAGGTGGATCGTCTGCTGGATCCGGAAAATGCCGCCATCACCCTGGAGTCGCTGGAACGGTTGGCCCATGCCGTGGGGCGGCGGTTGGTCATTGAATTCGCCGAGCCGTGATTCGCCATGAAGGATGACCTGTTCAACGACCTGCTGGAGAGCGTCCGCCAGATGGGCGACCACATGCGCGGCGTCGAGGTGGAAGGGGTCAAGGTCACGGAACGTCCGGAAGTGGAAGCCAAGGCGGTGCGGGAAGCGGTGGGCGTCTCTCAGGGGGAGTTCGCCCGCTTGCTGGGAGTTTCCGTGCGCACTTTACAAAATTGGGAGCCGCACCGCACCCGTCCCACTGGACCCGCCCGAGCCTTGCTGCGTATGATCTCTCAAGACCCCGTGGTCGCCCTCCGACTCCTGACGACCTGATACCCATCGGACCTTTCGTCCCAGCCGCTCTCCATTCTCGGAGGAAAGGGTGCAGGAATCCCCATGAGGGCTCTTCCCACGACGCCTTTCTGAAAGAAGAGGGCCGGGAAGCGTCCGCCCGAGGGGCGACCGTTTGGCGCGGCGAGGTGAAAGGGGGGAAGAGCTTCCGGATCGCCTCGGGCGAAAACGGTGGGGGCCGGGACCGGTCTCCAGGTGGCGGAAACATTGGAGCCGCAGCCGTCCCCCCGAGGAGAGCAGGCGATGGAGAGCGGCCACGTAGCGGAGGCGACTCTCCGGCGGCAGGACGGGAAAACAGCCCCGGTCGAGGATGCCGTCGAAGGGGTCGCTCCACCGGGTTTCGAGGATGTCGTCCTGGAAAAAATGGATCGTCGGGCCGCCCTGTTCCCGGGGACGGGCGGGACGGGCGGGACGGGCGGACGCCCCATGCGGAAATTCTATAGCCATTCCATTTAAAAATTGCACGTGACGTCAAGCGGCTCCTGGGTTATGAAACCCATTCCTCAACCACGAAAACGTCATTCCCGCGAAAGCGGGAATCCAGGGGCGGGGGAGGGAAATGCAGAGATTGCTCCGAGGAACCAAGCCCCCTTTTCGTTTGTTTTATAGTCATTCCATTTCAGTTATGCACACCAGGAACTTGAGGGTGCGAGGAACTCATTCCAAAAATTGATCGTCATTCCCGCGAAAGCGGGAATCCAGGAAAGCCGATCAATGAATGCCTCCCTTCAAACAAACAGAAAAAGGGCTTGGTTCCTCGTAGCGATCGCTGCATTTTCCACCCCCACCCCTGGATTCCCGCTTTCGCGGGAATGACGTTTTCGTGGTTGGGGAGTTGGTTGCATAACCCAGGCGCCGCTTGACGATATGTGCAATCTTCAGATGGAATTGCTATAAGGGAGCCATTTCCCTCTCGGCTTTCCTGGATGCCCGCTTCCGCGGGAATGACGAGCGTCAATTCTTTAGCTGGCAATGTGCAAAATTTGTTTGGAATTGCTCTATCACCACGGGAGGGCATTTCCCCCGTCAAGAGGAGGGTGAGCGTTGGTGGAGAACGGCACATTCCCGGCACCGGGGCGCGGCCCGGGGCGGTACGCGGGGGAGCGGGAGTGGATGGAGGCGATTCGCCAACTGATCGGTGAGGGCCAAACTTTTTTGGCCCACGATCTGGCGTGGGAGTCCCTGGAGTTCCATCCCGGCAGCCTCAAGCTGCGGTTGTTGGCGACCCTGGCGCTGGTGCGGGGCGGGGCCGACGACGAGGCGCGCCGTCTGCTGGGGGAGGTCACCCTGACCTTGGGGGATCCGATGCCCCTGGCCCGGGAGTTGTGGAGCTTGTTGCGGCGTCTGCCCGCCCTCGAGGGGAGCGACGCCTCCAATCCGGAGGCGCTGGAGGCGGTGGCGGAGTTGGCCCGGCGGATGGTTCGGCTGGGCAGCGGCGATCAAGCCGGGGCGGTGGATGGCGAGGCCCTCAAGCTGCTGGGGCGGATCCATTTTGAATTGTGGCGCAACAGCTCCTCCCGGGACCATCTCCAGGCGGGGCGGGACGCCTGCCTGTCCAATTTTCGCGCCGTGGGAGATCCGGAGTGCGGCATCGACGGGGCGATTTTTTCCCGCTTTCTCGGGGATGAGCCCGCCGCCCAGGCCCTGGCCCAGGACGTGGCCCGCCTGGCCGAGGCCCGCTTTCCCGCCGCCCGGGGCAAGGAGGCCTTCCGCCTCGCCGCCTATCTGGGAGAGGCGCGGTTGCTGCTGGGAGAGGCGGAGGGGGCCGTCGAGGCGTTTCGTCGGGCGGCGGCGGTTCCGGAGCGTCACTACGCCTGGGTGGTGGAGGCGCGCCATCGCCTGCAACTGCTGGCGGAGCGGGGGTTCGACGTTCCCGAGGGGGTTTTCGCGCTGTTGCGGCCTCCCACCGTGGTGGTTTTCACCGGCGAGGATCTGGATCAGCCAGGGGAGGATCCCCCGGTTTTTCCCCCCGCCCTGGAAGAGCCGGTGAAGCGGGAGATCCGCCGTCAGTTGGACGCCCTGGGGGCGGAGATCGGCTATTGCGCCGCCTCGGCGGGGAGCTGCCTGCTCTTTGCCGAGGCGATGCTGGAGCGGGGCGGCGAGGTGCATCTCCATCTGCCCTGCTCGGGGGAGGATTTCATCGCCGCCCGGGTGCGTCACGGGGGGCCGGGCTGGGTGCGGCGCTTTCACACCGCGACCAAGCTGGCGGCCACCGTCACCTTCGCCACCGAGGAGCGGCTTCTGGGGCATGATGTGCTGTTCCGCTTCAACAACCAGATGATCGAGGGGGCGGCGCGGTTGCGCTCCCAGTTGCTGGGGGTGGAGCCCAAGCTGCTGGCGGTGATCGATTACACGGCGGCGCGGGAGAGCGGGGCGGCGGCGGATTTCATGGACCACTGGCCGGACATCGCCTCGTTGCGGCTCATCGATCTGGAGGAGTTGCGTTCCGCCCTCCCCGAGGCGATAACCCCGAACTCCCCGGTCGAGTCCGTCGCCGCCGCCCCGGCCTCGCCGTCGCGCCGCACCGAACCCTCCCGGGTGATCAAGGCGATGCTCTTCGCCGACATCGTCGGATTTTCCAAGCTGAGGGAGGAGGAGCTGCCGGGGCTGTGGGGATTTTTGGAGGAGATCCAGGGAATGGTGGAGCGGGGCGCGCCCCCGCCGGATCTGGTGGAAAGCTGGGGCGACGCCCTCTACGTGGTCACGGCCACGGCGCGGCACATGTTGCGTTACGCCTTTCTCGTGCAGCAGGGGTTCGCCCGCATCGATCCGGTCCTCCATGGACTTTCCCAGCCGTTGCGGCTGCGGGTGGGGTTGCACGCCGGTCCGGTCTACGAGGGATTCCACCCCCTGACCGACCGGCGGATCATCTACGGCAGCCACGTCTCCCGGGCCGCCCGCATCGAACCGGTGACCGTTCCAGGGCAGATCTACGCCTCGCAACAGTTCGTCTCGCTGCTGACGGCGGAGGAGAACAGGGTGCGTCACGAGGCCCTGACCACCGGCGAACCTTACGCCCCCTGGTACGCCATCGACTATCTGGGGATCATCGCCCTGGCGAAAAATTACGGCAGTCAACCCGCTTATCACATCAAACCCCTGGCAGGTTCGGCCGGCCCATGAACGGCTCCAGCCCCGCCGCCCCGCCGCCGGGGGCGTCCCCCGTCCCGCCGAAACGGCTGGCCTTGCCGGGGATGGTCAAGCCCTTTCCCTGCGGCCAGGGCTATCGGCGGTGGGTGGTCGCCGACGTCGGCCATCACCAATTGACCCTTGTCGCCGAGGATGGACGCGAAATCGCCCGTTTTGGCGCAGGGGTATCGGGTTTTACCGAGGGCTCGGGGGAGGAAGCCCGGTTCCACGCCCCCCGGGGGCTGATCGCCGCCTGTGACGCGATCTATGTGGCCGACACCCTCAACCATGCCATTCGACGCATCGATCTGGTGGAGGATCGGGTGGAGACCCTGGCCGGGACCGGCCAACCGGGCGGCCCGCTGCGGGGGGAATCGGCGGGGCGGACCACCGCCCTGGCGGCCCCGTGGGATCTGGCGCTGAGGGGGGATCAACTGATCTTCGCCAATGCGGGAACCCATCAATTGGGGGTGTTGGAGCTCCTCTCCGGCGTGGTCCGCCCTCTGGCAGGGAGCGGCGAGGCGGGGCGGGTGGATGGTCCGGCGCGGGTGGCCCGGTTGTCCCGACCCGGCGGCCTGGCCTGGGACGAGGCGACGGGGCGGCTCTATTTCGTGGACCGGGGGAGCGGCTCGGCGCGATGTTTGGACGGGGCGTCCGGCGACCTCCGGGTGGAGAGCCTGACCGGTGAGGGGGCGTTTCGCCATCCCCAGGGGGCGGCGCTGGCGGGGGGGCGTTTGTGGGTCGCCGACGGCGGCGGCCATCGTCTGGTCTGGATCGACCTGGATCGTCGTCGGGTTGGGGGGGGCGTCGAGGTCGGGGCCGGGGCGGCGGAGTGGTGGGGGGAGATCGTCGGGATGGGCGAGGGGTGGACCTCCCTCGACCCGGAGCCCCTCTCCCTGTTGGAACCGGTAGGGGTGTGCGCCGATGGGGAAGGGGGACTCATTGTTTCCGACGCCCGCCGTCATCGGCTGGTGCGTCTCGATCCAGGGAACCGGAGGATGAAAACGTTGTTTGTTTAGTTCTACTTTGTCAGATTTATAAATTTCGCAAAGCTTGGCATAGGGCTGCCAAAGAGTGATCTTGCCGTTGATCCGGTCATGCCCATGGACCGTCCGCCGTTTCGGGCAAAGTGTGGATGTCCATCCTCCAAAAGTGAGGATGGACATCCAGATAGGCGGCGCGCGGCGCGTCTTCCGCGATAAAGCGTGCGGAAGCCGCTTCGTTAGAAGTGCGCGCTAAAAGCAAAAACGAAAGTCAAAACCCCAGGGCTCCGCCCCCCGCCTTCGCGGGGGCAGGCTCTGGACCCGCCAGGGGGATGATCCCCCTGGACCCGCAGCCCCTTATAGTCTGAATAAACGTAGAATGAGTCTCGGTCATCAGGAGCAGGCGGATTGGAGGGAGCGTTTACCCGGGGCGGAAGGGGCCGCGCCGCCGAACAGTTGGAGCAGAAAAGCCAGGGCCTGGGCCTGGATGCCGGGCCGTTCGCTCTCCCGGGGGCCGGCGATGTTGAGGGTGGCGATTTTCCGTTGCTCCAGCCACAGGCGCAAGCCGTCGCAAACCTCCTTCAACCCGTGCTGCACGGCGTTGAGATCGACGATGTGGATCGGTTTGCCCATCTCGATGGCATGATAGACCGCTGCGGCCGTGCCGCCGGTCAGTTCCCCCCGACAGAGGGCCAGGGTGGCGTCGGAGTCCCGCACGTTCCACAGGGTGCGCTGGACGTAATCCTCCTGGGGGGTCTCCTGGAGGGGATAGACGTTGGGGATGGGACCGTCTTCCGCCATGCGGCGACGGGGACACCATCCGCCGCAGGGCAGGCTCAGTCGCAGGGCGCAGTCCAGCGCCGCCCGATCCACCCCGGTCTGACCTCCGGAGACGATTTTACCGACGATCATGAGCCTTCGCTCCCCGGAAGGTGGACGGATGAAGATGGAGAATGAACCGCATTCTTGATACGGTCTACTAGTTTCTCTCTTTTTACCATAGCAGCAACGAGCCATGGATTCAAAACGCGCCATGCATTAGACTCGCCCCAGTCCTACGCATCGGGGAAAGGGAACGACGTCCATGAACCAAGGAAACGATCCAATGAATCCAGATGATTTCCCCGAACCCATGGGCGGCGACAGCGACGACGGCGGTTGGGAAGCCGTTTCCGAAAGCAACTCCGAGGGGTTGATCCTGCTGGGGGAGGATCCCCCCGAGTTGGCGTGTGAGGAGCGCTCGGCGGAGTTTCGCGCCCCCGATACCAGCACCCTGTTGGACCCCACCCCCGCCGCGGAACGCAAAACCCGCCTTTCCGACGACGAATTGATCCTCGAACTCAAAACCCGTTTCGACCAGACCAAGCAGACCCTCTACGACCTCCAGATGATGACCCGCAAGCTGGAGGAGATGAACCGCAAGTTGGAAGATTCGGAAAAGATCAAAAGCAATTTCGTCTCCCACGTCAAGAACGAGATCAACAACCCCATCACCTCGATCCTGGGGTTGACCCAGCAGTTGATGAGCGGGGCTCGTTCGTCGGAAATGACCATGGCCATCGGGACGATGATCCACGCCGAGGCCTTCAGTCTGGATTTCCAACTGCGCAATATTTTCGCCGCCGCCGAACTGGAGGCGGGAGAGGCCAAACCCCAGGTCTCCCGGGTGGACGTGGGACGCCTGATCAAGGACGCCATCGACTCCTTCAAGCATCTGATCGCCGAAAAAAATTTGCTGGTTAGCCTGTCGCTGGGCCACGAGGGGGCGGATGAGGCGGGGCGGGTGATCTTCCGCACCGACCCGGAAAAACTTCACCTCGTCTTTTCCAATCTGCTGGCCAACGCCATCGAATTCAACCCCACCGGGGGGAGCATCGATATCCGGGCGTCGCTTTACGAGGGGCTGCTCAATCTGGCCGTCACCGACACCGGCGTGGGCATCGATTCCTCCAAGATTCATCTGCTCTTCGACCGCTTCCGCCAGATGGAGACCGGCACCACCAAGCGCCACAAGGGGCACGGCCTGGGGTTGAGCATCTCCAAGGCCATCGTCGATATGATGGAAGGCTCCATCTCGGTCAACAGCGTTCCCAATCAGGGATGCACCTTCACCGTCGCCGTGCCGGAGATGGAACTGGATGGCGGCGCCGACGCCTTCTCCGTGGACGGCAACGAATTTTTCTTCGGCGACGACCAGATCGAGGCCTTTTGAACCATGGCCATCGGTGGGGAGAATGGCAAGGAAAGCGAATTTTTGCTCCCCGGCGCCCTTCATGCCAGCGACAGGGAGTGCGTCATCACCACCGTGCTGGGTTCCTGCATCGCCGTTTGCCTGTGGGATCCCGTGACCCAACGGGGGGGGATGAACCACTACAAGCTGCCTTTGTGGAACGGCGACGGCTTGCCCTCGCCCAAATTCGGCAACATCGCCGTCTCCAAGCTCATCGAGCGGTTGCAGCAGTTGGGGTGCCGCAAGGAAAATCTCAAGGCCAAGGTGTTTGGCGGGGCGGCGGTGATCCAAAGTTCCAGCGGGTTGCTCAACGTGGGGGAGCGAAACATTTTGGCGGCGCGGGATCTGCTCAAGGAGGCGGGCATTCCCATCGTCGCCGCCGACGTGGGCGGGGAGCAGTCTCGCAAGGTGGTGTTCAACACCAGGGATGGGTCGGTGTTGATGAAAAAGGCCCAGCCGCAATAAATCGGCCCGCCGCCCCCCTGTCGCCCGCGCCGCGGAATGTTCGCTTCCGCATTCGCTTCCGCAACGGGGGGCGGGCGGGATCGAGCCAGGCGGGACGCCTACCGGCGGCGCGAGGGCGTGAGGCTCAATCCCATCGGTCCTTGAAATTGACGAAGATTCCGAGTCCCATCAGCGACAATCCGCCGACGATCCAAAAAAGGCTGACCCCCATGGAGGGGGAGCGCTCCAACACCGTTTCGCCGGGATTTTTCGGGTTGTAGTAGACCCGCACCATCTTGCCCGGGGGATAGCGTTCCACCACCCTCAGGGCGAAATCCCGCAGCAGATAGCGCCGCGCCCCCAGGCCAAGCTCGATGCGGGATCCGGTCTGTTCCGGTTCGCCGCCCAAGCGATAGCGATACCGAACATCCACCCGCCAACCCCATCCCCCCGCCGGATTTTCCGAATTGGCCGAGGGCGGAGAGGTGACGTGGGCGGAGACCACCTCCCCCTCGACAAAAGGCCAGTGGGCGCTTTCGAACGAGCGGAGGAAGGGATGGAGCCCCACCAGCAACAAGGCCAACCCGGCCACCAGGGCCAGGGTGTTGACGGCGTTGAAAAAAGGGCGAAACGTCAAGGGGGGCCTCCCAACCCGAAGGGGGATGTCGATCATTCGTCGGAATGCTCAGTATAAACCAGACCCGGGGCGTTGCACGACAAAAAGCGGTGCCGGGGGAGGCGGGGGAGGGATCCATGGCCGAGGGGTGGAGCCGCCGGGCGCTACTGGTGGGCCTGGGCGGGATCGGGGTCGGATGGACGGTGGGGAGCGCGACGGGAGCGAGGGCGGCCATGACGATGGGGGAAGGGAAACATTCGGCGGGGGCACCCTTGGAGATCCTCTGCTTCGGCGATAGCCTGACCGAGGGCTACATGGTGGACGCCTCGGCCAGTTATCCCGCCCTGTTGCAGCAGCGGCTGCGGCGGCGGGGATTGGCTCACACGGTGCGCAACGCCGGGGTGTCGGGGGCGACCACCGGCGATGGTCTGCTGTGGATGCTGGAACCGGCGGCGGCCCGTCGTCCCGATCTGGTGATCCTCGCCCTGGGGACCAACGACGCCTTCATGGGCGTCCCTCCGGCGGAGGTGGAGGCCAACCTGGAGGCGATCATCTTGCGCTTTGCCGGGATCGGGGCCAAGGTGATCCTGGCGGCGGTGCGCCTGCCGTCGTTTCTCTCCGGCGAATACGGGCGTCGCTATCACGACATTTTTCCCCGGCTGGCGGAAAAATATCGCCTGCCCCTCATTCCCTCTTTTCTCGAAGGGGTGGAGGGGGTGGAAGAGCTCAACATGGAGGATCGGATCCACCCTCTGCCGGAGGGGTATCGTTTGATCCTGAAGAACGTCTGGCGGGTCTTGGCCCCGGAGCTGGGGGAGAAGGAGTGATCGGCGTTTTTCAGGGGCGAACCAGGGCCAGTCATCCATAGTAGAGAGCAGGAGCCGCGCATGGACGTTTTCACCGCCATCGAAACCCGCAGGGCCGTCAAGCAGTTCAACCCCGATCACCGAATGACCCCGGAGGAGGAGAGGCGGTTGCTGGCGTTGGCCATGCTTTCGCCTACGGCGTTCAACATTCAGCATTGGCGATTCGTGCTGGTAAAGGATCCCGAGTTGCGTCGGCAACTTCGGGAGGCGGCCTGGAATCAGGCGCAAGTGACCGACAGCTCCCTGCTCATCGTGATGTGCGCCGATCTTCAGGCGTGGCGCAAGGATCCGGGTCGTTATTGGCGGCTGGCCCCCGAGGCGGTTCGGGACTATCTGGTTCCCGCCATCGCCCAGTACTACGAAGGGCGGGAGCCGGTGCAACGGGACGAGGGGATGCGCTCCTGCGGCATCGCCGCCCAGACCATCATGCTGGCCGCCCAGGGATTGGGGTACGACTCCTGCCCCATGGACGGCTTTGATTTTGACGCCGTGGCCCGCCTGATCAACCTTCCCCCCGACCACGCCATCGCCCTGATGATCGCGGTGGGCCAGCCCCTCCAGCCCGCCCGGTCCCGCGCCGGTCAACTGGAATACGACGACGTGGTGATCGAAAACCGATTTTGACCGCTTGATTCAAGACTGGGATCCGGAGGGGCGAGCCCCTGCCGGATCCCTGGGACGCCCCCCCCCTTTTTTCCAGCCTTCTCGGACCTTCCCTGGCGATGCTGCGCACCTTTCTCGGCAATCACGTCCTGGCCAACCTGAATTTCGTTCTGGTGCTGGTGGTGGGATTTTTGTGTTACGGCCTGCTGCCGCCGCAGCAGGATCCGGACATGAATTTCAACTGGATCAACATCACCACGGTCTTTCCCGGGGCCTCCGCCGAGGATGTGGAAAAACTGGTCACCACCCCCCTGGAAGAGGCGATGGAGAAGATCCCGGACATGCGCTTCGTCTCCTCCACGTCGCGGCAGGCCATCTCCTCCATCCTGGTGCGCTTCAACGATATCTCCGCTTCGCTTTTCGATAAACGGCTCAATGATTTGCGGCGGGAAGTTCAGAACAAGATTCGGGAACTCCCCGCCGGGGTGGAGGATCCCCTGGTGCTGGAGATCACCACCGCCAACGCCTTTCCCACGGTGACGGTGGTGGTGCGGGGCGAGGAGGACGGGGAAAATTTGCGC
Organism: Magnetococcales bacterium; assembly: GCA_015231965.1. GTDB lineage: Bacteria > Pseudomonadota > Magnetococcia > Magnetococcales > JADGAP01 > JADGAP01. The sequence goes on along the minus strand of JADGAP010000045.1, from coordinate 8,761 downwards.
CGTCAGGCGCGGCGGGTGATGAAGGATCTGGAGCGGATGCGGGGGGTGGAGAAGGTGATGGCCACCGGACTCCACGAGCCGGAGTTGCAGGTCCGTTTTCTGCCGGAAAAACTCCACGCCCTGGGGGTGACGCCCACCCAGTTGGCCGACGGGGTGGCGGCGCGGTTTCGCGACCTCTCCGGGGGATCGGTGCGGGTGGGGGGGGAGAGCTGGCTGTTGCGTTTTTCCGGAACCACTCCCGACGCCGAGACGATGGCCCGCTGGTCCATCGCCGGTCCCCGAGGGGAGATCCGGCTGGGGGACGCCGCTCTGGTGGAACAGGCCCGACGCAAACCGGAACAGTTGACGCGGTGGGAGGGCAAGCCCGCCGTCATGCTGGCGGTGATGAAACAGGCGGGGATGAACTCCCTGGAGCTCACCCGGCGGGTGTTGGAATACACCCAGGACCGCCAGAGCCAACGCCCGGCCACCGGCGTCGATGTGGCCCTGGTGGACGACCAGACCCACATGGTGCGCCACGCCCTGGCGGTGATGGAGGGCAACGCCGTCTTCGGGTTGGGGATGGTGTTGCTTTTGTGCTGGCTCTTTCTTGGCTTCAAGATGTCCATTTTGGTGAGCCTGGGCATCCCCTTCGCCCTGGCCGGGACGTTTGCCCTGATTTACGCCTGGGATGGTTCGCTCAACGTCATGGTGCTGCTGGGCGTGGTCATCGCTCTGGGCATGCTGGTGGACGATGCGGTCGTGGTGGTGGAGAGCATCTACCTGCGATTGCAGCAGGGCATGAAACCGATGGATGCCAGTCTCGACGCCCTGCGGGAGTCCTTCGCCCCGGTGGTCTCCTCGGTGTTGACCACGGTGGCGGCCTTTTTGCCGCTCATGCTGTTGCCCGGCATTTTGGGCAAATTTATGCGGGTCATCCCCCTGGTGGTCAGTCTGAGCTTGGCCATCAGTCTGGTGGAGGCCTTCTGGATGCTCCCGTCCCACGTTTCGGCGCTCAACATTTCGTTTAACCAGAATTCGCCCATTCAGCGTTGGCGCAACCGTTTTCTCCATCGTCTGCGGCTGGGATACGCCCGCGTGCTGATTCGGGTGTTTCGCCATCCCCGGCGCTCCCTGGCCCTGGCCCTGGCCCCCTTTCCGGTGGCGGTGGCGCTGCTGGCGGCGGGGCTGGTGCGGTTCGACTTTTTCGCCATGGATCCCTTCCCTCTGTTTTACGTCAACCTCGTCATGCCGCCGGGGACCACTCTGGAGCAGACCATGGCGGTCACCTCCGACGCCTCCCGGCGGGTCGAGGCGGGGCTCAAGCCAGGGGAGGCCCGGGCGGTGGTGGCCTACGCCGGCGAGCAGTTCACCGAAACCGAACCCCTCTTTGGCGACCGCTACGGACAGGTGATGGTCAGCCTGACCCCGGACAACGCCGCCCGCCGCTCCCAGGGGGAGATTGTGGAGGCGTTGCGCCCCCTGGTGGAGCCGATGCCCGGTCCGGAGAGTCTCTCTTTTTTCAAGATGCAGGGGGGGCCGCCGGTCTCCAAGCCGATCAACATCAAGGTGCGGGGGGATGAGTTCGCCCCGATTCAGGCGGCGGTGGAGGATGTAAAACGGGTGTTGGAGGCCATGCCGGAGGTTAAGGACATCGCCACCGACTGGTATTTGGGACCGGCGGAACTCTCCCTGGTCCCCGATGACGCTGCCGCCCGCCGGGCGGGGGTTTCGTCGCTGGAGACGGCCCGTCTGGTCCGCCTGCTGGGGGATGGGGAGGTGGCGGCGGCGTTTCAGGATCAAGGGGAGAAAAAGGAGGTGCGGGTGCTTTCCGCCCGGGGGGAACATGGGGGGCTGGCGGAGTTGCTCGGGGTTCCGGTGGTTCTCTCCGGCGGCGGGGCCATGCCCTTGGGGGAGTTGGTCCGGGGGGGGACCCGGCGGGGGGTGGGGGCGATTCGTCATTACAACTTTCGTCGCGCCATCACCCTGCAGGCGGACCTGGACCAGACCCGCATGAACACGGTGGAGGCCAACGAAGCGGTCAAAACGGCGTGGAAAACCTTGCGGGATCGTCACCCCGGGGTGGACCTGGACTTCACCGGCATTCTGGACGACATTTACGAAAGCCTGGACGCCATCCTCACCCTGTTCCTGCTCGGCGTCGGGCTGATGTACATGATTCTCGGAACCCAGTTCCGCAGCTATTGGCAGCCCTTTCTCATCCTGACCACCGTGCCCATGGCCTTCACCGGAGTGACCTTCGGGCTGCTGCTGGCGGGGCATCCCTTGAGCCTCTACACCTTGTATGGCGTGGTGGCGCTGTCGGGCATCGCGGTCAACTCGGCCATTGTGATGATCTCCGCCGCCAACGAACGGCGGGAGCAGGGCATGAGCCTGCTCCACGCCACCCTCTACGCCGGACGGCGGCGGGTGATTCCGGTGCTGGTCACCACTACCACCACCATCGGGGGGCTGCTCTCCCTGGCTTTCGGGCTGGCGGGACAATCGTTGATGTGGGGTCCGGTGGCCACCGCCATCGTCTGGGGATTGGGATTTTCCACCCTCCTCACCCTGTTTCTCATTCCCTTGCTTTACTGGACGTTCATGCGTCGGGATGAACGAAAAAAGAGATCCCTTTCCGCTTGAGCCCCATCCGTTTTTATAATGCGGTCAGGATCCACGTCCCGGACGGGAGGGCTTCATGAGCATCGGCAAAATTCTCATAGCGCAAGGGGGCGGTCCCACCGCCGTGATCAACCAATCCCTGGCGGGGGCGGTGCGGGAGGCGATGCGTCACCCTGGCGTGGAGCGGATCTACGGGGCGTTGAACGGGGTGCGGGGAATTCTCCAGGAGCGGATGGTGGACCTGTCCATGGAGAGCGTCGCCAATCTGGAGCGCCTCGCCCTGACCCCCGGTTCGGCCCTGGGCTCCACCCGGGACAAGCCCGACGAGGCCTATTGCCAAAAAATTTTCCAGGTGCTGCGGGCTCATGGCATCGGGGCCTTTTTTTACATCGGGGGCAACGACTCCTCCGACACCCTGCGGCTGGTGGGGGAGTTCGCCCGGCGGGAGTCCCATGACCTGACCTGCGTCCACATTCCCAAGACCATCGACAACGACTTGATGGAGAACGACCACACCCCGGGGTTTCCCTCCGCTGCCCGCTTCGTGGCCGGGGCTTTCGCCGGGGCGGATCTGGACAATCAATCCCTGCCCGGGGTCTATGTGGCGGTGGTGATGGGGCGGCACGCGGGTTTTCTCACCGCCGCGTCGTCCTTGGCGCGACGTTTTCCCGACGACGGCCCCCACCTCATCTATTTGCCGGAGCGGGCCTTCTCCCTGGAAGGGTTTCTCGCCGACGTGCAGGGGGTGAATCAACGGCTGGGGCGGTGCGTCGTCGCCGTCTCGGAGGGGATTCACGACGCCGCCGGAACCCCCATCATCACCCAATTGCAGGCCCAGGTGGAGCGGGACGCCCACGGCAACGTGCAGCTTTCCGGCACCGGGGCGCTGGCCGACCTGCTCACCGAGTCGATCAAGAAAAATCTCGGCATCAAGCGGGTGCGGGGGGATACCTTCGGCTATTTGCAGCGTTCGTTCCTGGGGGTGGCCTCGGAGGTGGACCGGCGGGAGGCCCGGGAGGCGGGGGAGCAGGCGGTGCGCTTCGCCCTGCGGCGCCGGGAGAGCGGGACGGTGGCCTTGAAGCGGGTGGGGGATTATGCTGTTGACTTTGTCTTTCTCCCCCTGGAAACCGTGGCGGGCAAGACCCGGGTGATGCCGGACGCCTTCATCAACGGGGCGGGCAACGACGTCACCCCGGCCTTTCGCGACTATCTCGCCCCCCTGGTGGGGGAGTTGCCGGTGGTCTCCCGGATCTTCTCTCCCCGGGTGGCACCGTTGTTGGGGGCGTAGCCGTCTGTCGGATTGTCCCCATCAGTAGGTTGCAACCTATGGATATGGCAATGAACAGATTGAAATTATTCATCAATAAATTAAAATTTATTGATGAATAGTCAAAGATCTGCATGATAAGTGGAGTCTGAATCCGACAGACTGCGTAGGGAGGGAGCTTTGCCGCGGGCATGGCCTGGGGAAGGCAAGGGGCGCAGCACGGGGAGTCCAACGCGGTCCACGCCCGGTTGAAACGACAGGCCGGAAGCGAGGGATGGGATGGAGACGGAAGAGACACTGGGGGAAGTTCCCGCGTATTTTTACGAACAATCCGCCGTGATTCCCTACCGCAAGCGGGACGGGGAGTGGGAAACCCTGTTGATCACCTCCCGCAAGCGCACCCGCTGGGTGGTGCCCAAGGGGGTGGTGGATCCCGGCTCCACGCCGGCCCAGTCCGCCCTGCGGGAGGCCATGGAGGAGGCGGGAATCGCAGGGCGCATCCATCCCGAACCGGTGGGGGAGTACCGCTATGAAAAGTGGAGCGGAATCTGCCACGTGACGGTCTTTGTCATGGAGGTGGAGGAGATGCGGGAGGAGTGGCCGGAAAGTTACCGGGAGAGGCTCTGGCTGGACCACGCCATCGCCGCCGAATTGATGGACGAGGAGGCGCTGAAACAGATGATTCGGGATCTCCCCCGCTGGCTGGCCCGTCCCAATCCATGACAGGCCTGTCGGGTCGTCGGGACGGGGCGGCATGGACATAAGCCCGCTCTCCTGGCTCGGTGTTCCGGCGGCGGGCTATCTGCTGGCGGCGGCGGCGCTTTTTGGCCTACAGGAGCGCCTCGTCTTCCCCGCTCCCCGGATGATGGTGGATCCTCCCCAGGGGTGGGAACTCCCCGGTCAACCGACCACTGTGATCAGCGGCGGCCTGGCCTTGAGCGGTTGGCATCTGCCGGGGGGGGAGGGGCGTCCGACGGCCCTCTTTTTCAACGGCAACAACGCCAATCTTTCCATGGCCAAGCCTTACGCCCGACTGCTCCGGGCCCTGGATTGGGGGGTGATGCTCTTCGACCCCCGGGGCTACGGATTGAGTCCGGGCGTCCCCTCGGAAGAGGGGTTTTATCAGGACGCCGAGGCGGTCCGGGCGCATTTGATCCACGCCCTGGGGGCGGATCCGGAGCGGTTGGTCTACTTCGGGGTGTCGCTGGGCGGGGGATCCGCCTTGTGGCTGGCGGAGCGCCATCCCCCCCGGGCGGTGATTCTGGAAGGAACCTTTACCTCGCTGCCCGACGTGGCGGCGGAGCGGTTTCCCATTTTTCCCATCCGCTGGATGTCCCGCATCCATTTTCCCAACGAGCAGCGCATCGCCCGGGTGGATCGGCCGGTGCTGCTGATTCACAGCCAGGACGACGAAGTGGTTCCCTATCCTCACGCCGGTCGCCTGCTGGCGGCGGCGGCGGGGCCCAAGCGGTTGATCACCTCCCGGGGCGGGCATAACCAAGGCCCCCACATCTCCCCGCCGGGGCTGGCCGAGGCGCTGCGGGAGCTGACCGACGGGGGATTGCCGTAAGCCTGGGGGGCTCGGGCGTTCGCCGGGTCAGGGGGCGAGGGGGCGGCTCTCCCCCCTTGCCCAGGGGGGGCATGGAAAATTCCAACAAGACGCTCATGGTTTCCTCCAGGGGCGGCGGCGTCGGGCGATGAGTCGGCACCCGATTGAATCAATGACGACGGAGACGAGCCTTCATGGTGGAAGATCAAACGTCAGGCGGCGGCGCGTCCGCCCCCTCCCTCAGCCGGGAGACCCAGGGCAACATCATCGGGTTTTCCAGCCTGATCAACCGGTTGCCTGGCAATGTGGTCGGGCGTCCCCTGCCCGGGGCGTTGGCGGCCATGGAGGTCGCCCGCATCGCTCGGGCCGCCCGGGCAGGGGGCGCGACCCTGGCCTGGTGCGACGGCCAGACCCTCCACCCCGTGCGGGAAATCTCGGCCCCCCTGGGGGAGCCCGCCCTGACCTTGAACGACGCGGTGTTGACCCTGCGCTGGGCGCAGTTCCATCGGTCCAGCCTGGCGGCCTTTGATCACGTGTTGCTGCGGGAGGAGGAGACGGGGCGGTTTTCCCTGCTGGCCGCCGTCGGCGGACCGCTGCTGGAGCCCGAAGGGTTGCGTCTGTTGCAACGCCATTTTCAGCGGATGAACGACGGAGAATCCACCCCCGGGGACTGGACCGAGGAGTTGGAAGGGCTGGCGGCCTTGATGCGCGGTGGCGACCCCTTCGCCCCCCGCGACGGGCAAAATGGGGAGAGCGGTTGAAAAGCGACGCCCTGCGGTGAAAAGAGGTTGCCAAGGACGGAAAAATCGTCTATTTTCCCCGTCTCTTGTTGTTGCCGGTCCGGGTGCATGGACTAGACCCCCATGAGGCCTCCTTAAGCCGGGTGCCGCCGAATCGAAGTCCATTTTCTGGACAAGACCACGCAGCGCGAATGCATCACCCTCGGCGTCCCGTTCGTCTAGGGGTCTAGGACGCCGGCCTTTCAAGCCGGCAACACGGGTTCGATTCCCGTACGGGACGCCACCCCCCCTCCTCAGGCTACGGCGGCTTTTCGCCGCTGTTCCGGCTCCGAGCCGATATCACTTTCATCGAGGCTTCGAGACTCCAAGTCACCCTCATCGTCGGGCGGGTTGCGCATCGTGAGCGAACAGACGAAAGAACTCTCCTCGGGTCGGATCTTGCTGATCATGCGTCACGCCAAATCGGCGTGGGACACCGACGCCCCCTCCGACTTCGAGCGCCCCCTGGCCAAACGGGGACAGCACGATGCCCCCCGCATGGGCGACTGGATCAAAAGCCAAAAGCTCATCCCCGACTTTGTCGTCTGCTCCCCGGCGGAACGGGCCTCCCAGACCGCCCTCATCGTCTGCCAGGCCTTTGATTTCAAGAAGAAGAAGATCAAGTTCGACTCCCGGATCTACGGGGCCGGGACCGAGGATCTGCTGGAAGTTCTGGCCGAGGTTCCCCGCAAGTGCCGCGTCACCCTGCTGGTGGGGCACAATCCCGGGTTGGAATTTCTTTTTTCCCATCTCACCGGTCCCTCCGCCGCACTCCCCTCCACCGAGGAGAGCTATGGCGACTCCTACGACAACGGCGTGATCAAAACCGCCACCATCGCCCAATTGCGCATGCCCGACGATTGGAGCGCCCTCAAGCCGGGTTGCGCCGCCCTGGTGACGGTCAAAACCCCCCGGGACGTGGAATCCTGATCCAGATCCGCCCCGCCGTGGCAGGGTGACGTCGCGCTTGTTCCGCCTCCCCGGCGGTTTCCTGGGATGTTGAAACGTCGTCCCGCCATCGTTCCCGTTCCCGAGTCCCGCTCTCCCCATGGAACGTTCCCTCGCCCGGTTGCGCCGATCCGCCCCTGAGCGGGTGGAAACTTTGTCGGCCTATCTGCGTTACCCCTCCATCTCCAGCGATCCCGCCCACGCCGCCGACGTCGCCCGTTGCGCCGACTTTACCGCCCATCTGTTGGCCGACGCCGGGTTGAACGAGGTGACGATTCACCCCACGGCGTTGCATCCCGTGGTCACCGCTTCCTGGCGGGGGGCCCCTGGGCGTCCCACGGTGTTGATCTACGGCCATTATGACGTGCAGCCGGTGGATCCCCTGGACTTGTGGGACCGCCCCCCCTTTGAACCCCACCTCCGGGACCAACGCATCGTCGCCCGGGGGGCGGCGGACGACAAGGGGCAGGTGTTGATGCACATCCAGGCGGTGCGGGCGCTGTTGCAAGAGACGGGTGCCCTGCCGGTGAACGTGGTCTTTCTCATCGAGGGGGAGGAGGAGATCGGCAGTCCCCATCTGCCGGCGTTCCTCCAGGCCCATCGGGAGTTGTTGCGGGCGGATTTGGCGATCATCTCCGACTCCAGCATGTGGGGCGAGGGCCAACCGGCCATCACCGTCAGCCTGCGGGGTCTGACCCTGCTGGAATTGACCCTCACCGGACCCAACCGGGATCTCCACTCCGGCAGTTACGGTGGGGCGGTGGCCAATCCCCTGGAGATGCTGGCCCGTCTCCTCGCCTCCCTCAAGGACGACCAGGGGCGGATCCGCATCCCCGGTTTTTACGACGCGGTGCGGGAACTCCTTCCCGAGGAGCGTTGGCGGATGGAGGCCGCGCCGCTGGAGGAGGCGGAATTTCTCGCCGATCTGGAGGTTCCCGGCGGCTGGGGGGAGGCGGGGCGTCCCCTGGCGGAGCGGTTGTGGCGGCGTCCCACTTGCGAAATCAACGGCATGTGGGGGGGATACTGCGGTCCCGGCTCGAAAACCGTCCTGCCCTCCCAGGCCCACGCCAAATTGTCGTTTCGGCTGGTTCCGGATCAAGACCCGGACCTCATCGCCGAACAGGTCAAGGGGTGGCTGGAGTCCCAATCCTTCCCCGGCGTGATCCTCGACGTCCAACGCATCCCCGGCGGCGGACGCCCCATCCTCGTCCCCCATGACGCCCCTTTCCTCACCGCCGCCCGCGCTGCCCTGGCCGAGGCCTTCGGGCGGGAGCCCCTGCTTATCGGCGAGGGGGCCTCCATCCCGGTGACGGCGGATTTCAAAACCGTGCTGGGCATGGACACCCTGCTGTTGGGCTTCGGTCTGCCCGACGCCCGCACCCACTCGCCCAACGAAAATTTCCATCTCCCCACCTTCCACACCGGAACCGAAAGTTTGGTGCGGCTGCTGCATCACCTCGCTTGATCCGTTCCATCCAAAATCCGAATCCCTGAGTTCACTTTTTAGAGTCTTTCCAATTAAAAATTGCGCAAGCTGGACGGAGCGCGGACCCTTGAATGGGACTGCGGGTCCAGGGCAATCATTGCCCTGGCGGGTTGTAGAGCCTGCCCCCG
>JADGAP010000044.1:3085-22895 GCA_015231965.1 Magnetococcales bacterium | reverse complement strand
TCCGTAGCCGTTGACGTATTCCGTAGCCGTTGACGTATTCCGTAGCCGTTGACGTTTTCCCTCTCCCTTCGGGGGAGGGCCGAGGTGAGCCGGCTTCGTCGTCGAAAGGCTCACGGCGGGTTTTTGGGGACAGCGGGCGGTTGTTCCGCGTCAATCGGCTTCAAGGATGGGGGGATGAGGCCCCCCCTTACCCCCCCGCGGTCCGCTGCGATAAATCGGGTGGGTGCGAGATGGCGGCTTTCGGGATTTCATTGGCTGCAGCGGACCGCAACGGCAACACCTCGGGGCTCCGCCCCGAACCCCGCCGGGGGGGATAATCCCCCCCGGACCCCCGTATTAATGGGGTTCCTCGGGGGATAATCCCCCCCGGACCCCCGCATTACGGGCGTTCCTCTGCCTCTTCCCCCCTTACCCGGTTTCTTCCTTCCTGTTTGGCCCGATACAACAACCGGTCCGCCGTTTCCAGCAACGACTCCGGTTGATGCCGCGCATCGGGGCGCGTCGTGGCCACCCCCAGACTCAGGGTGACCACCGCGCCACTTTCGGAGAAGGCGTGGGGAATGGCCAACCCCACCACATGGCGCTGCACCTTGTTCGCCAGGGCCATGGCGCCCTCGAACGTCGTTTCCGGCAAGATGCAGGCAAACTCCTCCCCCCCGTACCGAGCCGCCAAATCCGTGCCCCGCTCCAGAGAGTCGCGCAGGGTTCGGGCAATCTTGCGCAAACACTCATCCCCGGCGGCATGTCCATAGCCGTCGTTGTATTTCTTGAAATGATCCACATCCATCAAAATCACCGAAAGCTGGGAACATCCCTGCCGCACCGCCCGCTTCCACTCCGCATGCAGAAACTCGTCCAGCCGGCGTCGGTTGGCCAGACCCGTCAGCCCGTCGAGGGTGGACAGATCCCGCAGCAGATCCCGTTTGCGCTTCAACTCCAGATGCGTCGAAATCCGGGCTCGCACCAGCCGGGGACGAAAGGGCTTGGGAATGAAATCGACGCCTCCCACGTCGAAACCCCGCTCTTCGCTCTCCTCCTCCCCCAGCGAGGTGACGAAAATCACCGGAATCTCCCGGGTGGCTTCATGCTGCCGCAGGGCCGAACAGACCTGGTAGCCGTCCATCCCCGGCAGAACCACGTCGAGCAGAATCAAATCCGGCAGTTGCGACAGGGCCAACTCCAAGGCCTTGTGACCATCCCGACAAAGGAGAACCCGATAGGCCTCCTGCAGCAGCGCCAGCAGCACCTTGACGTTTTCGGGTTCGTCGTCCACCACCAGAATGGTCGGTTTTTTCTCGGTCGTCATGGGGAGGTTCCCTCTTTATCCGGGAGTTTGGCCAAATAGTCCGCGATCCGGTCCGCTGCCGCGTCGAATTCCAGCTGATCCATTCCTTGGGCGACCCGGTTGAGGAGTGCCCGGTCGTCGGGAACGAGCGGAACGGCGCACAAGCGCGTCAGGTGCTGGGTCGCGGCTTCGGCGTCGCCGATGCGCAAGGCCTCGCCCAGGGCCATGAGGGCCTTCGGGTCCGGAGGTTCCCCGATGTCGTCCGGAAGGATCTTCTCCGGCTCCGACGGGGTGTTGCGCCGCATCAGCGCCGCCGTTTGTCCCAATTGCAGCAGGGCGTGTTCCAGGGCGTCGATTTCGGTGCGGGCCACCTCCCGGTTTCCCGCGAGGCAGGCTGTTTCCAGGGCTTTGGCCCGTGCGGCAACCGCCGTTGCCGAGAGGTTGCCGGCAGCCCCTTTCAGGCCGTGGGCCAGTTGCGCCACCTCCTGAAGCCGACCGGCGTCGAGGGACTCACGACAGCGTTGGGCGGCCGGACGATGGCGTTCCTCGAAAGCGATGATCAGGCGATACAGCAGCGGGAGGTTTCCACCCAGGCGGTTCAGGGCGTCGGGAACGTCGATTCCGGGCAAGGCCATGGGGGGCTCCGTTCCATGAGGTTGGACCACCGTCGGGAGGGGAATGTTCCCCGTTTGTTTTCGGGACTTGAGGTGAAGACGCAGCATCTCCTGAAAGTGGTGCGGCTCGATGGGTTTGGTGAGGTAGTCGTTCATGCCGATGGCCAGGCAGCGCTCCTTTTCCGAGGTGAGGGCGTGGGCGGTCATGGCGATGACGAGCAGTTCTTCCGGGGACCACTTCTCACGCAGCCGGCGGGTGGCTTCGTAGCCATCCATGTGCGGCATCTGCAGATCCATGAATACCGCGTCGAAGCCGTCCGGATCGGTTTCGAGAAGGTGCAGCGCCTCCTGGCCGTTGGCGGCGCGAACGGAGGAGATGCCGGCCAGGGCGAGCAGTTCCCGGGTGACCTGCCAGTTGATGTCGTGATCCTCCGCCACCAGAATGCGGGCTCCGCCGACCAGGGAACGGGTCTCCTCCCAGCCGGCATTCGGGGGAGCGGAAACGGGGGACGGCAGGCTTCCCGTTTCGTTGAAGGCGTCCAGAATGGTGTTGAGCAGAACGGAAGGGGAGACCGGCTTGAGCAGAAAACCGTCGAGGGAGGCGGCCTGACGCATGACCTCCTCCCGCCCGAAGGCGGTGACCATGATGATGACCGGGGGATTCGGCAGAAGCGGGTCATCTTTGATGAGGGCGGCGGTTTCGAGGCCGTCCATTTCCGGCATGTGCCAGTCGAGCAATACGAGATCGACAGGCGGTTCGGATTGGTCCATCCGCGCCAGGGCTTCCGCGCCGGAGGCGACGGTGGTGCAATGAAAAGACAGGCTTTCCAGCAGGTGGCGCAGAATCTCCCGTGAGGTGTCGTTGTCGTCCACCACCAGGGCGTGGCGTCCTCGCAAGTTGCGGGGCATGCAGGGCGGTTTTTTCTTTTTGGCGCCCGGTTGCAGGCCAAAACGCGCGGTAAAGGAGAAGAGGCTGCCTTTGCCCGGCAGACTTTCCACGGCGACCTCGCCGCCCATCAGTTCGACCAGCCGGCGGGTGATGGTCAGTCCCAGTCCGGTACCGCCGTATTGGCGGGTGGTGGAGGAGTCGGCCTGGGAAAAGGGCTGAAACAGACGCGCCATCTGGGCTTCGGTCATGCCGGGACCGGTATCTTTCACCGCGAAGCTCAGGAGAAGGCCGGTTTGGTCCTGCTCGACGATCCGGGTGCGAAACAGCACCTCGCCTTTCGGAGTGAATTTCACCGCGTTGCCGCCGAGATTGAGCAGGGCCTGGGTCAGACGGTGGGGGTCTCCGATCAGCAGGCGGGGCAGATCCATCGGGGTGTCGAACAGAACCTCCACGCCTTTTTCCTCGGCCCGGAAGGCGATGACGGCGGCCACCTTTTCCAGAACGGTGTCCAGGTCGAAGGGCGTTCGTTCCAATTCCAGCTTGCCGGCCTCGATTTTGGAGAAGTCGAGGATGTCGTCGATGATGCCCAGCAGGGCCTGGGCCGCGGTGCGGATCTTTTCCAGGAAATCCCGTGCCACCGGGGAGTGGTCCATCCGGAGCAAAAGATGCCCCAGGCCGATGATGGCGTTCATGGGGGTGCGGATTTCATGGCTCATGTTGGCCAGGAACTCGCTTTTGGCGGCATTGGCCTTGTCGGCATCGGCTTTGGCCCGTTGAACCGTGGCATCGCGTTCCTGCAGGCGGTCGGCCATGAGGTCGAAGGCGATTCCCAACGAACCCAGTTCGTCGGTTCCGCTCAGCGCGGTGCGGGCCGAGAGGTCTCCCTGGGCGAGTCGTGCGGCGGCGTTGCGCAATGGGATGATCGGGCCGGTCATGCGGCGTGCGATCAGCGCGGTCAGGCCCAGCATCAGGCCCATGCCCGCGAGCCCGGCCCCGACCAGGAGGGTCCACTCCCGCCGCAGAGGGGCGAAAAAGTCGTCCCGATCCATCTTGACCACCAGACCCCAACCCAGGTCTTCTTGCAAGCGCAAGTGGCGAAAGGCCGCCATGATGGGCACGTTGCGGTAATCCACCGATTCGATGATGCCGTCCTGCCCGGCGGCGCCGAGAATGGCGGGTTTGCGATTGACCTGGAATTGCAGCAGCGGCGCGGTTTCTCCGTTGAGCAGCCGATGGCGCAAGGGGGTGATCAGCCGGGTGCGGTCGTCCACCAACAAGGCCTCGCCGCTCTCACCGAGATGGGTGCGGGTGTGGATCAGGGACTGGGTGATCATCTCCAGATTGACGGTGATCACCAGGTTGGCCAGGATGCGTCCTGCGGCATCGCGCACCCCGTGGGCCATGGGCAGACAGGGTTTGCCGCCGTGTTTGTCCAACGCCACCTGTCCCAAATGGCTGTGATGGTTCTCCTGGGTTGCGGAACGCGCCACCGCGGCGTCGAAGAGCGGTGGGGAGGTGGCGAGCGGTCCGGCGGCCAGCAGGATCTCACCCGAATCCGCCTGCGTCAGATGGACCGCTTCGGCGTTGGGAAAGGAGGAGACCATGCCGCGCAGATGGTTCAGCAGGGCCTCGCGTGTTTCGGGATCCTCCCGATGACGGAGGAAATCGCCAACCCGTGCGACCATGTTGCTTTCCATGGCCACGAGTTGCAGTCGCTGCCGTTTTTCCTCGATGCGATCCAGAATGGTCCGGCGGCGTTCGTCGGCGATCATTTCCAGCCGGGAGAAGACCTCGGAACGCAAACTGGCGATGCGTCCTTCGTATCCGGGGAGGGGAATGCCCCAGGTGATGAGGGCGAGAGTCAGCAGCAGGACGACCAGAAAGAGCCCGCCGAACTGGAGCATCATGCGAAAGGCCAGGGTGCGCCACCAGGGCCGTTCGGTGGAGGAGGGCAAGGGCACGAGGCTCTTCATGGGACATTCCCCGGCGTGGTGACAAAAGGACGACTGGATGCGTTCGAATAGGTAATGGTAATGCATTGCATCCACTTTGGCACGGTTCAACCGGCGGGGGGGAAGGGAAGGGGTCGGGTTTTCCGTGGGGGTGAGGTATCGGGAAACCATGGATGGCCCGGCCCGAAACGTGCTAGAGTAGACAATTTCGGGTAAACCGTGTTGCGGGGCGCGTTGCGGGTTCGATCTCATGGCGGCACTGACTCTACAGCCTGTTCATCTCAAGCGGTTGGCCCTGGGGGTCAATCTCCTGCTGGTGGTCGGCATCGGCTACTCCGCCGCCAATCTGGCCTGGCGGTTGATGGGGGATATTTGGCGGGAGCCCCCCGACGGCAGCGCCACGGCGGCGCGTCCCGCCAACGGTCCGGCTGCGCCGCAGACCCTGGCCAATCTGGTGGAGCTGCATCTCTTCGGCGCGGGCTATGTGGGCGGCGAAGTGCCGCTGGATGCCCCCGAGTCGCGGCTCAATCTGGAAGTGCTGGGCATCTTCGCCGGGTCCGACGAGGGCAAGTCGGGGCGGGTGCTGATCAAATCCCCCAACGAGGGCGAAATCTCCTATCCCGTCGGGGCGCAGCTTCCAGGCGGGGTCACGGTGCGGGCCATCCACCCGGACCGGGTGGTGCTGGAACACAACGGTCGCTTCGAGACGTTGCGTCTGCCCAAATCCGATCTCTCCCTGAAAGGCAAGGGGGAGGGGGGCAAACCGCAAAAGGCCGCCTCCCGCGCCACGGAACAGCAGGATCCGGCCCTGACGGCGGCGGTGCGCGACTTTCGCAAGAAGCTCAACGAAAAACCCGAAGAGATCCTCAACCAGGTGCGCATCGACCCGGTGCGGGAAGATGAGCGTTTCATCGGATTCCGGCTGACGCCCGCCGCGCCGGAGTTTCTGGCCCCGCTGCAACTCAACACCGGGGATATCGTGACGGCCGTCAACGATATCGTGCTGGATGCGCCGATGAAGGGCATGGAGGCGTTGCGCCAGTTGAACAGCGCCCGTGAGGTCAATCTGCGCATTCTGCGGGATGGTCAAACCAAGATGTTGCATTTCGTGCTGGGACCCTGATCATGAAACATTTGGCAAAGCTTCTGGGTATGGCGGCGGCGCTGCTGCTCTGGCAGGCCGAAGCCGTGGCCGCCGGGTTCACCCTCAATCTGAAGGGGGCGGACCTGCGCACTCTGGTGGAAACCGTTTCCGAGGCCACCGGCAAGAACTTCATCGTCGATCCCTCGGTCACCGGCAAGGTGACGGTGGTTTCGGGCAAGCCCATGAGCGGGGATGAACTCTATCAGGTCTTCCTCTCCATCCTGGAGGTTCACGGCTTCATCGCCGTGCCCAACGGCAACGCCATCAAGATCGTGCCCAACGACAAGATCCGCTTCGCCGAAACCCCCGTTGTCACCGACCAGGAGCTGAAAATCCCCGGCCAGGGCAACGACGAGGCCATGGTGCGGGTCTTCGAGCTGAAGAACGTCGATTCCAACCAGTTGATTCCCGTGTTGCGGCCCATGGTCTCGCCCAAAGGGCATCTGGCGGTCTATCCCCCCACCAACATGCTGATCGTTTCGGAGTACGCGGGCAACATCGAACGGCTGGCGCGCATCATCCAGCGGGTGGACCAGCCCACCACCGGGGATACGGAGGTGATTCCCCTGGAACACGCTTCCGCCCACGATCTGGTGGAGGTGCTGAACACCATGGAGAAGGAGGCGGCCACCCGGGCGGGCAAAAAGCCCAATCCGCCCATTCTGGCGGTGGACGAACGCACCAACTCGCTGTTGTTGAGCGGTGATCAGATCGACCGGTTGCGCATGCGCGCCCTGGTGACCCACCTGGATACCCCGGTGGACATCATCGGCAATACCCAGGTGGTCTATCTGAACTACGCCAAGGCCGCCACCCTGGTGAAGGTGCTGGCCTCCATCGGCGAGAACTACCAGAACAAGGCCACCACCCCCGCCACGGGCCTCAAGCCCTCGCCGGGCAGCACCACCTCGGCCACCTCCGCTTCCGCCGCGTCGGCCATGACCAGCTCCAACAATCCCAACAGTCTGGTCAACGTGCAGGCCTACGAAGGGGCCAACGCCCTGGTGATCACCGCGCCCGCGCCGCTGCTGCGCACCATGGAAGCGGTGATTCGCAAGCTCGACACCCGTCGCGCCCAGGTGCAGGTGGAAGCCATCATCGCCGAAATCTCCACCGACAAGGTGGCCGAACTGGGGGTGCAGTGGCGCAACCTGCCCAGCGGGTCGGGCCCCTTCATGGGCACCAACTTCAACAACTCCAGCCAGGGCATCAACCAGCTCTCCGGCTCCACCAGCGGGGTGCCCAACATCCTGGGCGTCGGCGGCGGGTTGAGCATGGGCTTCGTGGACGGCACCGGCTCCATTCTGGGCAACGAGTTCCTCAACCTGAACATGCTGCTGCGCATTCTCAATCAGAAGGGCGTCGGCAACGTGCTGCAAACCCCCTCGATCGTCACCCTCGACAACGAGGAGGCCCAGATCGTGGTGGCGGAGACCATTCCCTTCGTCACCGGCAGCTTCACCGCCTCCGCCAACAGCGCCACCAACCCCTTCCAGACCATCACCCGGGAGAACGTGGGTCTGGTGCTGAAGGTCAATCCCCAGATCACCCAGGGGGACGCCATTCGCCTCGACATCAACCAGGAGCTGTCGGAGGTGAAGAACACCCCCACCCTGGGCGCGGACGGCGTGGTGACCAATACCCGCTCCATCAAGACGGCGGTGATGGTCGATGACGGGCAGTTGCTGATTCTGGGCGGATTGATCCGCAACAAACAGCAGTTGCAGACCGACAAGGTGCCGCTGCTGGGGGATGTGCCGGTGCTGGGCAATCTGTTCCGCTACCAGTCCAACTCCGACGCCAAGACCAATCTGATGGTTTTCCTGCGTCCGCAGATTCTGCGCAATGCCCAGGAAGGTCTCAATCTGACCTACGACCGCTACAATTTCCTGCGGGGCCGCATGCAGAATCCCAACTATCCGACGGGATACATGGGGCTGGACGAAAAGCCGTTGCAGTTGCCGGAGATCGGGGATTACAACCGGCGTGGATCGCCCACCGGCGGCCCGGTCTCCATGGGGCCGCGCGGCACGCAGCCGCCACCGTTGATCAAGGGATCCGCCGTGGCCCCGCCGACGGCGCTGCCGCAGGCTCCCAAGGCTCCCCAGCCGAAGGTGGGCTGGCAGCCGGCTACCGAGGACGGGGTCAAGGACTATCCGGACTACTGATCTTTTGACTTTCCAATATGTTATCTTTTAAGTATCAAAAAAAGGAAATGTTCTGTCCGTTGACTTGGTTTGTTGGTAACTATTCAGACCCCTGCACGGTGCGGCACGATCATGTCAACGGCGAAAGGAAGAGTCCCAGGGCGCTGCCCTGGAGTAAGTCGGGGGGGATAATCCCCCCCCGAACCCCCGTATATCTGAATAGTTATGTTTGTTGTTCATTCAGACAGGTTTTCTAAATCTGTTGGCAATTGGCAAAATCGGATCAGAAAGGATCTGACAAAATAAAGTCAAAGGACAGAACATTTTCTTTTTTTGATATCTAAAAGATAAATATTGAAAGGCAACGAAAATTTTAGGCTTCCGAAGGGCATGGCATGGCCGATGACGCTTCTTCCGTAAAACCGGGCTCCGCTCCCAAGCGACCTGGAACCAATCCGGTCTCGTTCCCCTTCGCCAAACGCCACGGCGTGCTGGTCGGCGGCGTGGCGGAGGGCGGCGCTTTGCAGGTGGTGGCCCGGCCCGATTGCGCCCTGCTCACCCTGGTGGAGATGCGCCGTCATCTGCGCTCCCCCCTGGTCTGGGAACGGGTGGCCGCCGAACAGTTCGACGCCCGCCTGCGTTCCGCCTTCGAAGACGGCTCCACCCAGGCCATCCAGGACATGGAAGACCTCGACGAGTCCCTGGACCTCTCCGCCGTGGCCGAACAGCTCGCCGAGCCCAAGGACCTGGTGGAAAGCGCCGACGACGCCCCCATCGTGCGACTGATCAACGCCCTGTTGACCGAAGCGGTGAAGCGCAACGCCTCCGACATCCATATCGAACCCTACGAAGACCAACTGGTGGTGCGCTATCGCATCGACGGCGTGCTGCAGAAGGTGCTGGAGCCCAAACGGGTGCTGGCCCCGCTGCTGACCTCCCGCGTCAAGGTCATGGCGCGGCTGGATATCGCGGAGAAACGGCTGCCCCAGGACGGACGCATCTCCCTGCGCATCGCGGGGCGGCCCGTTGACGTGCGCGTGGCCACCATTCCCACCGGCCACGGCGAACGCATCGTGTTGCGTCTGCTGGACAAACAGGCGGGACGGCTGGAGCTGGAACATCTGGGCATGGGACAGGCGGTGGTGCGGGTGGTGGACGAGGTGATCCGCCGACCCAACGGCATCATCCTGGTGACGGGGCCCACCGGTTCGGGAAAGACCACCACCCTCTACGCCATGTTGCGGCGTCTCAACGACCACTCCCGCAACATCATGACGGTGGAAGACCCCATCGAATACCATCTGGAGGGCATCAGCCAGACCCACGTCAACACCAAGGTCGATCTGACCTTCGCCCGAGGCTTGCGCGCCATTCTGCGGCAGGATCCGGACGTGGTCATGGTCGGCGAAATCCGCGACCTGGAGACGGCCCGCATCGCGGTGCAGGCCAGCATGACCGGTCATCTGGTGCTCTCCACCCTGCACACCAACTCGGCCATCGGCACCGTCACCCGTCTGCGGGACATGGGGGTGGAGCCCTATCTGCTCTCCTCGACGCTGCATGCCGTGCTGGCGCAACGCCTGGTGCGGGTGCTTTGTCCCGACTGCAAAGTGGCCTACGCCCCTTCGGCGGGGGATCTGGAGGTGCTGGGCGGGGTGCGGGAGGAGGCGCCGCTGATCTACCGCCCCGGCAGTTGCGAACGTTGCGGCGGCAGCGGTTACGCGGGGCGTACCGGTATCTACGAACTGCTGGTCCTGGATGATCCGTTGCGGGCCAAGGTCCACGACGGCGCGGGGGAGCAGGAGATCGCCGCCCAGGCGCGGGCCAACTTCCTGAGTCTGCGCGCCGACGGGTTGCGTCTGGTCAAGTCCGGCATCACCTCCCTGGAGGAGGTGGTGCGGGTCAGCCGGGAGGACTAGACCGTGCCCGCCTTCGAATATACCGCGCTGGACGCCAAGGGCAAAACCCGCAAAGGCATCATGGAGGGGGGCGATGCCGCCTACATCCGCTCCCGGCTGCGGGAGCTGAGTCTGGCCCCCGTTTCGGTGGACGAAGTGAAAGAGAAGAAGGGGACCGGTTCGGCCCTGACCTTCTCCGCACGCGGGCAGCGGGTGCCGCCGGGGGATCTGACCCTGGCGGTGCGCCAGTTGGCCACCCTGGTGCAGGCCGCGACCCCTTTGGAGGAGTCGCTGGCGGTGGTGGCGCGGCAGACGGAACGCCGCAGCCTGGCCTCGATCCTCATGGCGGTGCGTTCCAGGGTGCTGGAGGGCCACTCCCTGGCCGCCTCCCTGGAGGGCTTCCCCAAGGTCTTCAACGACCTTTTTCGCGAAACCGTCTCCGCCGGGGAGCAGAGCGGCCAGTTGGATCAGGTGCTGGAACGGCTGGCGCAGCATCTGGAGGTGGGGCAGCATCTGCGGCAGAAGGTGATGTTGGCCATGCTCTACCCCGCCATCGTCATGGTCTTCGCCCTGCTGGTCACCGGGGCCATGCTGACCTTCGTGGTGCCCCAGGTGGTGCAGGTTTTCGACGATTTCCACCAGCAGTTGCCCTGGTTGACCCGGGTGCTGATCGCCTGGAGCAATTTTCTGCGGGAGTTCGGCCTGGCGGCGCTGCTGATCATGGCGTTGGGACTGTGGTTTCTGGCCTTCCTGCTGACCCGGCCGGGGCCGCGTCTGATCTGGCATCGCTTTCTGCTGAAGCTGCCCCTGATCTCCCGGCTGGTGCGGGGTTCCAATACCGCGCGATTCGCCCGCACCCTGGCCATTCTGACCGCCAGCGGCGTGCCCGCGCTGGAGGGGTTGCGCATCGCCGGTCGCGTGGTGGACCATGTGCCCATGCGCCTGGCCCTGGAAGAGGTGGTGGTCAAGGTGCGGGAAGGGGGCTCCATCCATCAGGCGTTGCAGGTTTCGGGGCTCTTCTCGCCCATGGTGGTGCATCTGATCGCCAGCGGCGAGGCCAGCGGCAATCTGGCGGGCATGCTGGATCAGGGGGCGAAAATCCAGGAACGGGAGGTCGAAACCCTGGTCACCGCCCTGGCCGGCATTCTGGAGCCGCTGTTGATCCTCTTCATGGGTGGCCTGGTGCTGACCATCGTGGTGGCGATTCTGCTGCCGGTGTTCGATCTCAACCAGTTGATCAAATGACGTATCTGTTGGACATAACGGGGGTTCGGGGGGGATTATCCCCCCCGACGGGTCCAGGGCAGCGCCCTGGGACTTTTTCTTGAGCTGTTGACGTCCAACCCCATGGGGTCCAGGGGGTACCCCTGGGACTTTTCCTTTCGCCGATGAGGCGATGATGCCGCTCAATGCGGGGGGCTGAATCGTTACCAAATGACGCTGTTTTACGGAGGTTTCTCCATGGTTCGCACTCCTTCCCGTCGCCTTGAAGGCGGTTTCACCCTGATCGAAATCATGGTGGTGGTGGTCATTCTGGCGGTATTGGCCACTTTGGTGGTGCCCAAGATCATGGACCGGCCCGACCAGGCGCGGGTGGTGAAGGCCAAACAGGATCTGCGCGCCATCGAAAGCGCCCTGCAGCTCTACAAGCTGGACAACTACGTCTACCCCACCACGGATCAGGGGCTGGAGGCGTTGATCAAGCGGCCCAACTCCTCGCCCGAAGCGCCCAACTGGAAAGAGGGGGGCTATGTGCCCCGCCTGCCGAAAGATCCGTGGAACCGGCCTTACCTGTATCTGAGCCCCGGCAGCCACGGCGTCATCGACATCTTCACCCTGGGCGCGGACGGACGTGAGGGCGGGGAAGGGCCCAACGCCGATCTCGGCAACTGGAATCTGGAATGATTCCGGGCGGACCGGCTTCCCGCCGGAGCGGTTTCACCCTGTTGGAACTGCTGGTGGTGATGGTCATCATCGGCATTCTGAGCGGCATGGCGGTCTTGTCCACGGGGCTGGTGGGCGCGGAGCGCACCACGGAGACGGAGGTGCGGCGTCTGCAGGCCCTGATGCGGCTGGGCCGGGAGGAGGCCATCGTTTCGGTGCGGGATCTGGGGCTGTCGCTGACCATGGAGAGCTACCGTTTCCTGGTCCTGGGCGAAGAGGGGGAGTGGCTGGAGTTGGGCGCGGAGGAGGAGCATCTCAAGGCGCGACTGCTGCCGAACAACCTCCAGTTGACGCTGATGGTGGACGGTCGGGCGGCCAGCCTTGCGGGGCGGGTCAACGACCGGCGGGAGGGGTTGTCGCCCCAGATCGTCTTCCACTCCAGCGGGGAGATGACGCCGTTTCGACTTGACTGGCGTTTTCCGGGCCAGGTTCCCTATCGCCTGAGCGGGGACGGCTTCGGGCACATGAGCGTGGGGCGCATCAGTTGAAGCGGGAGGCGGGATTCACCCTGATCGAGGTGCTGGTGGCGGTGGCGGTGTTGTCCATCGCGCTGGCGGCCATGATTCAGACGGGGGGGCACACCGCCAACCAGCTCACCTATCTGCAGGATCGCACCCTGGCCCACTGGGTGGCCATGAACGAGTTGACCCGCCTGCAGGTGACCCGCGCCTGGCCCTCGCCGGGGGCGACGGGCGGCGGACAGGCGGAGATGGGCAACCGGCTTTGGGCCTGGCGCACCATGGTGACCCAGACCCCGGACGATACGGTGCGTCGCGTGGAGGTGGAGGTGCGGGAGGTGGTTCCCCACGCCGGGCGTCGGGGGAACGAGACCCCGCTGGCCCGCCTGAGCGGATTTCTGGGGCGGCCATGAGAGGTCACGGGCAAGGGGGTTTCACCCTGCTGGAACTGCTGATCGCCCTGGCGATTTTCGCCGTCATGTCGGTGATGGCCTACCAGGGGCTCTCCAACCTGACGCAACTGCGGGGGGAGCTGGAGCGCCACTCCGACATGCTGTCCGAGGTGCAGTTGGCCTTCACCATCCTGGAGCGGGATCTGCGGCAGGCGCTGCCCCGGTCGGTGAAGGACGATGACGGGGTGGCGCAGCCGGTGCTGCGGGGTCAGGACGGGGTGGAGCGGTTTCTGGAGTTCAGCCGTGCCGGCTGGGGCAATCCCACCCGCATGGCCCGATCCGGGCTGCAGCGGGTGGTTTACACCCAGGGGGAGGGGTTGATCCGGCGCTACTACTGGCCGGTGATGGATATGGGGCCGGGGCAGACCCTCTCCGGGGGGGAGCCCCTGCTGCAGGAGGTGTCGCGATTGGTCATCCGTTTTCTGGACGACAAAGGTGTCTGGCACTATCGCTGGCCGCCGGAAGACGGACAGGTGACCCGGCTGCCCCGGGCCATCGAATTCACGGTGGAGAGGCGCGGTTTTGGCGTACTGCAACGGCTGTTCCCCCTATCCTAGGCAGCGGGGCGCCGCGTTGGTGACGGCGATGCTGGTTGTTGCCCTGGGCACGCTGACGGCGGTGGCCATGTCGGCGAACCTGCAACGCGACCTGCGGCGCACCACCAGTCTGATCGAACGGGATCGGGCCATGCAGGTGGCGCTCGGCGCGGAGATGTGGGCCAAGGGCGTGCTGGCACGGGATGGCGCGGCCACCAAGACCGACGCGCTGCGGGACGACTGGGCCCAGCCCATTCGCGATCTGCCGGTGGAGGGGGGCTACCTCTCCGGCGGGTTGGAGGATCTGCAGGGCCGCTTCAACCTCAACAGCCTGATTCAGGACGGCAAACGCTCCGCGTTGGCCATGGAACGCTTCGAAACGCTGTTGTCGGTGCTGGGGGTTTCGCCGGGACTGGCGGCGGCGGTGGCGGATTGGATCGATGCGGACAGCGAGGTGGACAACTACGGCGGTGCGGAGGATTTCGACTATCTGTCGCGGCGACCGCCTTATCACGCTGCCAACCGGCCCTTTGTCAGCGTGACGGAGTTGCGGCAGGTGAAGGGGATTGACGAACGGATCTATCGCAAACTCGCTCCCTTCGTGGCCGCACTGCCGGAGGTGACGCCGATCAACGTGAACACCGCCCCGTTGGAGGTGATCATGGCCCTCTCCCCCGAGATGACGCGCGGGGCGGCGGAAGAGGTGGTGCTGGCGCGGGGACGGGATGGATTCCAGGATCTGGTGGAATTCACCACCCTTCCGGCCTTGGAGCGTTTTCAGATTCTGCCCCAGGGGTTAACCTTGTTGAGCAACCATTTTCTGGGGCTGGTGCGGGTTCGCATGGGGCGCACCCTCTTCGTCAGTCGGGTCTATCTGCAACGCGGGGTGGCCGGGGCGACCGTGCGGATGCGGGAAGAGGGCGAAATCCTTTGACTTTCAATATGTTATTTTTTAAGTATCAAAAAAAGGAAATGTTCTATCCTTTGACGTGTCTATATTGTGATAATATTGCAGAACGATGAAGCAGCGGGAGACGGTTATTAAAAAGGAAAAGTCAAAAGACAGAACATTTCCTTTTTTTGATACTTAAAAAATAAAATATTGAAAGTCAAAGGATTCAGGGCTCTGGTGACAATCGCTTGCTGTTTGCATGGGGAAGCCTGAGGATGGCGGATGCATTGGGTGTATGGCTGCCGGCGGATGAGAGCAATCGGCTGATCTGGCGGGACGGCGAGGGGCTGGAGGGCAGCGGCACGCCCGTGGAGCTGGCGCATGCGGCCAAAGGGCGTCGCGTGGTGGCCGTGGCTCCGGCGGAAGAGGTGTTGAGTACCGGCATCGCCGCCATGCAGACCTCACGTCGCAATCTGGAAAAGGCCGTGCCCTACATGCTGGAGGAGCAGTTGGCCGCTCCTCTGGAGGCGTTGCATGTGGCGCTGGGACAGAAGGAGAAGGGTGGTTTGTGGCCCGTGGCGGTGGTGGCGGGCAGCCGCATGGCTCATTGGATGGCGCTGCTGACGGAAGCCGGCGTGGTGCCGGTGGCCCTGGTCGGCGAAGCGGAGTTGCTGCCTTGGGAGGCGGGATGCTGGTCGATTCTGCTGACCCCCGAAGGCTGTCTGGTGCGTACCGGCTGGCACGAAGGCTTCGGTGTGGAGCCGGAGAACCTGTTGCTTTATCTCTCGGCGGCGTTGCGTCGCGAGGATCAGGCCCGCCCGGAACGGGTGCGGGTTTGGGATGCCATTCCCGGCGGACGACTGGCCATGGTGGCGGTGTTGGATCCCGCCTGGCTTCAGGAACACGGTTTGACTCTGACGGTCGAGGAGACCCCGGCGGAGGCCCGACGTCTGCTGTTGCCCTCTCTGCAGCAGGGCGAATGGGCGGTGGATCTCTTGCAGGGCAACTGGAAAACCCGGCGGGAGTGGGCCTGGAAGTCGAGTCCCTTCCGGGGCACCATGCTGCTGCTGACCGCCTGGCTGCTGCTGGCCGCCGGTGGTTGGGCGGTGGAGGGCCTGTGGCAGGGGCATCGCGCCGATGCTTTGGAAGAGCGGATGGGGCAGGTCTATTTGCAGGCTTTTCCCGGCTCGAAAGTGGTGAATCCCCGCCTGCAGATGGAGCAGAAACTCACCGCCATGCAATCGGGCAAGGGAGGCAGCGGTTTTCTGCCCCTGTTGACCCTTTCCGGAACGGTGCTGAAGGAGGTCGGCGGTGTGAGTCTGAAACGTTTGGCCTATCAGAACAACGCCCTGGATCTTTTCCTGGAAGTGGGTGATTTCCAGAAACTGGACCGGGTGAAAAGTCTGATGAGTTCCCGCCACGGGTTGCGGGTGGAGGTCTCCTCCGCCGTGAAACAGGACCATGGCGTGGTCGGTCAGTTGCGGGTGCAGCGCTGAGTCTTTGCGGGAACATGTTTTACATTTTTTGACTTTCAATATGTTATCTTTTAAGTATCAAAAAAAGGAAATGTTCTGTCCTTTGACTTTTTGTTAAGATATATCCGGGTATTGCTTTATCGTTCAGCAATTGGCTCGGAGGTGTCGACGGCACATGGACAAGTCCCGGGGGTGCTCCCTGGACCCCATGAGGTCGGAAGGTCAACGGCGAAAGTTCCAGGGGTGCCCCCTGGACCCCATGGGGTTGGAAGGTCAACGGCAAAAGGAAGAGTCCCAGGGCGCTGCCCTGGACCCGCCGGGGGGGATAATCCCCCCCGGACCCCCGTATTTCGTTTCAGGGTGCTGCCCTGGAGGGGGATAATCCCCCCCGGACCCCCGTATTTTTTGGCAAGGCACAGATTTATGGTCGCTTGGATCTCAGAACTCTGGCTGCGTCTGACCGCCAACATGGCTCCCCGGGAACGCCGTTTCCTGGTCTGGGGCATGGCCGCGCTCTCCCTCCTTCTGCTCCTGTTCGGCGCGGTTCTGCCCCTGGCGGAATTCGGCCAACGGGAACGCGATCGCGCCACCCTGCTGGCCGAACAACTGGCCTGGATGGAAAGCAAGGCGGCGGAAGTCGCCGTAGCCCGCTCCCAAGGCGGCGCAGTGGGCCAAATGCCCGCCGGAACCTCCCTGGCCACCCTGGCCGATCGCACGGTGCGTGATCAGGGCCTGGGTGACGCCCTGAAACGGGTCGAACCCGAAGGAACCGACAAGGTGCGTCTCTGGCTGGAAGGCGCCTCCTTCGACCGCCTCGCCGCCTGGCTCGACCGGCTGATGCAGGAATTCGGCGTGGAGGTTTATCAGTCCCAGGTGGAAGGCGAAGAGACTCCGGGCCGGGTCAAAGCCCGCGTGGTGCTGCGTCAGGCTGGCGGGGCATGAACAGATTGGCCTTCTGGCTGCTCGGACTGGGCTGCTTCGTTTTTTTCCTGCTGGCAGGCATCCCGGCCAACGTGCTGACCGGCCCCGTGAGCCAAATGACCCCGATACGCCTGCACGGGGTCTCGGGCACGATTTGGTCGGGTCATGTGGCGCGAGTGACCGCCCCGGAAGGCATCGAAATTCCAAAACTCTCCTGGGACTTCAAAGCGTTGTCGTTGTTGCGCGGAACGGTGGCCGTCGCATTTTCCACGGGTCGGGACAACTGGCACGGGGAAGGGGAGGCGGGCTGGTCGCCGTGGGCCGGAGTGGTGTTGCGGGATCTGCTGCTCAATGCCGATTTGTCCAAGGTGCGTCTGCCGAATCTGCCGGCGGAAGCGGGCCTCGTGGATGGCCGGGTCGAGCAGTTGCGCTTGGACCTCAACGGGATGCCGCGTTCGGGCAAGGGTAGGGTGGAGGTGGAGCAGTTGCGTTTGCCGACCTTCATTGGTGGGGAGTTGGGCTCCTTTGTCGCGGAACTGGGCGATCGCGAAGGCGGTGGGGTGCGGGTGCGGGTGAAGGACAAGGAGAGCCCGTTGGATTTGCAGGTGACGGTCGAGGTGGATGGGCAGGGGATCTATCGGGTGGAGGGTGGCATGGCGGCGCGGGATGCGCGGAGCCGGCTCGGGGAGCTGGTCAAACAGGCGGGCCCGCCAGGCCCGGACGGGCGGATCCCCATAAGGGAGTCGGGCAACCTGGCCCAGCTGCTGAAGTAGTTCTTTAAGTATCAAAAAGGGTTGGGGGAGTCTGAGGGGGAGCTCCGCTGCCCCCTCAGGGCTTTGCCTTTATCCTTTGCCGGGTCGAAGCCTCAAGAAAAGAAAACATAACATCGATCCCGCGCCAAAGGTCGTCCAAGCTTCGACCCGGCGGGAGGGGGCCAGGGGAGGGCCTCATCCTCCCCATCCTTGAACGAACCAGCAAGACACAGCCCGTGTTCCGCAGGCCGTTGACTTGCTCCCTCTCCATCTGGGAGATGGCTGGAGTGAGTGCGCTTCACCGGTTGATTTGGAATGATGTCATAAGATTTATCAATATACACGTCAACGGACATAACATTTCCTTTTTTTGGATATTTAATCCGCTCCCATCTTAGAATTCGTGATTTTTCTACCCATAAAGGGGCCGGGAGGATTATTTCCCCGACAGGTCCATGGTAACGCCGTTAGACATATTTGTTCCTCTGTAGGTTAGCATACCTAAAGGTAATATTTTTTTTTGGGCTTTATTGCTAAAAAGGATGTTCCAAGAGCGGGTCCACTCTCGGTCAACAAACAACCAATAGGATTTATATTTGCTCATAAATGGCCATATTTCCCGTTTAGGATTACAAAAAGCCCATGTATATTCATAGCTGTTGTTTTTTCGGAGTCCGCTTCGGTTGCTTTTTTCCACAGCCGAGCTGATCTGAAGTCGCGATTATATACAATTTAAGGATTGTTAGGGAAGTGCTCCGGGTATATATCTTTGTATAGGTGTTCGTTAACAGCAGCAATCATCAGTTCGATCAATAAGCCAACACTTTTCCATGAAAGTTCTAAAACCGTTTCTTCTGTCTCCTTTTTTCTTGTGTCTATGTCACTAAACAATATTATCTTATCCGAAAAAGTTGCTTTGCCATGACTTACTGCGTTTCGAATGAGTCTCAAGACTACGGAAAGAGACTTTTCGTCGCGTTCGCCTTGTATTTTCTTAATCTGAATTTCGGAGAATACAGTTTCCTTGTTTGTTTTTAGCTCCTCCATTCTCTTTATTATTCTGTCACTAATATTTTCCCTTCTAATATGTTCCAGTAGCCAGACAAGGGCGAGAGATATACTGAGAAATGTGCCTTGGTGTATCAAGTGGATCGGCAGCTCAATATTATCATTTCTTGCTCTAGCTAATATTGTATCGTTTACGACTTTATTTCCTCGTTTATGCTTAAAATCATTAAGAAGTCTCACATTAAACAGCATGAGCTTGGCAATATGAAAAGAATCTTCAATCGAAGGCGTTGAGTTCATGTCTTGCTACCTCCCTGATTCTGTGTTTGAAACGAAACAGTAGAGTTAAATCACGTTACAGGTAACAACCATCAAACTGCCAAAGCGGTCTGGCGTATCTCCTGGACGGAATGGATCCGGCTCAGGTCGTTTGCCAAACGTTCCCGCTCCGACTCCAGGGCATAACGGGATTGCAGGTTCATCCAGAATTCGGGAGATGTTCCGAAGAAGCGGCCAAGACGCAAAGCCGTGTCGGCTGAAATGCAGCGTTTGCCGTGGATGATCTCGTTCACCCGTTGTGGCGGCACGCTGATCTCCTTGGCCAGACGACACTGGGAGATGTGGAACTCTTCCAGGAACTCGGCGAGGTGTTCTCCCGGATGGATGGGTGGAAGGTCGTTCATGGTTTGTTTCCTCAATGGTAATCCACGATCTCCACGTCGTGTGCGCCACCGTCCGACCAGACAAAGCAGATGCGCCACTGGTCGTTGATGCGAATGCTGTGCTGCCCCAGACGATCCCCCTGTAAGGCCTCAAGGTGGTGGGAGGGGGGAACGCGCAGGTCGTCGAGTACCGAAGCCGCATCGAGTCGGTCCAGGCGCATCTTGGCTCGTTTCAAAAGATCCTGTGGAAACCGTTTCGAAGTCTGCCCACGAAACACTCTCTCGGTGTCTTTACAGCGAATGCTTTTGATCACAGGACCAGAATAACTCCACGAGTTAAATATAGCAAGATTATAGCCTGGACTCTGAAGGAAGAGGCGAGGCCAGTGGCTTCACCATCCCTCCTCACCATACCTCCTGGTTTGGAATGTCTCAAAGTTTATCATACTTTTTAGAATAGATAGGATCCCTTATCGCTGAGGGCGAGGGAATTCTATTCGACAGACACGTCAACGGACAGAACATTTTCTTTTTTTGATAATTAAAAGATTAAATATTGAAAAGAAGATTTTATCTCTTCCTCGCCGCAATGCGCACATACGAACTCAGCAGATTGGTCTGCAGAAAGATCTGCAAACCGTCCCAAGCCGCTTCGCCTTTGGCCCGGAACAGATAGCTCAGGAAGGGATCCACCGCCTGGGGATCTTTCAGTGCGGCGTTGCGCACCACTTCGACATCCAGTCGGCCCGGCGTGGAGAACTCGATGATTTCGAAGCCCGCT
>JADGAP010000044.1:0-2985 GCA_015231965.1 Magnetococcales bacterium | reverse complement strand
CACTTCGACATCCAGTCGGCCCGGCGTGGAGAACTCGATGATTTCGAAGCCCGCTGCGTTGACCCGCTGGGTCAGGGCCTCGATGGAGAAGAGGTTCATGCGATTGATCGGATTGAGATTGAAGGCCTGCTCCCCCAACACCTGATACTCGAAACCACTGCAGGTCGAGGTGGTCAGAAAGAGAAACCCGTCGGGACGCAGTCGCCGGGTGGCGAACTGGAACAAGGCATCGCAGTCACTCAGCCGTTCCAGGGTGTCGAAGGCCGTGATCACATCGATTTGATTCGGCAGATTGTTCTCCTGGGCTACCGCCACCCCCTCCGGCAACAGGTGCTGCCACTCGAAAAGCCGGGGCCGCAAGGTGTAAAGCCGATCCAAACCCAACTCCCTGGCGAAACAGGAGAGCAGATAGGGGGACTTACTTTCGTAATCCAACAGAAGCTTGGGAGTGAACTCCAGGGTGTCCAGCAACTCCGCCACCCAGCCCACCCGGGGTTGACGCAGATGGCGTTTGTTCTCCGCCGGAAGGTTGAAACTCTCCTTGCGCCAATGACGACAAGCGGGGGACAACTCGTAAAAGCGATCCAGGGCGGCAGGCGAAGGGCGGGGATTGACGTACAGCGATTGACAGGCATCACAGCGGCACAGCCGCAGCCCCATTTTGAGGTATGCCTCCTGCCGCTCGGATCCGCCGCAGCCCGGACAGGGAACGCTGATCAGCGATTCATCGGTGGCGAAAAAGGTGGCGATATCCTGCTGCAACAGCTCCAGATAACGTTGGTAAATACCCTGTGCGCCCAGTTGGGAGGAGGTCAAATGCTCCAGATCGACGGTGGATAACCGTGCATCGACACGCATGCCATGCCCTCCTGAAACCGGTTTTGTTGGCTATTTCCTCTTGCCGATGAAGAGGAAAAACTCCGAAGGATACCGCACCGTCTTTTTGAAGAAGTAGAGGAAGCCCGCATAATACTGCTTCACGAAGGGACAGGTGCGCATGAATATTTTCTGATAATCCTGAAGGGGGTAATCCAGGATGGTGATGTCGTTGGAATAGGTGGGATAGGCGTCGTAGCGGTTCATGGTGAAGAGGAAGGGGGCCTTTTTGAAAGGCTCCGATCGGATGTACTGTTCGAACCACTCCCGGCCCATCTCCGAAAGGCTGGCGAAGTTGCTGACCAGGTCGATGCCTCCGCTCAAACGGTCGTAGAGGGTGGTGGGCAGCAGGACGAAATCGTACTGTTTGATGAAGGCGGCGTCGATCTTGCCGGCCTTGCCGACGGTGGCGAAATCGGCGATGCGCGCGTTGGGGAAGAGGCTGGCCAGATAGTAGTGGGCCATGAGAAGCTGCCCCGGCAGATCCACCAGCACATGATGGCCGTTGGGGTTGTCCATCTTCAGCACACCGGAAAAGGGTCCGTAGGCCGAACCCAGATCGAGATGCACATAGTCCGTCGGCAGTTGTTTTTCCAGATACTTTTTGAACATGCCCAGGTTGAAGATGTGGCGCACGTAACGATTGGTCAGGGAGTGGCCCTGATGGTTCCAGTTCAGCGGGTTGCCGACCTGCGGGCTGGGATATTTTTTCAACAGGTCGAGAAATCCCATTTCCGCAACGGTGTTGAAGACGTCGAGCATCTCCTGCACATGGCCGCGCCGGTCGCCGTGAATGCGGTAAAGCACCTCCCGCAGCAGAAAGCGGTAGAGGGGATCGGTGCTGTGGAAAGAGCGGAAGCGGGCGTTGGGCCGATCCGCCACGAAGACGGGATTGCCGCGAAAATTCTCGAAACTCTCGACGCGCAACTGCCCGGTGAGCTTGTCCACCAGCCGTTCGGTTTCGGAATGGAAACGGGCTTCCCAATCGCCGTAGCTGTTGCGGTTGAGATTCTCCTCGTACTCTTTCAGGAAGCGATAGGATGCTTCGATATCCGCTTTCAGCTTCTGATCCACGGCGATGATCTCCTCAAGAACTCAGGCGTCCGGCTCTTCGCCACCGGTTCGGGTCACCAGGGCGGTCAGTTCGGGTACCAGAGGGGAAACGGGTACGTTGGTGTTGTAGATGCAGTTCTGGCAGATGATATCCTTGACGTTGCCGGACATGTGCAAGCGGCGGAACCGCCGGTATTCGGGACAGTTCCAGGCCTCCTTGAGGGAGAGCTTGTTGAGGTCGGCCACCAGCAGATGGGCCTGGTAATCCAGCACACAGGCCGAAAGAAAGCCTTCGGGGGTGACGGTGAAGCTCTTGAAGGGCTGGAAGCAGACGTTGCTCTTGGTGCGCCCCCGGATGTTTTCCGGCTCGATGTGGCCGAGGTCGTTGTTTTCCGGCATGGTGCCGCAGGCGTTGGTCAGCAGATGGGGATCCCACTCGTCGATGTAAGGGGTGACCAGGGAACGCAGCAGCTCCACTTCGTGGCGGTTGCGATCGTTGATCACCATGGTGACGTAGATGCGAAAATTCAGACCCGCGCTTTGCCGGTACTCGGAGACCCACTTCAGGTTGGCCATGACCTTGTCGAAGTCGTCCTTGCCGTGGACGGCTTTGTAGGTCTCGCGGGTGCCGCCGTGCATGGAGAACTTGATGCTGTTCAACCCGGCGTCGATCACCGCCTTGGCCCGTTCGGGACGGGCGGTGGCGCCGTTGGTGGTCAGATAGATGTATTCGTAGCCGATGCTTTTGGCCAGGGCCACGTATTCGGGCAGCCGCTTGACCAGAAAAGGCTCGCCGGTGGCGTAGAGACCCACGTCGCGAGTGCCGTTTTCATAGGCTTCGTGCAACACCCGAACCACCAGCTCGGGGTCCATGGCGCGGCGCTTGGGCAGCTTGGAATTGGCGCAGAAGGCGCAACTGTGATCACAGTGGGAGGTGATGTCGATGAGGATCTCCCGCGGGAAGTCGGGATCCTCCTGATATTTGGCCGTGACGGCCTGCCGTTTTCTCTCTTTGATCGTTTCGCTCATGGCGAACTCCTCACAGGATCCCGATGC
>JADGAP010000043.1 GCA_015231965.1 Magnetococcales bacterium | reverse complement strand
CCCACCCCCCCGGAGGAACGCCCCCCCCCTGGAGTTGGCGTTGCTCTGGCAAGCCCTGGAGCCCCGGGTCCACCCTAAACGAAAGAAGGCCCCACAACAGGGGTGGCTGGAGCGCCTGCAAACGGGACGACGCCTGGCGGCCCAACACCTGCCAGGGGGGATCTCGCCCTGGCTCATGCGTTACGCCCGCAACCGGCTGCTGGCCCATCCCCCCGACGCGACGGGGGAAGGGGTGCGAGATTTGGTCCTGCTGTTGGTGATGCTGGAAACCGCCCTGCTCACCCATCCCGAGGTGGAAAAGCGCCTGGCCAAGGCGGAACCGGGAAAAAAACGGCGCGACGCCCTGGAAGCGGCGCTGTTGGAGGCGGCGGTCGCCTTCGCCCGGGTGACGGAACACGGCGGGAGCCCCCTGGAGGCGGCGCGCTGGGACCGCCTGACCCCCGCCGGACTCTCCCTCTCCCCCGCCGGACAGGGGGCGTGGCTGAGCCGCTGGCTGGAGCCCCCGTCGTGCTGACCAAGGAGCTGCTCCGCTTCGACCTTCGGGAGGGCAAGATCCGCCCCCGTTTCATCGACGGGGAAAACCGGCTCAATCTGGCCCTGGCCGAGGAGTTGATCGCCCTTTTCGCCGCCGGGGAGGGGGAGAGTCGGGAAGATCTGGAGGAGTCCGCCGCCCCCCTGATCAACAGCCATCGCAGCCCCCTCATCGCCAAGGGGTTGTACAAGCTGCTGCTGGATCGCTGCGCCTTTCGCAAGGAGGCGGGGGAGGCCTCGGAGCTGCGCTGGAAGGTCTTCGCCCTGGCCGCCCGCCAGTTGCGGGAGGGCCGCTACGCCTCGCTGGAGGAGTACCGGGAGGGGGTGGGCGCGGCCCTCTCCACCCCCGCCGACGAACTCTCCCGCCAACTCCACGCCGACCTGCCGGACCGCCAACCCCTGGAATCCTTCCGCCCCCTGTCGCCGGAGCGGCTGCTGCATCGCTACAACATGGCCCAGGCCCAAGGATTGTTCTTCTGGGCCGGGGAGATGGCGGTGGAGATCCAAAATCCGGATCCGGGTCATCTGCGGGCGTTTTTCCGTCATTTGCGTTTTTTCCAGCTCCTGGCCCTGGTCCGCAACCCCCAGCCGGGGCGCTACGCCTTGACCCTGGACGGCCCCATGAGCCTGCTGCATCAAACGCAAAAATACGGTCTGAAGCTGGCCTCCATTCTTCCGGCGGTCTGCGCCTTTCCGCGTTGGGAGGTGGAGGCGGAGATCCACATGCCCGCCCATCGCCCGGCTCGCCTCGTCCTGAATCACGAGTCCGGCCTGGTCTCCCACTTCAGCCGCACCAGCGCCTACATTCCGGAGGAGTTTCAGGGATTTCTCGCCGCGCTGCACCATGAGGAGCCGATGTGGCGGGCGGTGGAAGAGGCGGTGTTGCTGGATCTGGGGGATCAGGAGATCGTGACGCCGGATTTCACCTTTCGTCGAGAGGACGGGCGGGAGGTCCATCTGGAGTTGTTCCACCCCTGGCATCGGGGGGCGCTGGAACACCGCCTGGAGCGACTGGACCACTGGGCAAAACATCGCCCGGAGGAGCCCCCTCCCCCGCTGCTGCTGGGGGTGGATCGCCCCTTGCTCAAGGAGAAGGGGGTGGCGGAACGGCTGGAACACTCCCCGTGGTTTCAGCAGTGGGGATTGCTCTTCAGCGGCTTTCCCCTGGTCAAGAAGGTGCGGGCGTTGCTGAACAAGATGTGAAAAACTCTGTACGACGGCCTTTCCAATTCAAACTAGCCCATGGCGTCAAGCAGCGCCTGGGTGATGCAACCAACTCGTGATGCAACCAACTCCTCAACCACGAAAACGTCCTTCGCGGGAAGGACGGTTCATTTTGGGCATGGGTTCCTTGCATCTGCAATCTCCGCATGTGTAAATTTCAATTGAAACTGCTCTAGCTGGTAATGTGCGAAACTGATTTGGAATCACTCTATGTGCGCCCTGCCGGGCGCACAACAAAAAAGGCCTCCACCGGAAACGATGGAGGCCTTTCTGATTTTTTCGCTTGGCTGGCGGACTAGGATTCGAACCTAGATTGACGGAGTCAGAGTCCGCTGTCCTACCGTTGAACGATCCGCCAAAAGGAAACCGCTCTTTTACTCCCTTTGGAGCGAGGGAGTCAAGCCCGGAATCACGCCCCGACGTGTTGACGGAGAATTTCCAACCCCCGAGAGAGTCGGCGCAGGGCGCGTTCCCGACCCAGAACCCCCATCACCTCGAAAATTCCGGGGGAGACATCGCTGCCCGCCAGGGCGACTCGGGCCACCTGAGCCAGCTTGCCCTTGGCCGCGCCGGTGGCTTCCAGCACCGCGTTGAATTCCGCCTCCAGCGCCGCAGGCTCCCAGAGAGGGACGGCGGCGAGGCGCTCCACCCACTGGGTGAAGGGTTCCACCATCTCCGGCTGGAAATGTTTGTCCACCGCCTTGGGCAGGTAGGGCTCGACGCTCTCCATAAAATAGAAGCGGGCCTTGTCAGCCATCTCGCGAAAGGTTTTGGCCCGATCCCGCAGGGTGGGAATGATCGCCGCCGCCAGGGCCGGATCGGGCTGAACCACCCCCAGGGCCTTCAGGTGATAGACCAACTCGGGGGCCAGCCGGGCCGGATCCAGGCTCTTCATGTGTTGGGTGTTGAGCCACTCCAGCTTGGAGGCGTTGAACACCGACGCCGACTTGCCCACCTCGGTAACATCGAACAGCCGCTCCAACTCTTCCATGGTAAAAAATTCCTGATCGCCGTGGGACCACCCCAGGCGTGCCAGATAGTTGTTCACCGCCTCGGGAAGAAACCCCTCCTCCCGGTATTGCAGCACCGACACCGCCCCGTGACGCTTGGAGAGCTTGGCCCCATCGGTCCCATGGAGCAGCGGCATGTGGCCGTAGATCGGCGGCTCCCAGCCGAAGGCGCGGAACAGGGCGAGCTGCCGGGGTGTGTTGCTCAGGTGATCGCTCCCCCGGATCACGTGGGTGATCCCCATGGCGTGGTCGTCCACCACCACCGCCAGATTATAGGTCGGGCTGCCGTCGGAGCGGACCAGGATCAGGTCGTCCATCTCGTCGTTGGGATAACGGATGGTCCCCTGGATCATGTCATGCCACACCGTCTCGCCGACGGCGTCCAGGCGGAAGCGGAGGACGAAGGGCGTCCCCTCGGGATGGTCCGTCCGGTCGCGACACCGCCCATCGTAGCGAGGCTTGTCCTTACTCGCCCGCTGCTCCTCCCGCAAGGCGTCCACCTCCTCCTTGGAGCAGGTGCAGCGGTAGGCCTTGCCCTCTTCCACCAGCCGCCACGCCGCGTCCAAATGGCGTTGGGTGAAATCCGACTGAAAATACGGCCCCTCGTCCGGCGACAGCCCCAGCCAGGCCAAACCTTCCAAAATGGCCTGGGTGGCCGCCTCGGTGGAACGCTCCCGGTCGGTGTCTTCCACCCGCAGCAGCGTGGTTCCGCCGTGTCGGCGGGTGTGCAGATGGTTGAACAGGGCGGTGCGCGCCCCCCCGATGTGCAAAAATCCGGTGGGCGAGGGGGCAAAACGGGTGCGCATGGTCATGGAAACGGGAACCTTCCGGCGAATGAGGGGAGAATGGCGGGGATCGTGACGATCTCGTGCGGCCAACTCTGGCGCAATGCCAATCCATCCTCTAATATTATCTGTTTTGTGACGATGCCGTCCAGCCTGGAAAGGATCCCTACGACCGTGAGCGCTCAACAAGCCAAGGATCTGAACAATCCCGCCGTCTACGTGGAAGCCCTGGTGCGGGCGGCCATGGAACCGGATTTGGAAAAGTTGGCGGCCTGGCTGGCTGGCGACCAGCCCCTGGCGGACCATCCCTTCGCCATGTGGTATCGCCATTTCGCCGAGAAGCTGCGAGACATGGCCCCCCGCATCGAAAACGGCTTCCAATCCAAGCCGCCGCGCAGCATCCCCGCGCCGCAAATCGGCCGTAACGACCTGTGCCCCTGCGGCTCGGGGAAAAAATTCAAGCAGTGCCACATCGACCAGGCCGAGCAGGTGGCGTGGAAGCTGGGCCCCCCCACCCCGGCCATCCGAGCCTCGGCGGTGGCCACCCTGATCCACAACATGCCGCCCCAGGAGTTGGAAAAAGTCCCCCTGAACAAGGCCAGCGAACTGGCCCTGACCGAAATGGCGGCGGTGTGGCATCAGCACGAACGGTTGGACAACGCCCTCGTCGCCCTCAAGACCGCCCTCGACGGCCCCCGGGACGACCCCCATCTGCTGTTTGACTACTGGATCGCCCGCTACGCCGAATGGCTGGTGGAGGCGGACCGGGCCAAGGAGGCGGAGGAGTTCCTGCTGGACGAATACGACGACCGCCACGCCATCGAACCCTGGCAGGCGGCGCAAAAGCTGGCGGCCTTCTACATCGATCAAGGGGATCCGGACAACGGCGAAACCTGGGTCGACACGGCCATCGAGGGTGCCCCGGACAACCCCTTCAACCACTATCTCAAGGGGTTGCTGCACCACACCCTGGACCAATACGAGCAGGCGACCGCCAGCTACGAAAAGGCCCAAAGCCTCTCCCATCACTTCCGGGAGCAGGAGCAGCAGTACATGGAGCAGTTGCTCGCCGACGCCCTGGATCGGGCCCGCAACCAGCGCTCCCTGGACGATGACGAGGAAGAGCCCGCCGCCGAGGCGGACGAGACCGCTCCCCCCGTTTCCAACTGAGCCGGAACGCCCCACCATGGCCGGGGCGGCGCGTTCGCATCGCATCGCCCGTATGGCATTCGGAAGGAAACCCGCCTCGCCAGCGGGTCCATGAGGAAAAGGAAGCCCTGGTCATGAAGCGCACCCATTATTGCATCGATGTCAACGAATCACTGGCCGGCCAAAAGGTGGTATTGTGCGGCTGGGTCTTCCGGCGCCGCGACCATGGCGGGGTGATCTTCGTCGATCTGCGCGACCGCGGCGGCGTGGTGCAAGTGGTCTTCAGCCCCGAACACGCCCCGGAGATCCACGCCGACGCCCACCAGGTGCGCAGCGAATTCGTCCTGCGCGTGGTGGGCGACGTGGCCCTCCGCTCCCCGGAAACCATCAATCCCAACATGGAAACCGGTCGGGTGGAGGTCATCGCCCGGCAACTGGAGGTGTTGGCCGCCTCCAAGCCCCTCCCCTTCCAGTTGGACGAGGAGGTGGCGGAAAACATCCGGCTGGCGTGGCGTTTTCTCGATCTGCGCCGCCCCCCCATGCAGCGCGCCATGCAAGCCCGCCACCGGGCGATGCAGGCCACCCGCCGCTTTCTCGACGAAAACGGCTTCCTGGAAGTGGAAACCCCCATGCTCACCCGCAGCACCCCGGAAGGGGCGCGGGACTTCCTGGTTCCCTCCCGCATCAATCCGGGCCAGTTTTACGCCCTGCCCCAGTCGCCCCAGTTGTTCAAGCAGCTGCTCATGATTTCGGGCTTTGATCGCTATTTTCAAATCGTGCGCTGCTTCCGCGACGAAGATCTGCGCGCCGACCGGCAACCGGAGTTCACCCAGATCGATCTGGAGATGTCCTTCGTCGAAACCGAGGACGTGATGGCCATCACCGAGGGGATCGTCGCCGCCGCCTTCAAGGCGGTGCTGGGCGTCGACCTGCCCTTCCCCGCGCCCCGCATCCCCTACGCCGAGGCCATGGACCGCTTCGGGCGGGACGCCCCCGATCTGCGGGTGCAAATGGAACTCACCGAACTCACCGAAGCCCTGCGCCAAACCGGATTCAAGGTCTTCGCCGACGCGGTCCAGCGCAAGGGTTACGGGGCCGAGCGAGGCATGATCAAGGCGTTGCGAGTTCCCGGCGGGGCCGCCCTTACCCGCAAGCAGATCGATGACTACACCGCCTATGTGGCCATTTATGGTGCCAAGGGTTTGGCGTGGATCAAGCTCAACGCCCCCTGGCAGTCGGAAGGTTGGCAGTCCCCCATCGTCAAATTTTTCACACCCGAGGAAAAAGAGGCGATTCAAACCCTCACCGGGGCGCAAACCGGCGACCTCATCTTTTTCGCCGCCGACAAGGCGGGGGTGGTCAACGAATCCCTGGGGCGGCTGCGGGTCAAGGTGGGACAGGATCTGGGGTTGATGGACCCAACCCCCTTCGCCTTCGCCTGGGTGACCGACTTCCCCCTGTTGGAGTGGGATCCGGAGGCCAAGCGTTACAACGCGGTGCATCACCCCTTCACCTCCCCCCGCCGCGAGGATCTGGCCCTGTGCATGGACAACGCGGCGGCGGAAGACGGCTCCATCGTCGACACGGTGAAAGCCCAGGCCTACGATTTGGTGCTCAACGGCACGGAGATCGGCGGCGGCTCCATCCGCATCCATCGCTCGGAACTGCAAAAGCGCATGCTGGAACTGCTGCGCATCGGACCGGAAGAGGCCGAAGAGAAATTCGGCTTCCTGATCAAGGCGCTGGAATACGGTGCCCCGCCCCATGGCGGACTCGCCCTGGGGTTGGACCGGCTGATGGCCATCATGCTGGGCATGGAATCCATCCGCGACGTCATCGCCTTTCCCAAAACGCAAAAAGGCTCCTGCCTGCTCACCCAGGCCCCCTCCCCCGTGGATCCCGGTCAGTTGCAAGAGTTGCATCTTAAATTGGCCGCCTTGGCCAAGCCCAAGCCGGAAAAATCCGAGTGAGCGTTGCGCACCTCCCCTCTCCAATCCATGGATCGCCCATGCCCGACCTCCCCCCTTGTCCCCCGACAAGGGGGGAGGTCGAGGACAAATGCAAAAAAAAAGTGGACTATCCAGGACGTTTTAGTTCATGATGGTAGAGTTTAGGCTCAGTATATTCGTGGGATCGTCCATCTTTTTTTCTCCGACGCATGAAGGGCCAA
This sequence comes from Magnetococcales bacterium, assembly GCA_015231965.1. GTDB lineage: Bacteria > Pseudomonadota > Magnetococcia > Magnetococcales > JADGAP01 > JADGAP01. The sequence goes on along the minus strand of JADGAP010000043.1, from coordinate 16,077 downwards.
TCTTTGCAGAGTCGGGATCTCGTGACGCTCCTCCCCGCGCCATTTGACTCCGGCCTCAAGCGTCCCGTCGCTCTGCCTCACGGAACTCAGGCGCTCCGCGATCCGAACGTTTTCAACAGGAAGAACCAGAATCCGCAGGCTGTTGGGGGGATAACGCGAGGCGATTGGAACCATTTGAGGGCGACTGGTGCCGATTGCGCCATGCACCCCGTTATTTCTTATCAGGGGCTTACCCCCATCCTTACCACCATTCAAATGTCGCGATCCGGGCAAAAACAGAAAACGGCACGATACTTGCTGGGTTAACCAAGCCTGCATCCTCAATTTTTTTGCATTCCGTCCCTTTCCGGATACCGTGAATTCCTGGAAAATGGGTGGAGATTTGGGTCTGGATTGGGAGGATCGCACACCGCCGACATGGATGGACTCAAGGGGGCGCGTCGCTAAAAATCGACCGCCCGGACCATCACACGATCAAAATTGAAGTTCCGCGACCCCAGAAGGCGCCTGCGCGTCGAGATCCGGGTTCGTGTTTCATCCACAGACGCCATGTTCCGGGTTCCTCAAGCCACACAAGGATTCGGCTAAGATGATTTTCCCCTATAAAGCGTTGTCCGCCTTGGTTACCGCCGGCTTGTTGACAGGTTGCGGCGCCACGCCGAATCCGGACCCCCCCGGCAAAGAAGAAACGGTTCTGTCCACGGCGGAGCGCGCCCACAAAGAGGTGATGAAAGACGCCCAGTACGCCTCCGACTGGAACAGCGAAATCGTCAAGGACGTCAATAACCTGGCCAGTTCGGCACCCAACCGGGGACTGAAAGGCAAGGTGGTCTCTGGTTCCGACAAGATGGCGGACGATATGCAGCACCTGCGGGATCTGGAGGCGAAAGCCCCCCTGCCTCCCCCGCCCCCGCCGGTCATGCCCACTTACAATCCCATGGATGACATCAAAATCTCCCTGGAGATGGACAAGGCCGACGTTCGTCACCTGCTGCGCGCCTTGGCCCAGCAGACCAATATGGACCTCCTGCTCCACCCCGAAGTGGTGGAGAATCCCCCCATCGTCACCGTCAGCTTCCGAGACGTTTCGGCCACCACGGTGTTCAATGAAATCATGCGACTGGCTGACTTGAACGGTCGCATCGAAGGACGGGTGTTGCGGGTTGACGCCAAACAGGAGACCGTGCTGCACTTGGAGTTCCTGGATGCGGAAGTCCAAACCACGTTCACGGCGGGCGGAGACGTTCTCGGCGCGGCATCTGCGGGCGGCGGCGGCGGCGGCGGCGGCGGCGGCATTACCGGCAATTTCCATGTTTCTGGAAAGTCGGGCAAAACCACCAATCCCTACGATCAGATGGACGAGATCCTCAAAAATCTCGTGACGGATGAAGGGGTCTACTCCATCAATCGCCAATCCGGCACCCTTTACCTCAAGGCCAAGCCCTCCATCATCAAGACCGTGACGGAGCTGGTGCAGCGGTACAAGGAGGTGCTGAACCGGCAGGTGCTCATCGAGGCCCGTATCATTGAAATCCGCCTCTCCGATGAGTACAAAATGGGCGTCGACTGGGCCATGCTGCGCACCGATCTGGCCGCCGCCAACGGCCTGCAACAGACCCTCACGCAATCTCAGCGCACGTATCCCTTGACCACGGCCGGCGTTCAAGCTGGAACCAGCCATACCCTTGGAAATGCCATATCCCAACTCTCCACCGCCACCGTCGCCTCCCCTGCGGCCAAGGCCGCCCTGAGCGTTACCGTGGCGGGTAAGTACGGCTTGGCAGCCCTCTCCATGCTCAAGCAGTTCGGCGAGTTGCACGTCTTGTCCAACCCCTCGATCCGAGCCAAGCAGGGCGCCCCCTCCCTGATCAGCGTCGGACGCACCAATACCTACATCAGCAAAATGAAGTCCACCGTCACCGGCGGCGGCGGCGGCGTCGCGGCCACCGTCAGCACCGATGCGGAGACCTCCCGGGTCTTCGACGGCTTGATGATCGGCGTGGTCCCCTTCGTCAAGGATGACGGTCGCATCGCCATCTCCATCAACCCCATCAAGAGCGATGTGGTGGACGCCAGCCTGGAACGGGTGCAGATCTCTTCCGACATCCGCATCTCCCTGCCCCAGGTGGATCTGCGTGAGATGAGCACCGTCCTGGAATTGAACAACGGCGATACGGTGCTGCTGGGTGGCCTGATCGATCGCGACCGCAATAAGGTGCGCACCGGCGTCCCCATTCTGTCGGAGCTTCCCTTGCTCGGCGCACTCTTCACCTCCAACGCCGATTTGGAATCGGTGCGTGAACTTGTACTCATGCTGCGCGTCAACGTCCTGTGAGCGTCATTTACCGCGCACTGAAAAATTTGCAACAACCCGGTTCCCCCGCCCAACGACGAATCCGGTCCCTGCCGGGTTCGTCGTTGATGGATGATCCGGAGTCGTCGCGGTTTTCCGCGCGATCCATGCTGTTCGCCGGTGGTGGCGTCGTGGTCGCCGTGGGATTGGGGTCGGCGCTCTATTTCGGCGTCACGCCGTCCCCCACGCCAGAACCCGCTCCCACCGCCACCGCCTCTTCCGTCAAGCCCCCCGTCGGCGCGCCTTCCCCAGCGGAATCCGGTGCCGCGAAGCCACCCGTGCAAATCGCCGCCGCTTCACCGACGCCCGCCGCCGTCGTCGCTCCCGTTGCGGGAGCCGTCGCGGCCCCGCCGCCGCCCGTCGTCGCCCCGTCGTCGGCACCTGCGGCCACTCCGCCGCCGCTCGCCGCCCCCGTTGCGGAAACCGCGATATCGCCCCCCACGGCGAGCCCCGCGCCCCCCGACGCGCCAATCGCCGTCGCCAGCGCGTCGCTGCCGGAAGACAAGGCGCTGAGCGATCTCAACGTCAAAAACTCTTCCGCTCCCGAGGAGCGCCGCCCCTCCGGGGGTGCCGCCAAGGGTCGCAAAAATACCGCCGCCGACGCCCGCAACGTCGAACCGGCGGCGGAACCGATTCAGGAATACATCCCCCCGCCGCAGTCGGGGGGGATGGTCGAAGTTTCCATGCGTTCTCCCCGAAGCAGGGATCTGCCGCGCATTCAGGAAGAGTTGCGCCGGGCCATGGGTGCCAAGGATGAACGCACCGTCAACAAACTCTTCACCGAGTTGGAAAAATCCAAGGGTGCCGAGACCCCCTACCTGCTCAAAATGCGCTCCTATTGGCTGATCAGCCAAGGCAACCCCCAGGCGGCGGAAGAGCTTTTGCAACGAGTTTTGATGCGGGATCCGGACGATGTGGAAGCGCAGACCAACATGGCGTTGGTGGAAATGCACACCGGTCGCCGGGAGGCCGCCCGTCAACGGGTTTTCTCCCAGCTGACCCGCCATCCCAACCATCCCCAACTGAGGGAACTCAGCAACCAACTGCGTTAAGAACCCCACGGCGGCATGGCTTCTCATCCCCTCCCCCACCATCAGCCCGACCCCGTTCCTGTCGCCGGACAACACTCGGCGGCGGATGTGGCCGCCATGGCCGCGCAGCGGGAAGCCTACCTGGACTACCTCGGATTGCATCACAATCCGTTTCCCGTGGTGCCGGACATCGACCATTTTTTCCTGCCGGCCCGCATCGACGCCCTGATCGCCGAAATTCTTCACAGCATTTACACCCGCAAGGGCTTCATGGTCATCACCGGCGAGGTGGGGCTGGGCAAAACCACGGTCAGCCGCCGCATCCTCCAGATCATGGACGACCAAAAGGTGGAGACCGCCCTGGTTTTCAATACCTTTGTCCAAGGAACGGAGCTGCTGGAGGAGATCAATCGGGATTTTGGCATCGTCAGCGAGGGGAAAAGCCTGCAAAACCTGCTGGCGGTGCTGAATACCTTTTTGCTGGAACGCTTCGCCAGCGGTAAAAACTGCGCCGTCATCATCGATGACGCGCAAAACCTCACCCTCGACAGCCTGGAGATGCTGCGTCTCATCTCCAATCTGGAGACCAATTCCGATAAATTGGTCCAGCTCATCCTGGTGGGGCAGCCGGAACTGATGGCCAAACTCAACGCCCACGAACTGCGCCAATTGCGCAGCCGCATCGTGGTGCTGGCCGAGGTGGCACCCTACACCGTGGAAGAGATGAAGCAGTACATCTATTTCAAGCTCAACGCCGCCGGCAGCCGTGGAACCCTGACCATCCCGGAGCGGTCGTTCCGCCTGATGCATCTGCTCACCGGAGGCAATCCGCGCCGCATCAATATTTTGCTGGATCGCTGCCTCTATGGTTTGTTCGCCTACAACACCATGCAACTGAGTCAGCGCCTGGTGACGGAGGTGGCTGGCGAGTTGGGCATGCATCGTCCCAAACCGGCCTGGCGGAAAAAAGTCGCCTCCTTGGGGTGGCCGGTTTTTGGAACCGTCGGTCTGGCCGGGGCCGCCGTGGCGGCGGGCATGGTCCTGATGATGCGCCCCCCCGCCCCGGTGGATCCGCTGCACGACCAAAAAGTGCAGGAAGAGCGGCAAAAAGCGGAAAACGCCAAGGCCGAAGCCGCCTTTGAACTGGCCAAGGCCAAGGCCGCCCGGGAACAGGCCGCCGCCGAGTTGACCAAGGCCCAGGGAGCCAAGGAACAAGCCCTGAGCGAACTGGCCAAGGTTCAAGCGACCCAGGAAAAGGCCAAGGCCGAGGTGGCCGCCGCCCGCGCCGCGGAATCCCTGGCCATGCAAGAGGCCGCCAAGGTCAAGGAGAGTTCCTCCAGCGAAGGCAAGGCCCTGGCGGAAGCCCTGGGCAAAGCCCGCGCCTCCCGGGAGCAGGCGGAAGCCAAGGCAGGCGAAACCGAAGCCCGCATCGAAGAGTTGAACAAACAAATTCAATCCCAGGAACAAACCCTGGCGGAAGTCCAGCAGGCCCGGCAAAAGGCGGAATCGGAAACCTCGGAGGCCCAGGTTCAGTTGGAACGGCTGAAGAGCGAGGCCAAACATCAAGCCGAAGCCCTGGCCCAAGCCAAAGCCGCCCAGGAGCAATCCCGCGCCGAGGCGGAAAAGGCCAAGGCCGAGGCCCTGACCGCCCAGGAAGAGGCGAAACGTCAAGGGGAAGCCCTGACCCAGGCCAAGGCTGCCCAGGAGCAGACCCTGGCCGAGTTGCTCAAGGTGCGTCAGGAGCAGGAGCAGGCCCGCGCCGAAGTCTCCAAGGCCCGCATGGCCGAGGCCAAGGCCCTCACCGACGCCGCCCAAACCGTCAACAGCACGACGGACAACGCCCAATTGACCCAACATCTGGCCGCCACCCGCACCGCCCGGGAACAGGCCGAGGCCAAGGCCTCCCAGGTGGAAGCCTCCCTCTCCCGCTTGCAGGGAGAAGCGCAAAACAAGGAAAAGACGCTCACCGAACTCACCGCCGCGCGCCAGGAGTCGGAAGCCAAGGCGGAACGAGCGGAATCCCAGTTGCGCGAGCTGCAAGCCAAGGCGCAAAATCAGGCCAAGGCCCTGGAAGAGGCCGTGACAGCGCAGAAAAAGGCGCAACAAGAGGCCGAACAAGCCCAGCAGGAGGCCGCCAAGGCCCAAGCCGAGGCCCGGGATGTGTTGGCCAAGGCCAAGGCCGAACGGGAGAAGGCCGAGGCCGAGATCGTGCAGGCCCGCAAGGAGACGGAAAAAGCCATCTCCCAAATGCGCGCTGCCAAGGAAGAGGTCCAAACCCTGGCCGTCCAGGTGGAGAGCGGACAAACCGTCAAACCGCCGGAAGAGGTGCGCCAGTTTCTTGCCGCTTACGGCCTGGAAAACCAAGCCGAGGGGTTCACCCGGGCCTTGCGGGAAGGGTGGCTCGGCGAAATGGGGGAGCGCATCGCCGCCGTGAGCGGGCAGCGGCTGGTGACGCTGGATCGCCCCCCCCCGGGCACCCAGGACAAATACACCCTTTTCCAACACACCGACGCCGCGGGAAAATCCCGCGCCTTGCTCTTCTGGAAACCCGCCTACGCCGTGGACTCATTCTATTACGGCTACACCGGACCGGAAATTCACAAACTTCAGGATCGTCTGGCGGCGCTGGGCCTTTACCCCTATCCCGTGGATGGGGTGGTGGGCAAAAATACCATGAAGGCCCTCTCCCGCTTTCAGCAGATTCAACACCTGCCCGTGACGGGAACCACGGATTCCGCCACCCTCTTTTCGTTGGAACATGCCGCTCCTCCCAAGGAACGGCATTGGGTGATTCAAGGTGGGGCCTATCGGGATCGCCCCGCCGCCGAGGAGATCGTGCAAAAAATGAAAGGGTTGGGCATCCGCTCCTTTGTACAGCCGATCACCGCCAAGGACGGAAAAAAATGGGAGACGGTGCGCATCGGCCCCTTCGCGGATCGCGACGAAGCCAGCATCATGCTCCAGGAGTTGCGGCCCCACCTCGACCGCGACGCCAAAATTATTGAGTGGACGGGCGCTCAAACCGCGCCCAAGGTTCCTTCCGCAGCCGGTAGATGATGGAGAATCCGACATGGCCGAAGTTCGACAGAGAAAACCCCTAGGCTTCCTGCTGCAAGAGAAGGGTCTGATCACCGATGGCCACATCCAACTGGCCTTGCAGGATCAGAAAGTCACCAAGGAAAAGGTGGGTGAAATCCTGGAGCGGTTGGGCTTCGTCTCGCAGTACGACGTGGCCGTCACCATCTCGCAGCAGGAAGACCGCCCCTACCTCGATGTCGATCAAACCTCCCCCGAGGAAAAGACCCTGCGTCTTTTCAACATGAACCTCTGTCTCAACAACTCGTTCCTCCCCATCAATCACGCCGCCGGCGAAATCAACGTCATCACCGCCACGGACAACGTGGAGGACTTGGAACGGCTCATCTCCCGCAACTCCGGCCTGCGCCCCAAATTTTTCCAGGGCGAAAAGGGCAAGATTCAAAACGCCATTCAGTATTACTACTACTTCCTTGAAAATCCTGTGGAGAAGCTGATCGAGCGGGAGATCCAACTGCTCACCGTCGACACCGACGACGTGCGCTCCCTGGATCCCTTCATCTCCAACCTCTTCCAGTTGGCGGTGAAAAATCGGGCCTCGGACATCCACATCCGCCCCATGGACAAGACCATCAGCGTCGCCTTCCGGGTGGACGGCGTGATACGGGCCATGTTCGCCCTGCCCCTCAACTTCAAGCGGCTCACCTCCACCCTCAAGATGCGCGCCGGCATGGACATCGCCGAACAGCGCCTCCCCCAAGACGGCAGCTTTTCCGAAACCATCCTCAACAACCGCTTCGACTTCCGCGCCTCCACCACCGTCTGCCCCTTCGGCGAAAACATGGTGCTGCGTCTGCTGCCCATGCGCAGCGACTTCATGGGCCTGACCCAATTGGGCTTTGAAGATGACGACGTGGCCATCCTGAAGCGCATCTTCAACGAACCCTTTGGCATCGTGCTGCTCACGGGCCCTACCGGTTCGGGTAAAACCACGACCCTCTATGCGGCGGTGCGGGCCCTCAACCTGACGGAAAAACATGTCCTGACGGTGGAAAACCCCATCGAATATCGCATCCCCCTGGTGCGCCAGACCCAGATCAACACCAAGGCAGGCTACACCTTCGCCAACGCCATTCGCTTCTTCCTCCGCCACGACCCGGACGTCATCCTGGTGGGTGAAATTCGCGACAAGGAGACCGCCGAAACCGCCATCTCGGCTTCGGAAACGGGCCACTTGGTGCTTTCGACCTTGCACACCAACACCGCCCTGGGCGCCCTGCCCCGCTTGCGCTCCCTGGGCATTCCCCCCTTCATGCTCTCCGACTCGCTGGTGGGCGTGGTCAGCCAACGCCTGGTGCGTCGCATCTGCCCCCACTGCAAGGAGTCCTACACCCCCGATCAAACCGAACTGGACTACCTGGAAGACCAAACCATCCAGGTACTCTACCGGGGCAAGGGCTGCGCCGCCTGCCACCAAACCGGCATGTTCGGTCGAACCCTGGTTTACGAAGTTTTGGAAGCGACCGCCGAGTTGTGCATGGGAATTGCAAGAGACGACAATCTGGACCAGCTGATGGAAATTGCCAAGCGCAATAACTTCCATGACATCAAAGCCGTTGCCCGCCGAAAGGTCAAGAGTGGCGAACTGGCGGTGAGCGAAATCATCCGCGTTCTGGGCTATTGATTCTCCTTGCTTGACATCGGAACGACCTCCCCTCCGATCAAACGGGAAGGCTGGCCGGAGGATGCGGCCATGGGAAGTTCCACGCCAACGATGGGTCGATGACCGGACCCCTGGAGCCGGATGATGGGCTACTTCAATTATAAGATCATCGATACCGATGGCATGCCCCGGGGCGGGCTGGTGGAACTGCCCTTCGATAGCCCCATGTCGGCCATCGCCTTTCTGGAACGCCAAGGGGGAACGGTGTTGTACGCCAATCCCCTACCCAACTGGCTGGGTTCCCTGGTCGGCATGGTGGGGCGCTTTTTCGAGGCCAAAATTTCCCGCGAGGAGTTGGCCGAGGCCCTGACCAACCTTTCTGTGATGTTGCGGGCCGGCGTTCCTCTGCTCAGCGGGTTGCGCGACACCATGGCCAGCCATGACAATCCCTCCTTGGCCAAGGTGGGAAAAGAGATGGTGATGCGCATCGAAAACGGCTCCAGCTTTACCGACGCCGCCAAAAGCTATCCCCGCATCTTTCCGGATATCATGCTCTTCCTCACCCGCCTGGGTGAGGAGTCGGGCTCGTTGGATCGCACCATCAAGGATGCGGCGGAACATATTCGCCGCATCGACCGGATCATCAAGGATACCAAACAGGCCCTGATCTACCCCTCCTTCATGTTCGTCGCCATTCTGGGTGCCTTGGGGTTCTGGATCTACATCGTGGTCCCCACGATGAAGGGGCTGTTCAAAAGCATGCAACTCGACTTGCCCCCCCTGACCGTCTGGGTCATCGACGGCTCCATGTTCGTTATGGAAAACTTTATCTCCATCGTCACGGGCATCGTCGTCTTTTCCATGCTCTTCAAGCAGGCGGTGCGACGCATTCAACCCTTGCGCCTCAAGGTTCATGGGGTTTACCTCAAGTTGCCCGTGGTCAAGCTGATCATCAACGCCTACAATTTGGCCTTCATCACCGAATATTTCCGCATGTTGGTCAACGCTGGCGTGGACATCGTCCGCAGCCTGGAAATCCTGGGCGAGGCCCTGGGCAATGAGGTGTACCGCACCCGCATGGCCCGGGTCCGCTCCAGCCTGTTTCAAGGGTTGACCCTGCGCGAAAGCTTTGAGCAGGCCAAGCTTTTCCCCAGCTTCGTGGTCCGCATGATCGGCGTGGGCGAACAGAGCGGCACCCTCTCCGACCAGTTGGGCTATCTGGCGGAAGAGTACCGGATGCGCCTCGACCGCCTGGTGGCCAACATCGGCAAAACGGTGGAACCCCTGGCCCTGATGGTGGGTGGGGGACTTTTCGCCCTCATGGCCGGTTCGCTGTTCGCGCCGCTCTACCAGTTGATCAGCAAGATCTGACCCCCGCCCTACCGGAACCGGAACGGAACCTGGAGGGATTTCAGGTTTCGTCCCGCGCTTCCCCTCCCCCTCCGAAGGCTTGTTTTTTTTCGGTGGCTCGATAAAGCCCCTTGCACTCCTTCGGGGAGTCGATTAGTATCCGCCGTCTGTTGATCGTGCGTCCCCATCGTCTAGAGGCCTAGGACGCCGGCCTCTCACGTCGGCAACAGGGGTTCGAATCCCCTTGGGGACGCCAATTAGTTGATTTTAAAGAAGAAAGTCCCGCACGCCTCCAGCTGCGGGATTTTTTTTCGTCTTCGCCATAGCCTCCACCCCCCTCCGTCGCCCCTCGCGGCCACCGCGCAACGTTGCATTGCTCTGGCGCGTCGCGGTCGTTAAGATGTGCTCTTTCCCGCATTCCAGAACAAGCCGCCCGAATGAGGAGAATCCGTCATGCAACCCGTTCACATGATCGCTCATCTGGACGCCTTGATGAACGTCATCGCCACCGTCTGTTTAATCGCGGCCTTCCGAGCCATCCGGCGGGGGAACGCCTCGGCGCATCAACGCTACATGCTGGGAGCCATCGGGGCTTCGGCGGTCTTTCTCGTTTTCTATACCTACTACCATTTCGCCGTCGGCTATCAACCCTTTGCCGGGCAGGGATGGATCCGTCCCGTCTATTTCACCCTGCTGGCCACCCATGTGGTGTTGGCGGGAGCGGTGGTCTTTCTCGTCCCCACGGCGGCTTTTCTCGGCCTCCGGGGACGTTTTCTGACCCACAAATCCATCGTACACTGGGCCTTTCCCATCTGGCTTTATGTTTCGGTGACCGGGGTGGTGGTCTATTTGATCAACTTTGTCCTGGTGGCCTAGCCCCCGCGCCACCCGCTTTGCCACAAAAAAAACGCCGGAAAGGGATCGCCCTCTCCGGCGTTTTTTTTTCGCCCCGTCACGCCTCTCCCCCCCTCCCGCTTAAGGAAAAAGAGAGGGCGCGAAATGATTCTGCTCGCGGTTCGCGCTTACCAGCGCATCAACGCCGATCCCCAGGTGAACCCAGCACCGAACGCCTCCATCAGCACCAACTGGCCGGGCTGAATGCGACCATCCCGCACCGCCTCGTCCAGGGCCAGGGGGACGCTGGCGGCGGAGGTGTTGCCATGGCGTTCCACCGTGACCACCACCCGATCCATGCCCATGCCCAGCCGCTTGGCGATGCCCTGGATGATGCGAATGTTGGCCTGATGGGGCACCAGCCAATCCACCTGACTTTTTTCCAGACCATTGGCGGCCAGGGTTTCATCCACCAGACGGCCCATCACCGTGACCGCCTGTTTGTAGACCTCGTTGCCCTGCATGAGGACATAGCCGATGCCATCCATCTCGGGACCGCGATCGGAGGGCGGACCGGCGGAGACGCCGCCGGAAGCCTTGAGCAAGTCCGCCGACACCCCATCGGCGTGAATGTGGGTGGAGAGCAGACCGCGCCCGTCCTCGGTCCCCTCCACCGCCTCCAGCACCACCGCCCCCGCCCCGTCGCCGAAGAGGACGCAGGTGGAGCGATCCCGCCAATCCACCACCCGGGAAAAGGTCTCCGCGCCGCACACCAGCACCCGGCGGCACTGCCCCGAGGCGATAAAGCTCTCCCCCACCGACAGACCATAGAGAAAACCGGTGCAGGCCGCCTGCAAATCGAAGGCGGGGATGAAACGGGTTCCCCCCAACTTGCGCAACAGCAGCGTGGCCACGGAAGGAAAGAGCAGATCCGGCGAGATGGTGCCTACCAGGATCATGTCCAGATCGTTCACGGTCAGCCCGGCCATCTCCAGCGCCCGGCGGGAGGCTTGCAAGGCCAGATCGGAGGTCATCTCCCCCGGGGCGGCGATGCGTCGCTCGATGATCCCGGTCCGCTCCCGGATCCACGCATCGGACGTCTCCACCCGCTTGGAAAGCTCATGGTTGTCCATCCGCCGCTCCGGCAAATATCCCCCGGTCCCGGTGATGCGGGCCACAGGCCGTTTCATGACGCCTCTCCCTCTCCCCTTCCCGCTCCCATCCCCTGGGTTCTCAGCAGACGGGGTGCCTCCTCGCGGATGCGGTCGTTGACCGAATGGCTGGTCAAGCGCAACGCCGCACGGATGGCGTGATAAAAGGCCTCCCCGTCCGCCGAACCGTGACTTTTCACCACCACGCCGTTGAGCCCCAGCAGCATGGCCCCGTTGTAGCGGCGATGGTCAAATTTTTCCTTGAAGGCCCGCAGCACCGGCCGGGCGCAGAGATACCCCAGCTTGGTCCAGATCGAGCGCCCGAACTCCTCCTTGAGGGAGTGGGTGAGCAGCTGCGCCACCCCCTCGGTGGATTTGAGGCTGACGTTGCCGACAAATCCATCGCACACCACCACATCCACCTCACCGCGAAAAATGCCGTCCCCCTCCACGTTGACCACCGTGTCGCCGAGAAAGACCTTGCGGATCAGCTCCCCCGCTTCCCGCACCAGTTCGTTGCCCTTCATCTCCTCCTCGCCAATATTGAGCAGGCCGATGCGGGGCTTGGGGATGTTCAACACCGTGGTGGCGTAGACATGACCCATGAGGGCGAACTGGAGCAGATGAGTGGGGGTGCAATCCACATTGGCCCCCAGATCCAGCATCAGGGTGCGCCCTCGCTGGGTGGGGAGGATGGAGGCGATGGCGGGCCGGTCGATGCCCGGAACAGTCTTGAGGACAAACTTGGCGGTGGCCATCAAGGCCCCGGTGTTGCCGGCGGAGACCAGGGCGTCCACCGTCTTCTCCCGCACCAGGTTGGCCCCCACCCGCAGGGAGGAGTCCTTTTTGCTGCGCAAGGCGACGCTGGGCTTTTCATCCATGGCCACCACTTGGCTGGCGGGATGAAGGGTGAAGCGTCCCGAATCCACCTTCATGGCGGACAATTCGGCGCGGATGCGCTCTTCCAGCCCCACCAGAACGAAAGAGGCGTGGGGGAACTCCGCCGCCGCTTGCACCGCCCCTTCAATCACGGAGCGGGGGGCGTGGTCCCCCCCCATGGCGTCCAGAGCGATGCGCACCGGCGCGGGGGCCTCGATCATGGCCCCTTACGCCGCGTGACGAAAGCATGGCGTCATCATCGTCCCTTTCGAAAGTTCTCCGCCGTCGCCTGGGAGGCGGGGGGCGGAAAACCCGCGACCGGTTCGCGCTCCCTTATTCCTCAACGGGGCTCACTTCGCGCCCGTCGTACCAGCCGCACTTGGGGCAGACCCGATGGGGCATGCGGGGGCTCTGGCAATTGGAACAGGAGGAGAGGCTTTTGGTCTCCAGGGCGTTGTGGGCGCGACGTTGCCCACCCCGGGAGTGGGAAATTTTCTTCTTCGGAACGGCCATGAAAATTCTCCTTGCGGTACGTTTTGCGCATCATCGACCAACACGACGCCCCGTTGGGTTCAGGGGCGATTATTTCCACTGGCGCGAAAAGGTCAAGCCGTTTTCCCACCAGGGCCCAGCAAAAGGTGATTTTCTCGCTCGATCCCCCCTCTCCCGGGATTGAACGCCGCTTCCGGCAGTTCGTTTCACGGGGCGGGAGCCCCTTTCACCCCCCTTTGAGCTTTTTCAGGGCGGCGAAGGGACCATCATCGGGGGGCGGGGCGCAGGAGCAGGGATTCCGACTGAGATCGGCCCCGCAGACCGTGCAAAGGCCCCGGCAGTCGTCGCGGCAGAGGGGGATCATGGGCAGGGCCAGAATCATCTCCTCCTCGGCCATCCGCTTCACCGAAAAGATCCCGTCGGCCAGATGGACGATATCGTCCACCATTTCGGACTCCCGGGTCAGATTCGCCGGATCCTTTCCCGCCACGTACTCCCGCTCTACCTCGGCCAACAGTGGCTGCTCGAAGCGGTTGAGACAGCGGGGGCAGATCAGGGAGACCACACCCGTCACCCGGCCTTCCACCCGCAATTTGCCGTTTTCCATGTGCAACGAGATTTGCACATGCACGGGGGCGGTCCCTTCCGTCGCCTGCTGCAACTCCTTCAGGGCGTTGGGGGGAATCATGCCCGCCATGTGCAAGGGATGGGGCGGAATGCCGTGCAAGGCGATGACGGTTCCGCTCAAATCCCGTTCCGAGGCTTCCATCCCCATGCCGCAACCCTCGCATCCATCCACCCACCGCCCGGATCAACTCCGGACGAAATAGACCGTGACCAACCCCAGCCCCATCATCGCCAGCCCCAAGCTCCGCAAGGCCCCTTCCGGGGCTTCCAGCAGACGGACCATCCACAACCGCATCCGCCCCGGGGCCAAAAAGTAGGGAATGCCCTCGAAGATCAGGACCAACCCCAGGGCGGTGAGAAAATCCTTGAGCCCTACATCCATCGGGATCGCCTTATCCCCGCTTCGGGGTCACTCCTTGGGCGCGGCGTCCTTCATATAACGAAGGAAGTCGCTATTCTTGGGGTCCAGCACCAGGGTGGCGTCGTTCTGGAACGAACGGCGATAGGCCTCCATGGTGCGGGTGAACTCGTAAAAGCGGGGATCCCGCTTGTAGGCGTCGGCGTAGACCTTGATCGAGACCCCGTCCCCCTCGCCCCGCAATTTTTGCGATTCGTGGTAGGCCTCGGCCAGAATCACCTCCCGCTCCCGGTTGGCCATGGAGCGAATCTTCACCGCCTCCTCCTCGCCCTCGGCGCGGTACTGCTTGGCCTGCCGCTCCCGTTCGGTCTGCATCCGACGGAACACCGCCTTGGAGTTTTCGGTGGGCAGATCGGTGCGTTTGATCCGCACGTCCACCACCTCGATGCCGTATTGCGCCGCCTGGGTGTTGACCTGGTTGCGGATGCGGATCATCAGATCCTCCCGCGCCCCGGCCACGATCTCCTTCATGGTGTATTGACCCAGGGCCTCCCGCAGGTTGGAGGCGACGATGTCGTTGAGTCGGGAGGCCGCCCCCGCCTCGTTGCTCACGGTTTTGAAAAACTTTTCCGGATCGGCGATGCGCCAGCGGGCGTAGCTGTCCACCTTCATGTTTTTCTTGTCGGAGGAGAGCACCTCTTGCGGATCCTGATCAAAGACCAGGAGACGACGGTCGAAGGTGTAGACGTCCTGAACGATGGGCAGCTTGAAATGCAACCCCGGCTCCTTGATCGAGCGCACCGGCTTGCCCAACTCCACCACCAGGGCCTGTTCCACCTGATGGATGGTGAACATCGATTGCGAGAGCAGCAGCAGGACCGCCGCCGCCGCCACCAGAGCCCATTGGGTGCGGGCGTTCATGGCGCGCCTCCCTTGCCGGTGGAGGCGTGAGGATCGGGGGCGCGACGCCGGTTGGAATCCAGGGGAAGATAGGGCAGCACCCCGTTGGAGGCACCGCCATCGATGATCACCTTGTGCACGCCGGACATGACCTCTTCCATGGTTTCCAGATAGATGCGGGTGCGGGTCACTTCCCGCGCCTTTTCGTACTCGGTCAGGAGGGAGGTGAAGCGCGAGGCATCGCCCTGGGCGCGGGCCACCTTGGCGGTTTTGTAGGCTTCCGCCTCCTGCACCACCTTGGCCGCCTCGCCCTTGGCCTTGGGCAGGATGTCGCTGCGATAGCCCTGGGCCTCGTTGATCGCCCGCTCCCGATCTTCCCGGGCGCTGGCCACGTCCTTGAAGGCCTGGATCACCTCTTCCGGCGGGGCCACCTGTTGCAACTGCACCGCCACGATGGAGAGGCCGCTGTTGTAGGAGTTGAGAATCTCCTGCATCGCCTCCTTGGTGATGCTCTGGATGCGATCCTTGCCGGTGGTCAGGGCCTCGTCGATGCTGTTGCGCCCAATCACCTGGCGGATGGCGGTTTCCGCCACGTCCCGCACCACCTTGTCCGGATCCTGCGCCGGATTGCGCAGATTGAACAGATAGTTGGGGGTATTGTTGATGAGGTACTGCACCGACATGTCGATGTCGATAATGTTTTCATCCCCGGTGAGCATGAGGGATTCCACCGGCATATCGGCGGTGTTGTGGCCCCGGGTGCGGTAGCCGATTTCGATGCGCCGCACCACCGTCACCTTGGGTTTGTAGACCGTCTCGATGGGGTAGGGCAGGTGATAGTGGAGACCGGATTTGTAGGTCTCCACATATTTGCCGAAGCGCACCACCACCCCTTCCTCGTCCGGCTCCACGACATAGATGCCGGAAGCCATCCAGCCGAGAACGGCCAACGCCGCCACCGCCGGCCACATCCGCCCCCCTGGCAGATTGCCGGAAAACCGCTCCCGGGCCATGCGGAGTATTTTTTCCACGTCTGGCGGTTGGGGTTGGCGATTCACCGGGCCCCAGGGGCCTTGGTTCGGTCCACCGCCGTCGTTGTTCCAGGACATGCCACTCTCCTCGCCGGTTCCCCGGAGTGAAACCCACCGCCCCCACGGGGCGAATAAGCCTGTTCAGAACGAAAAGGAATTAATTATTCCCTATCCTGGTCGCGGAGTAAAGTCGGATTCCAGGGATTCCGCCGCCGCCAGCAACGAAAGGGCGGCGATGGCGGCGGTTTCGGTGCGCAGCAGGCGGGGCCCCAGGGTGACGGGACGACCTCCAGCGGCGCGGATGCGCTCCCCCTCCTCCGGGGTCCATCCCCCTTCCGGACCCACCAGCAGGATCACCGGCGTGTGACGCCA
>JADGAP010000042.1 GCA_015231965.1 Magnetococcales bacterium | reverse complement strand
GGGTGGCCTGCGTGGTCAACGTGCTGGGGGCGGATCGGCCCGGCATCGTCTATCGGGTGACCGCCATTTTGCAGGAGGAGGGGGGCAACATCATCGATTTGCAAACCCAGGTGGGGGGGGCGGCCCATCGCCCGGTCTATGCCATGGTGATCGATGTGGAGTTGGCGGGGGAGGAGCGGCTGGAGGCGTTGCGCCGTCGGCTGGCCGAGGCGGCCCGGGAGTTGAGCGTGGAGGTTTCGGTCCGCCGCTCCGACACCCTGACCCTGTGACCGCCGGAGGATCCCTTCGGCGCTTCGGCCCGCGTTCCGTTTTTTCCCCGTCGATGACAGGCGAATACGATGACCGTCTTGGACATTTTGCTCTATCCCGATGAACGGCTGCGTCAGGAGTGCGAACCGGTGGAGGATTTCGCCGATCCCGCGATTCAGGGGACCATCGACGATCTGCTGGAGACCCTCGCCGCCCATCCGGCCTGTGTCGGGGTGGCCGCGCCCCAGGCTGGGTGCCCGTTGCAATTGTTGATCATGGATTGCGGTCGAGCCCGCAAGCCCCCCGCCGACCATCACGGCCTGCTGGTGGTGTGCAATCCGGCGATCTTGCACTGGAACGGCATGGAGGTGGGGCGGGAAGGGTGTCTTTCGCTGCCCGACTACACCGGCAACGTGGTGCGGGCGACGGAGGTGACGGTGCAATTTCAGAATCGGCATGGCCAGGAGGCGGTGCTGGCCCTGACCGGCTTCGAGGCCCGGGTGATCCAGCACGAGATGGACCATCTGGAGGGCAAGCTTTTTGTCGACCGCTTGGTCAGCCGCAAGGCCGATCTGTTCCGCCGCAAAAATTACGGCCCGACCAAGACGAAGGGGTGACGCTTCTCCCCCGGCGGCAACCCGCGCCCTTCGCGCCCTTCGCGCCCTTCGCCCTCTGCGCCTTGACGGCCCATGCCCCGACGGAATATGAACAACGTTCCCGGGAGGCGGGGGGTGATGGTCGCGTCGCCAAGCCGACCCACAAAGCCCGCCTGTCGCCGTTGAACCCCGGCATCCACCGTTCCGCCGCTTCCGAGGAGGCGGTCTCCGGCCCACCCTTCCCGCCCGAGGTTGTTCAACCGCCGCCATGTCTCTCGCCATCGCCTTGCGTCGCCCTTTCTGGATGATCCCGTGGTTCGGGCCGAAACGCCCGGCTCCCGCCCTCTTTTCCCTCTCGGGGATGGCCCCGCTGCTCCTGGCCCTGGGGGCGGGGGCGGCGGGGGTGGGAGGATTCCTCCCCTGGAATCAACCCTGGCTCTTGATCCTGGCGCTGGCGGTTCTCTTTCGGCTGGCGGTGGAGGCTCCCCCGGGTCGGGCCGCGTTGCTGGGGTTCGTCTTCGGTTTGGGCCATTTCACGGCGGGGTTCGCCTGGCTGCTCACCAGTCTCCACACCCACGGCCATCTGGCCCTGCCGGTGGCGGTGGCGTTGCTGTTGTTGTTGGCGGCCTATTGCGCCCTCTTTCCGGCGTTGAGCGCCTGGGTGTTATCCTGGATGGCCCCCTCGCCGGGGCTGCTGCCCTGGGCCGCTCCCGCCTTGTGGGTGCTTTCCGAATGGTTGCGCGCCACCCTCTTTTCCGGTTTCGCCTGGAATCTGGCGGGGTACGCCCTCTCGTTTCGCGATCCCCTGGCTCAGGTCGCCGATTGGGGGGGGATCTATTTGCTCTCCTGGCTGGCGGCCCTGCCGGCGGCGGTGCTGGCCGGGCTGTTCCGTCCGGGACTGCGCCCCGCGCGGGCGGTCGGCTTGCTCCTTCCCCTGGCGGCGCTGCTGGCGGCCCATCTTTATGGCGACGCCCGCTGGCGGGATCTGGAACGTCGTCCTCCGGGAGCCCCCCTGGCGGTGGGGGTGGTGCAGGCCAGCATTCCCCAGCAGACCAAATGGACCCCTTCGGGGCGCAAGGCTTCGGTGCGCCAGCACGTCCGGCTGACCCGGGAGATCCCCGGTCCGCTGGATCTGGTGGTCTGGCCGGAGACTGCCATCCCCTTCTTCTTCCAGTTGGACGATGACGCCCGCGCCGTGCTGGACGCCCTCTCCGGCGAGGTGGGTGCCCCCCTGCTCACCGGCGTCCCCACCCTGGAGGCCCGGGACGGCCTGGAACTGGAACAAAGCGCCGCCCTGGACGCCTTCAACAGCGTGGTATTGATCCAGCACAATCAAGACGAGTGGCCGCGTTACGACAAGGTCCACCTGGTTCCGTTCGGCGAGTTCATCCCCTTTCGCGATTGGATTCCCCCCCTATTCGACGCCTTTGTTCAGGGCACCGGGGATTTCACCCCCGGCGAGGCCCCGGAAACCCTGTCGTGGGACAAGGGGGACATCGGCCCGCTCATCTGTTACGAGGCGCTGCTGACCGACCTGGTGGGGGCTTTGGCCGACCAGGGGGCGGAATGGTTGGTGAACGTGACCAACGACGGCTGGTTCGCCGAGGAGGCCAAATATCAGCATTTGGCCATGGCCCGGTTGCGGGCGTTGGAATATCGCCTGCCCTTGATCCGGGTGGCCAACACCGGGATCACGGCGGCCTATGACCAACTGGGGCGGCAGGTGGCGATGATCCCTTCCAACCAGCGGCGGGGAATGCGGATCGAGATTCATCGGGGGAGCGGCGAGAGCCCCTATCGGGAGCGAGGCGGGGCGTCGTTTTGGCTGGGGTGTTTCGCGGTCATGGTCGAGGTCTCCTGGCTGGCGGCGGCCTGGGGACGGCGTCGGCGGTAAGGGCGGGCGAGAAGGCGGCACGGGGCTCCGATTATTCTGTATTCCTTTATAATACTGTAAAGTCGTGTAGTTTTGTTTCATGAATACCATGGATACCACCTGGAGCGCCCCCCCAAGATCTGGAATTCCTTGAAATTTTCATGTGGTTCAGCAGCGAAGGTTTGCCCACCTCGCCGGGGAAGAAGGGCTGACCGAAGGCTCGGATTGAGGACAAGGTGAGCCCCCCTCCCCCGCCGCACCCTCGACCACGCCGGATTTCAGGGCGGAATGGCTAATTATTAGGCGCTATTCCAGAACCTCCCCATGGGATGCCGTATTCCGCGCCATTTCCCCGCGCCAAAAGAGGGCAAAAATATGATAAACATATCAATATCAATATGTTGAACACTTGGCACGACCCATGCGGTAAGGAGAGACAAGGGGTAACCAACTCCCGCCCCAACAAAACCGAGCATTATTCACCCCCGGGGAGAAAGGAGCCATCCATGAAATGGGTGATTGCCATCATCAAGCCATTCAAACAGGACGACGTGCGGGAGGCCTTGAGCGCCGTGGGCGTCAAGGGACTCACCGTGTCGGAGGTCCGGGGCTTCGGACGGCAGAAAGGACACACCGAACTTTATCGTGGCGCCGAATATCAGGTGGATTTTCTGCCCAAGATCAAGGTGGAGGTGGCGGTGGATGACGCCCTGTTGGATCAGGTGATCGAGGCCATCGAAAAAAGCGCGCGAACCGGCAAGATCGGCGACGGCAAGATCTTCGTCTTTGACATCGCCCAGGCGATGCGCATCCGCACCGGCGAATCCGGCCCCGACGTGCTATGACATCGACCCAAGGTATGGAACACAATGGAGAGCGTAACGTGAAAAAAATCCTTGGCCTGCTTCCCCTGGTTCTGTCGCTGGCCCCGGCCCTGGCCATGGCGGCGGATGCCCCCCCTCCCCCCAAATTGGACTCCGGCAACACCGCCTGGATGCTCACCTCCACCGCCCTGGTGTTGATGATGACCATCCCCGGGTTGTCCCTCTTTTACGGCGGCATGGTGCGTTCCAAGAACGCCCTTTCGGTTTTCATGCAATGTTTCGCCATCACCGCCCTGGTCACCGTGTTGTGGACCGTTTACGGCTACTCCCTGGCCTTCGGCGACGGCGGCGACCTGAACAAATGGATCGGCGGTCTGAACAAGGCCTTCCTCGCCGGGGTCGGCATCGAGGCCCTGAACATGACGATTCCGGAGACGGTCTTCGTCACCTTCCAAATGACCTTCGCCATCATCACCCCGGCGTTGGTGGTGGGGGCCTTCGCCGAACGGATGAAATTTTCCGCCCTGATGCTCTTCATGGCCGCCTGGTTGACCCTGGTCTATGTTCCGGTCTGTCACTGGGTGTGGGGCGGCGGCTTCATGATGACCGATGGGGTCATGGACTTCGCCGGCGGCACGGTGGTGCATATCAATGCCGGCGTGGCGGGTCTGGTGGCGGCCATCGTGGTGGGCAAGCGCAAGGGATTCCCCAACGTCGCCATGCCTCCCCACAATCTTCCCCTGGTGGTGATCGGCGGCGGCATGTTGTGGGTGGGTTGGTTCGGATTCAACGCCGGCAGCGCGGTGGCGGCGGATGGCGCGGCGGGCATGGCCATGGTGGTCACCCAAATCGCCACCGGCATGGCGGCCCTGGCCTGGATGGTGTTGGAATGGATGAAGCATGGCAAGCCCAGCGCCCTGGGCATGGTCACTGGCGCGGTGGCCGGTCTGGTGGCCATCACCCCCGGCTCCGGCTTCGTCGGACCCGTCGGAGCCCTGGCCATCGGCCTCATCGCCGGCATCGCCTGCTTCCTCGGCGCCACCACCCTCAAGCGGGCCATGGGCTACGATGACTCCCTGGACGCCTTCGGGGTCCACGGCGTGGGCGGCATCGTCGGGGCCCTCCTCACCGGCGTCTTCGCCTCCCCCGCCTTCGGCGGCAAGGGCTACGCCGAAGGGGTGGACATGATGAAGCAACTCTTCCTGCAAGTCGAAGGGGTGGCGGTGACGGTGATCTACTGCGCCATCGTCTCCTTCATCCTCCTCAAGATCGTGGACGCCATCGTCGGGCTGCGGGCCGCCGAGGAAGACGAAGAGATGGGTCTGGACCTCTCCCTCCACGGCGAACGGGGCTACAACCTCTAAGTCACACGATCCAAACCGTTACCCTCCCCTCGGGCTGGTCGGCGCTCCTCACGGACGCCGACTTTTTTTATGCGGGCCTGTGGAGTAACAGTATCAAATATGATACCATGCGATCATGAATACAGCGGCCAAACTTTTTGACGCCATGTTGCGTCAACCCGCGAACTGGCGTCTGGAGGAACTCCAGACCGTGGCTCGGCGGCATGGAATCGAATGACGACACGAGGGAAGCAGCCACTGCGTGTTCTTTCGTGGCGACGGCGTCACGTTGCCCGTTCCCGCCCATCGCCCCATTAAGCCGATCTACGTCAAAAAGTTCGTTCGATTGGTGAAGGGAGAACGCCCATGAGTCGCCCCATCGACTACCCCTTTGAAATCCGCCCCCTCTCCCCGGAGGACGGCGGCGGATTTCTCATCGTCTACCCTGATTTCACCGAATGCATTTCCGACGGAGAAACCGTTGAGGAGGCCATCGCCAACGGCCTGGATGCCTTGCAAGCCACCATCGCCACGCTGACCGCCAAGGGATTTCCCGTCCCCGCCCCCGGCTCCCACGGCGCGGCGTCGGGCAAGTTCATGACCCGGGTTCCCAAATTTCTCCATGGACAGTTGGTCGCCCGGGCCAAGCAAGAGGGCGTCAGCCTCAATGCCCTGGTCTTGACCTTTCTCGCCGAGGGGATGGGAAAACGACTGGCGGAACCATCCGACTTAAGGAAGTCGCGTTACACGCCCGGCACCTCGTAATTTTTTTTCAGAATCGCCAGCCCCTCCACCAGGGTCGTCTTGGCCTCCAGCCCCAATACCTCCCGGCTCCGCCCGGGGTCGCCGAGGGAGAGGCGGATATCCCCCTCCCGGGGGGGAAGAAATGCGATTTCCGAACGCCCGCCCCACAGGTCGAGGATGGTTTGGGCCAGTTGGAGGATGGTGGTGGGAACGCCGGTGCAGACGTTGATCGCCTCCCCCCGGGGGTTCACCCGCTCCATCCCCCGGAGCAGATGGGCGACCACGTCCCCCACGTAGACGAAATCCCGCACCTGCTGGCCATCGCCGAAGATCCGCAGCTCCCGCCCCTCGCGGGCCCGCTTCATGAAGATGGAGATCACCCCCGAATAGGGCGAGGCGGGATCCTGGCGCGGTCCGTGGACGTTGAAAAAACGGCATCCCAGGGTGGGGACGCCATGCACCCGCCCCGCCACCCGGGCGTGGAGTTCGCAGCCCAGTTTGTCGGCACCGTAGGCGGTGAGGGGATGGGGCGTCTCCGTCTCGCGCAGCGGGCCGTGGGGGGCGTCGCCATAGACCGCCGCCGACGAGGCGTAGACCACCGGAACCGCTCCCCGACCCTCCATTCCCCGCCGCCGCGCCGCCTCGAACAGATGAATCGTCCCGGTGAGATTGACCGCGTGAGTCCCCAGCCAATCCCGGTTGGAAAGCTCCACCGAGGCCGCCGCCGCCAGGTGAAAACAGCCGTCCACCCCTGCCATGGCCTCCGCCACCGCGGTAAAATCCCGAATGTCCCCCACCCTCAGTTCGCAGGTGGAAGGCACATTGTCCCGCGTGCCGGTGGAGAGGTTGTCCAACACCCGCACCCGATCCCCCCGGGCGAGGAGGGCTTCCACCAGATGGGAGCCGATGAATCCCGCCCCTCCCGTCACCAGATAGTGGGCCATGCGAAGCTCCCTCCGAGGAATATCCCATCGGTTCATCCCAGCTCATCTTACCCCGAGAAGAGACGCGGAGCCATCCGAACATCGCTTTTCAATCGTGAAAACGGGCGCGCCAAGAGGGGTTGACAGGAGAACGAACGTTCTCTATTGTGTTTTGGAGAAGGATGATTCACCCAGTACGCCCCTCAGTACGCCCCTTGCCGTGGAGTCCGCCATGTCCCCCCTCAACCGCGACGCCGATCATCTGGCCCGGCTTCGGGAGTATCACGCCCGCCATCGAGGATTTCCCTCCTACGCCCGCATGGGCGAGGTGTTGGGCATGGTCTCCAAGGCGGCGGTGAAAAAATTGTTGGAACGCCTGGAGGAGCAAGGATTTTTGCAACGCAGCGCCGACGGGGTGTGGACGCCGGGGGAGCGGTTTTTTCAGCGCTCCCTGGCCGCCTCGCCGGTGCGGGCGGGGCTTCCCACCGCCGAGGAGGCGGCCAACGCCGAACCCTTTCTCATCGACGCCTTTTTGGTGGAACACCCCAACCGCACGGTGCTGGTTCCGGTCACGGGAGACTCCATGATCGAGGCGGGGATCCACGACGGCGACGTGGTGGTGGTGGATTGCGGCCTGGAGGCCCGTGCCGGGGATCTGGTGGTGGCGGTGGTGGACAGCGCCTTCACCCTCAAGGAGTTGGCGCGAGACGCGGAAGGATTCGTCCTCAAACCCCACAACGCCGCCTATCCCCTGATCCGCCCCCGGGAGCGGCTGGAAATTTTCGGCGTGGTCACGGGGTTGGCGCGCAAGTATCGCCGCTGACGCCGCTCGAAATCCCCCGGTCCGACGCAAAAGGAGTTTTGTTTCATGAACGCCCCCTCGCCCTCTCGCTTCCTTCCGCCGCCTAGCGGGGGCGTCAATCTCCGCCCCTGCCCTCCGGAAACCGCAGCGGAGCTGCTGGCGGAGCGTGGCGCGTTGTTGGCCCGGGCCGTTCCGGCGGGATTCCCCTCCCCCGCCGACGATTTCATCGAACGGCGCATCGACCTCAACGAACACCTGATTCTCCACCGGGAGGCCACCTTTTTCATGCGGGTGGAGGGAAACTCCATGGAGGGGGCGGGCATTCACGACGGGGATCTGCTGGTGGTGGATCGGGCGGCGACGGCGGTCTCCGGCAGCGTGGTGGTGGCGGTGGTGGATGGGGGGTTCACCGTCAAGCGACTGCTGCGGGAAGGGGGGCGGTGTCGTCTCCAGGCGGCCCATCCCGCCTATCCGGAGATGGAGATCGGACCGGAACGGGAACTGACCCTGTGGGGGGTGGTGCGATGGGCGATTCATCGGGTGGAGGCGGAGCGCCCCGGCGGCGGATCGCGCTGATCGACTGCAACAACTTTTACGTCTCCTGCGAGCGGGTTTTCGATCCGTCGCTGGAAGGTCGCCCGGTGGTGGTGCTCTCCAACAACGACGGCTGCGTGGTGGCCCGTTCGCCGGAGGTCAAGGCATTGGGGGTTCCCATGGGGGTGCCCTGGTTCAAGCTGGCGGAACTGGCGCGACGCCATGGCATTGTAGCCCTCTCCAGCAACTACGCCCTCTACGGCGACATGTCCCGGCGGGTGATGGCGGTGTTGTCCCGCTTCAGCCCGGTGCAGGAGGTCTATTCCATCGACGAATGTTTCCTCGACCTCACCGGACTCCCCGGCTCGGCCCTGGAACAGGGGCGGGAGATTCGCGAGGCGGTGCGGCGCTGGACCGGCCTGCCGGTGTGCGTCGGCGTCGCCGCCACCAAGACCCTGGCCAAGTTGGCCAACCACGCCGCCAAGAAAGATCCCGCCTGGGAAGGGGTTTGCGACTTCAACGAGCTGCCTCCGGAGCGGGTGGAGCGGATGATGGCCGCCTGGCCCACCACCGAAATCTGGGGGGTGGGAAGTCGGCTGGGAGAACGGCTGGCGGGCCTGGGAATCGTCACCGCCCTGGGGCTGAAACAGACCCCGCCGGGCCAGTTGCGCCGCCATTTCTCCCTCACCCTGGAGCGCACCGCCCTGGAGCTGAACGGCGTCTCCTGTCTGGCGCTGGAAGAGATCGCCCCGCCGCGTCAACAGATCCTGTGCAGCCGCTCCTTCGGCGCACCCATCCCATCGTTGGAAGCCCTCTCCGAGGCGGTGGTCCACTTCATGAGCCGGGCGGCGGAAAAGCTGCGCCGTCAGGGATCGGCGGCGGGGACGGCGGGGGTCTTCCTCCACACCAACCCGTTTCGCGAACCCCGCTACAGCCGGGGAACCTCCTCGCCCCTCGCCTCGCCCACCGCCGACGTCCGCCTGCTGGCGGCGACGGTGCTGCACGGCCTGCGGGAGATTTATCGTCCGGGGCTGCTCTACAAAAAAGCGGGGGTCTGGTTGAGCGATTTGACTCCCCAGGAGAAAACCATCCCCTCGCTGTTCGACGATCCGGCGGCGTCGCGCCGCTCCCGGGCACTGATGGCGGCGGTGGACGGCCTCAACCAACGCTTTGGCGGGGGTGCCGTGCGACTGCTGGGGGAAGGCGTCGAGCCCCGCTGGCGCGCCCGGACGGAGCATCGTTCGCCGCGCTACACCACCCGGCTGGGGGAGATTCCCGTGGCCCGGGGGTGAGGGTGGGGGAGCGCCCAAGAGCGCGCGATGCGCGGCGCGCCTCTTTTGGGGAACGCGATCCGCACTCCCCTGGCCCGCGCCGGGATCCTCACGTCAATCGACGCCGCCCATCGCCTTGTAGAGTTGCGCGGCGGTGACGAGCAGCGCCCGGCGCAACGGCACGACCCCTTGCGTCGCGGCGTTGGCCTCCCGCTGGGCGTCCAGGACTTCCAGATAGTGGGACGCCCCGGCCCGGTGGCGGGCCTCCACCAGCGCGAGCCGCTGGTTTTGACTCTTTTCCAGGGCCTCCTGGGCCTTGAGCTGTTCGGCGAGGCGGTCCCGGGCGACGAGCAGATCGGCGACCTCGCGGAAAGCCTGCTGGAGGCTCTTTTCGTACTCGGCGACGGTGATCGTCTTGCGCGCCTCCGCCAGATCGAAATGGGCCTGGTTGCGGCCATCGTCGAAAAGCGGCTGAACCAGATTGGGAACGAAGCTCCAGGCCCCGCTGCCCGCGTCGAACAGCCCGGAAAAGGTGCGGCTGGCCGTTCCGAAGGCCAGATTCAAGCCGACGCGGGGCAAAAACGCCGCCCGCGCCGCGCCGATGTTGGCGTTGGCGGCGATCAGCCGCTGCTCGGCGGCGCGCACGTCGGGTCGGTTGAGCAGCACCTCCGAAGGGGGCGCGATCGGGAGATCCAGCACCAGGTTTTGGTCGACCAATCGCCGTGGGGGGGGGAGTTGGTCCGTCGGTGCCCCCACCAGCAGGTTGAGGGCGTTTTCCGCCAGGGCGCGGTTGCGCTCCAGGTCGAGACGCTGCACCCGCGCCGCATCGCGGGCCCCCTCGGCGGTCAGCAGGTCCAGATCCCCCGCCAGACCGACGTCCCGCCGTTTCTGGATCAGGTCGCGCAACCGCTGACGGTTGTCCGCCAGGTCGTGGGCCAGGCGCAGCCGCTCGTCGAACTCCAGCAGGGTGTAATAGGCGTTGGCAACGTCGGCGACGAGGGAGAGGCGGAACGCCTCCCGGGCCTGTTCGGTGGCCAGATAACTGGCCCGCGCCGCCTCGGAAAGGCTCCTCACCCGGCCCCAGAAATCCAGTTCGAAGGCCGTCACCCCGAGGTTGACGTCCAGGCGGCGGTTGATCACGCTCTTGCCCGAGCCGGAAAGATCGGCGGGGAGCCGCGCCGCCGACTGGCCAACGCCCAGATTCAGGGTGGGGAGTTGATCGGCACCGACCACGCCGTACAGCGCCCGGGCCTCGGCGACCCGCCCGACGGCGATGCGCAACTCCCGGTTG
Organism: Magnetococcales bacterium; assembly: GCA_015231965.1. GTDB lineage: Bacteria > Pseudomonadota > Magnetococcia > Magnetococcales > JADGAP01 > JADGAP01. The sequence goes on along the minus strand of JADGAP010000042.1, from coordinate 13,277 downwards.
GACTCCAACGCCGTCTGGATCAACCCCTGCAAGCGGGGATCGGGGGCCAACTGAAACCAGGAGACGCCGACGGCGTCGGTTTTCCCCGATTCGGCCGCCCCGGGCCAGTGGGAGGCTACCGGCGGTTCGGGACGCTCCAAGGGGGGAACCAGGGAACAGCCGGAGAGCAACAGCATCAGCCCCGGCAGGGCGTATCGGGCCGTTTTACCCATGACCGTTCTCCCGATCCTCCTCCCGATGAACCCGCGCATGCCCCGGAAAGAAGCGGCGCACCACGACATAGAACACCGGAACCAGATAGACCGCCAGCACCGTCGCCCCGATCATGCCGCCAATGACCCCCGTGCCGATGGCGTGGCGACTCTCGGCCCCGGCCCCGGTGGAGACCGCCAGCGGCAGCACCCCGGCGACAAAGGCGATGGAGGTCATCAGGATCGGGCGAAAGCGCAGGCGGCAGGCTTCCAGGGTCGACTCGAACAGCCCCTGCCCCCGGTCCTGCATGGCCCGGGCGAACTCGATGATCAGGATGGCGTTTTTCGACGACAGGCCGATGATGGCGATCAGGCCGACCTTGAAATAGACGTCGTTGGGCAGCTCGCGCAATCCCACGGCGGCGGCGGCGCCAAAGACCCCGAGGGGAACCACCAGCATCACGGCGAAGGGAATGGCCCAGCTTTCAAACATGGCGGCCAGCACCAGAAAAACCACCAACAGCGAGATGCCGTAGAGCATCGGCGCCTGCGCCCCGGACAGGCGCTCCTCGTAGGAGGTGGCCGACCACTCGTAGCCGAAACCCGCGGGCAGCTTTTGCGCCATCTCCTCCATCGCCTGAAGGGCCTCGCCGGTGCTGCGGCCCGGGGCCGGGGTTCCGGCGATTTTCATCGAGGGCAGGCCGTTGTAGCGGTCGAGCTTGGGCGAACCGACGATCCAGCGGGGTTGCGCCAACTCCGAAAGGGCGACCATCTCCCCCTTGGCGTTGCGCACCGTCAGATCGAGGATGGACTCGATGCTCCGCCTCGTGTCGGATTCGGCCTGCATCTGCACCCGCAAAATGCGCCCCTGGCGCACGAAATCGTTGATGTAGGACACCCCCAGGGTCGATTGCAGGGCCTCGTTGAGATCGGCGATGCTCACCCCCAGGCTCTCGGCCTTGAGCCGGTCGATGTCCAAGGACAATTGCATGGCTGGAGGCTGCCCCTCGGGACGAACCCCCACCAAACGCTTGTCCTGCATGGCCAGTCCGAGGGCCAGGTTGCGGGCCTCCTCCAGCTTTTCCCGCCCCTGACCGCCCCGATCCTGCAGACGGAAGTCGAACCCTCCCGCCGCCGCCAGTTCCGGGATCGGCGGGGGATTGATGGAGAAGACCATCGCCTGCTTGATGCCGGCGAAGGCCTGGTTGGCCTTGCGCACCAACATCTGGGCGCTGCTCTCGCGGGCGGGGCGAACGTCCCACTCCTTGAGGCGGACGAAGGCGATGGCGGCGTTCTGGCCGCGCCCGAAAAAGGAGAAACCCGCCACCCCGATGACATGTTCGACCTCGGGCTGCTTGAGGTAGTATTGCTCAAGGGCCGAAAGCACCTCCAGGGTGCGGACCTGGGTCGCCCCCGGCGGCAGTTGCACCAGATTGAGGAAATAGCCCTGATCCTCTTCCGGTAGAAAGCTGCCGGGCAGGCGGGCGAAGAGCCAGCCGGTGGCGACGAGAATCGCGGCGTAGAGCAGCACGTAGCGTCCGGTTCGTCGCAACGCCCCGCCGACCCCCGAAACGTAGCCCCGGGTGGTGCGGGCGAACAGGCGGTTGAACCCACCGAAAAAGCCGGTGGCGGGCATCAGCTCCTTGCCCGGCGTGTGCTTGAGCAGGGTGGCGCACAGCGCCGGGGTGAGGGTGAGGGCCATCAACGCCGAAAAAAGGATGGTCAGGATGAGGGTGACGGAGAACTGGCGATAGATGGCCCCCGTCGAGCCGCCGAAAAAGGCCATGGGGGCGAAGACCGCCGCCAGCACCAGGGTGATGGCGATGATGGCGGTGACGATCTGGTCCATCGCCTTGCGGGTGGCCTCCCGGGGCGAAAGCCCTTCGGTGGACATGATGCGCTCGACGTTTTCCACCACGACGATGGCGTCATCCACCACGATGCCGATGGCCAGCACCATGGCGAACAGCGTCAGCACGTTGATGGAATAGCCGAAGAGATACAGGCCCACCAGGCCGCCGACCAGGGCCACCGGCACGACGATGGTGGGAATCAGGGTGGCGCGCAGATTTTCCAGGAACAGGTACATCACCAAAAAGACCAGGAACACCGCCTCGGCCAGGGTCTTCACCACTTCGCGGATGGAGATGTCGACGAATTTGGAGGTGTCGTAGGGCACGATCCAATCGATGCCCGGGGGAAAATACTTGGCCAGTTCGGTCATCCGGGCCTTGACCGCCTTCACCGTCTCCAGGGCATTGGCCCCGGGGGAGAGGCGAACGGCGATGGCCGCCGTGGGCTGGCCGTCCAGTCGGGCCGAGACCGAGTAGTCCTGGGCCCCCAGTTCGACCCGGGCCACGTCCTTGACCCGCAAGGTCGAGCCGTCGGGATGGGTGCGCACGATGACGTTGCCGAACTCCTCGGGGGAGGAGAGGCGGCTTTTGGTGACGATCACCGCGTTGAGTTGCTGATCGGGGGCGGAAGGCAGTTGTCCCAACTCGCCGGCGGCCAGTTGGGCGTTCTGGGCGCGCACGGCCCGCGCCACGTCCGCCGGTGAAAGCCGGTAGCCTTGCAGCTTTTCCGGCTTGAGCCACAGCCGCATGGAATATTCCGTGCCAAAGAGCAGCGCCTCGCCCACCCCCGGCACGCGACGAAGCGGCTCCAGTACGCTGGCGGCGGCGTAACTCCCCAAATCGACGAAATTTTTGCGCTGATCCGGGGAGACCAGCGAGACGATCATCACATAGTTGCGGGCGGTTTTGTTGACCGTCAGGCCGAGGCGGCGCACGTCGTCGGGCAGCCGCGCCTCGATGCGCTTGATGCGGTTTTGCGCCTCCACCGAGGCGTAATCCAGATTGGTTCCGGGCTTGAAGGTCAAAGTCACGGTTCCGGAGCCGATTTGCGACGCCGAATCCATGTAGAGCAGGTTTTCGATGCCGTTCATCTCCTGCTCGATGAGGGCCACCGCCGTCTCTTCCACCACCGAGGCGGCGGCACCCGGATAGAGGACGGCGATATCCAACGCCGGCGGCGCGACGGAGGGATATTGGGAGATCGGCAGACTGCGGAGGGCCAGCGCCCCGCCGAGCAGGATGACCAGCGCGATCACCCAGGCGAAGACCGGGCGATCGATGAAAAACTTGGCCATGGCTCAGCCCTCCTTCTTCGCGGCGGCGGGGGGCGGCGCGGGCGGGGGGCTGACGGGGGGGGCCCCTTGGGGATTCCACGGGACGGCCTTCACCGTCACGCCGGGACGCGCCTTTTGCAGGCCGTTGACGATCACCTGCTCCCCCCCCTTCAACCCCGCGCTGACGAGGAAGTCGGCGCCCGCCATGTTTTCAGTCTTGATCGGCTGGGTGGCAACCTTGCCGTCCGGGGCGACCACCATCACGAACTGGCCTTGCGGCCCGCCCTGCACCGCCCGTTGGGGGACGCGCACGGCCGTCTCGTCCACCGCCGTGGGAAACCGCACCCGCACGAACATGCCGGGCAGCAGACGATGGTCCGGGTTGGGGAACTCGGCGCGCAGACCGACGGCCCCGGTGGCGGCCTCCACCGCCAGGTCGGAAAAGAGAATCTTTCCCGGCGACGGGTAGAGGCTGCCATCCTCCAGCAGGAGTTCCACCCGGGTGGAGTCGGTGGGCTTGAGCTGGCCCGCGGCGAGGGCGGCCTGCCGTTTGAGCAGCTCGGCGCCGGGCTGGGTGAAATTGGCGTGGATAGGATCGATCTGCTCGATGGTCGCCAGATGGGTGGCTTCGCCTCGCCCCACCAGCGCCCCTTCCGTCACCATCGCCCGCCCGATGCGACCGGCGATGGGGGCCGGGGCGCGGGTGTTTTCCAGGTCGAGTTTGGCCCGCGTCAGGGTGGACTGAGCCTGTTTGAGACGGGCCAGGGCCGCATCGAACTCCTGCTGGCTGACGGCCTTGAGGTCGAGCAGCGGCTTGTAGCGATCCACCACCAGCCGCGCCGCCTCCACGTCGGCCGCCGCCGCGTCTCGGGCCGCCTGATACGCTCGGGCGTCGATCTGGAACAGGATCGCCCCCGCTTTCACGTCGGAACCTTCGGTGAACAGGCGCTTTTCGACGATCCCCTCCACCCGCGCCCGCACTTGCGCCGTGCGCCACGCTTGCAGGCGTCCGGGCAGATCCTGGGTCAGCGTCACCGGCTCCGAGGTCACGGTGATGACGTCCACCTCCGGCGGCGGCGGGGCGGCGCCCGCTCCCTTTTCAGACGCTTGTTCCCCGGATCCGCAGGCCGAGAGCATCGTCAGAAGAAACAGGGCGAGGGCGGAAGACTTAACCATGAGCGGATCCTTCGAGGGAAGGGCGGTAAGCGCGAAGAAAACTGTCGACAATACGGGCCGCCTGCTCCTCCTCCTGAACTTCTGGGGAGGGGTCGGCACCAAACAGGCGGCGAAGGCGTTCAAAACCTTCCAGCATGGAAATCAGCAACTCGGCGGCGAAGCGGGGATCGTCCCGGCGCAGCTTGCCCTCCTCCATCGCCTGGGCGAGAAAGGCGGCGAGGCGGGAGAGGGTCTGTTCCGGTCCCTTGACGAAAAACGCCCGCCCCAACGCGGGAAAACGCGGCGCCTCGGCGGCGATGGCGCGAAACATGGCCAACCCCTCCTCCCCAAGAACCCGCCGACGCAACGCCAGGGCGAAACGCAGCAGCCGTTCCCGCACCTCCTCCTCCTCGCCGTCGAGAGAGATCAGGATGGTCCCGGCGGCGATGTTCGCCACTTCGCTGAACAGGTCGTCCTTGCTGGAAAAATGGTTGTAAACCGTCTGTCGGGCGACCCCGGCGCACGAGGCGATGCGCTCGATGCTGGCGCGATACCCTTCCTTCATGAACATTTCGGCGGCGGCCTGAATCAGTCGCTGGCGACTGTCGGCGGCATTCGCGTCGATGGGGGGAAGCTCCATGAGCGATTGAAACCCCTGGCTTGGGTGTGGACTGTACGGTCCAGTCTATATTGAGCAGTAGGGTGATGTCTAGATATTCCACAAAATGGATGAATGATCCACACCATGGCGTCTGGTGCGGAGCGGGACAAGGAGCCGATTGCGGAGGGGGGGCGCGTCTGTCTTGGAGCTTTTGCCGTTGACTCGCGCCGACCTTGATTCAACTCTTTTCGTCCTCCAGGGAACGAAATGGGAACAAATCGCGTCTGAATGGCCAAACCCTTTGGGGGAGAGATTTCATGAAGCGCATGCCGCGACGGTGGGTTCACGGGCTGACGGCCCTGTGGATGGGGCTCTGGGGCGTGACGAACGGGGAGGCTCGGGAGATGAAACAGGAGATCGCCACCTTCGCCGGGGGCTGTTTCTGGTGCGTGGAACACCTGTTCGATGGCGTGGACGGGGTGATTTCCACCACGTCGGGCTACATCGGCGGGGAGAAAGACAACCCCACCTATGAGGAGGTTTCCGCCGGAAAAACCGGTCACGCCGAGGCGGTGCAAGTGGTTTTTGACCCGGAAAAGGTGGACTACGCCGCGCTGCTGCGCCTTTTCTGGCGCAACATTGACCCCACCACCCCCAATCGGCAGTTTTGCGACGTGGGCAGCCAATACCGTTCCGCCATTTTTTATCACGACGAGGGGCAAAAACGGCTGGCCCTGGCGTCCAAGGCCGACGCGGAGGCGAAAAAGCCCTTTCCCGAACCCCTGGTGACGCCAATCGTTCCGGCGTCCCCCTTTTACCCCGCCGAGGGGTATCATCAGGACTACCACGTCAAAAATCCCGTGCGCTACCGCTACTACCGGCTCAATTGCGGACGGGACCAACGGCTGCGGGAGCTGTGGGGCGACCCTCCCGCCGGGGAAAAACCCGCCGCCGCCCATTGAAGGATCCCTCGCGTTCTCTCGCCGCCCCCTTTTCCCTTTCGGAAGAGGGAGGGCGGAATCGTGATGCGACGCCTCAAGAACGCATGGATAACCCTCGGACGATGCGGAATAAACTCCCCATCGTCCGAAGTCGTTTGCCGGTCGTCGCCTCCGAGCGCTTCGCGCCAGGCGATCCCCTCGGCGCTTTGCCAAAGGGGGGGCGCTCACGGTATGATTCCCCAAACTCTCCCGCCCAGCACGGCGATTCAAGCTCCAATGCTCCCCTCCCAGACGGCCCATGACCACCCCCGAAGCCCCGCGGATTCGCGAAATTCCTTACAATTACACCTCCTTTTCCGACCGGGAGGTGATCCTGCGCTTTTTGGGAACCGAAGCCTGGGAAATTTTCGACAAACTGCGGGAGCAGCGCCGCACCGGGCGTTCCGCCCGCATGATGTTGGACGTGCTGGGGGATCTCTGGGTCGCCAACCGCAACCCCTTCATCCAGGATGATCTGCTCGACAACCCCAAACGGCTGGAAGGGCTATTGGAAGCCATGGGGGTGCGTCTGGATCAGATCGAGGCGCGAGCCAACGGCAATCAGCCGGTGTTGCGCCTGCTCACCCTGGCCCGCCGGGCGGTGGGGGATTTCAACGACGCCTTCACCCGCTACCGCACCCTGCGCCGCCGCGTGCTGGACCGCTTGTCCCCCCTCACCCGGCGGGACAACATCGATTTTTCCGGGGCCGCCCGCACCGCTCACGTCACCGACGCCTCCGACTGGCGCGTCGAGCTTCCCTTCGTCGTCCTCACCCCCGAGCGGGAGGAGGAGGTCTTGCCCCTGGTGCAAGGGTGCATCGATCTGGGGTTGATCATCATCCCCCGGGGCGGAGGCACCGGCTACACCGGATCCGCCATTCCGCTGCACGCCGAAACCGCCGTCATCAACTGCGAAAAGCTCGACCGGGTGGGGACGGTGGCGTTGCAAGCCCTCCCCGGTCGGGCCGATCCGGTTCCCACCCTGGTCGCCGGGGCGGGGGCGGTGACGCAACGGCTGAGTGAAACCGCCGAACTCGCCGGATATGTCTTCGCCGTCGATCCCACCTCGCAAAGCGCCTCGACCATCGGCGGCAACATCGCCATGAACGCCGGGGGCAAGAAGGCGGTGCTTTGGGGCACCACCCTGGACAACCTGCTCTCCTGGCGCATGGTGACGCCCGACGCCCAATGGCTGGAAGTCACCCGCCTGGATCACAATCTGGGCAAGATTCACGACGCGCCCACCGCCCGCTTCCGCCTGGAACGCTTCCACGCCGACGGCCGCAGCCCCGCCGCCCCGCCGGAAGAGTTGGAGATCCCCGCCGCCGAGTTCCGCAAGCCGGGACTGGGCAAGGATGTGACCAACAAAACCCTGGGCGGTCTGCCGGGGGTGCAGAAGGAGGGGTGCGACGGCATCGTCACCAGCGCCGTCTTCGTGTTGCACCGCATGCCGCGCCATCAGCGCACCATCTGCCTGGAATTTTACGGCCCCGACCTGGGAACGGCGGTCCCCGCCATCGTCGAGATCAAGGAGTATCTGGACCATCATCCGACGGTTCGTTGCGCCGGTCTGGAACATCTGGATGAACGCTACGTCCGGGCGGTGGGCTACACCGCCAAGGCCTCCCGCCAGGAATTGCCCAAAATGGTGTTGCTGGCCGACCTCGCCGGGGAGGACGAGGACCAAACCGCCGAAACCGCCGCCCACGTCGTCGAGCTGGCCGCCGCTCGCAACGGCGAGGGGTTCATCGCCGTCACCCCCGAGGGGCGCAAACGGTTCTGGGCCGACCGCTCCCGCACCGCCGCCATCGCCGCCCACACCAACGCCTTCAAGGTCAACGAGGACGTGGTCATCCCCCTGCCTCGCCTGGCCGACTACAGCGAGGGGGTGGAGCGGATCAACATCGAACAATCCATCCGCAACAAGCTGCGCATCGTCGAAGGGGTGAGGGAGTTTCTCCACGGCGAAACCTTCGCCACCCAACGGCTGGGGGAGGACGTCGACAGTTCCGAGGAAGCGGTCATCGTCGCCGACAAGCGCAAGGCCGCCTGCGCCGTGCTGGAGCGGGCCTCCTCCCGCTGGCGCGGCATCCTGGACCACCTGGACGAAGCGGCGGCGGACCACGTCGATTGGCTCGACGACCCCGCCGCCCCGCCCGAACCCGGCACCACGCTGATCCGGCTGCTGTTGCGGCGGGGGCTGCGGGTCTCCTACCGGGGGGAGGTGGCCCAGCCGTTGCGCCACATTTTCAGCGGCGATCAATGGGTCGAGGTGCATCGCCGTCTGGACGCCATCCACGCCGCCATCCGTTCCAGTCGTCTGTTCGTGGCGCTGCACATGCACGCCGGCGACGGCAACGTTCACACCAACATTCCGGTCAACTCCAACGACTACGACATGCTCCGCGAAGCCGACCGCATGGTGGACCGGATCATGGCCCTGGCCCTGCAACTGGGGGGAGCGATTTCCGGCGAACACGGCATCGGCCTGACCAAGCTGCGCTACCTCGAACCGGAGCGGCTGGCGGCCTTCGCCGCCTACAAAAAACGGGTGGACCCCCACGACCGGTTCAACCGGGGCAAGCTGATTCCCGGCGGGGCCACCCTGGACAACGCCTACACCCCCTCGCTGCGACTGGTGCAACAAGAGGCCCTGATCCTCCGCGAGAGCGCCCTGGGCGACCTCAACGACGACGTGCGCCACTGCCTGCGCTGCGGCAAGTGCAAGGCGGTCTGCTCCACCCACGTCCCCCGGGCCAATCTGCTCTATTCGCCGCGCAACAAAATTCTCTCCGCCGGGCTGCTCATCGAGGCCTTTCTCTACGAGGAGCAGAGCCGCCGGGGGATTTCGCTGCACCACTTCGACGCCCTGTGGGACGTGGCCGACCACTGCACCGTCTGCCATCGCTGCGTCAAACCCTGCCCGGTGAACATCGACTTCGGCGACGTCACCATCCGCATGCGGGAGATTCTCAAAAGCCGGGGCAAGCGCAAGGGCAACCCGGGCAGCCGGTTGGCCCTGGGATTTCTCAACCTCACCGATCCCCAGGCGGTCCACCTGGCCCGGCTGGGGATGATCCGCTGGGGCTACGCCGGGCAACGAATGGCCCACGGCGCAGCCCGCAAGCTGGGGATGATCCACGACGAAAAGCGCCCCGCCGCCACCACCGGACGGCCCAGCGTCGAGGCCCAGATCCTCCACCTGATCCGCACCCCCCTGCCGGACTTCGTCCCCCCCCGCACCGCCCGGGAGATGTTGGGCATCGAGGACAATCGCCACGTCCCGCTGTTGGGCCGCCCAGGGGGCGAGGAGGAACACGGCGAGACGGTCTTCTATTTTCCCGGCTGCGGCTGCGAACGGCTCTACAGCGACGTCGCCCTGGCCACCCTGGCGCTGCTGAACCATGGGGGCGTGCGCGTCGCGCTGCCGCCGGGCTACCTCTGCTGCGGCTTTCCCCAGGCCGCCGCCGGGGATCGGGAGACCTCCCGGCGGATGACCACCGGCAACCGGGTGCTGTTCCACCGGGTGGCCAACACCCTCAACTATCTCGACATCAAAACCGTGCTGGTCTCCTGCGGCACCTGCATGAACCAACTGACCCAGTACGAGTTCGATAAAATTTTTCCCGGCTCCCGACTGCTGGACATTCACGAATATTTGTTGGAAAAAGGGATTCGCGCCCCCGTCGTCGCCGGGGAAAACCGGGAAAGTTTTCTCTTCCACGACCCCTGCCACTCCCCCATCCGACAAAAGGATCCGGTGAAAGTGGTGGAAGGGCTGTTGGGCGGAACGGCGCGGCTCTCCGACCGCTGTTGCGGCGAGGCGGGAACCTTCGCCGTGGCCCGTCCCGACATCGCCGCTCAGGTGCGCTATCGCAAGGAGGAGGAGTTGCTGCGGGGGCAAGGCCGTCTCGCCGCCCAGAAACCGTCGGTGGATCCTCCCCGGAGCGTGTTGACCGCCTGTCCCGCCTGCCTCCAGGGGCTCTCTCGCTACGGCGAAACCACGGGGCTGAACTCCCAATTTCTGGTGGTGGAGTTGGCCAAACGGCTGCTGGGGGCCGATTGGCGCCTCCGCCTGCTGGATCAATGGCGCAACGGGGGAATGGAGCGGATACTGTACTAGAATTCCCCGGAAGTTGATTGAAGCATCGCGTTAAGAGGGAAAGGGAAGAGCCTCATGAATCACGATAAACCGCTTCAACCCAAGCGACTGGCGAACTATACCCCGCCCCCCTTTCTCGTGGAAACGGTGCAACTGGCCTTCGATCTGAACGACGAGGAGGCCCGGGTCCACAGCCGCCTGGAGCTGCGCCGCGCCCCCGGAACCCCGCCCGGAACGCCCCTGATCCTCGACGGGCGGGAGTTGGAGCTGGTCGCCCTCGCCCTGGACGGCGCTCCCCTCCCCCCGGAACGCTACCACCTGGATCCCGAATCCCTCACCCTTCCCGATCCCCCGGAATCCTTCATCCTGGAGGTGGAGACCCGGATTTTCCCCCAACTCAACACCGCCCTGGAGGGGCTCTACCGCAGCGGCGGGATCTTCTGCACCCAGTGCGAGGCGGAAGGGTTTCGCAAAATCACCTACTATCCCGACCGCCCCGACGTGCTGTCCCGCTTCACCACCACGGTGCGGGCGGAGCGGCGGCGTTTTCCCGTGCTGCTGTCCAACGGCAATCCGGTGGAACAGGGGGCGCTGGACGACGGACGCCACTTCGCCACCTGGGAGGATCCCTTCCCCAAGCCCGCCTATCTCTTCGCCCTGGTGGCGGGAGAGTTGCACCTGGAGGAACGCCCCTTCCTCACCCAATCCGGACGCAAGGTGGCGTTGCGGCTCTACGTCGAGCCGGAAAACGCCCATCAGTGCGAACACGCCCTCAACTCCCTGGCCAAGGCGATGCGCTGGGACGAGGAGCGCTACGGTCGGGAATACGATCTGGAGGTCTACATGATCGTGGCGGTCAAGGATTTCAACATGGGGGCGATGGAGAACAAGGGACTCAACCTGTTCAACGCCAAATACGTCCTCGCGGTCCCGGAAACCGCCTCCGACGGCGACTACGAGGCCATCGAGAACGTCATCGCCCACGAATATTTTCACAATTGGACCGGCAACCGGATCACCTGCCGGGATTGGTTCCAGTTGACGCTCAAGGAGGGGCTGACGGTTTTTCGCGATCAGCAATTTTCGGCGGAGATGAGTTCCGGACCGGTGCAGCGCATCCAGGATGTGCGGGCGCTCATGGCGCGGCAGTTCCCCGAGGACGCCGGTCCCACCGCCCACCCGGTACAGCCGGACTCCTACATTGAGATCAACAACTTCTACACCTCAACGGTCTACGAGAAAGGGGCCGAGGTGGTGCGCATGATCCACACCCTGCTGGGGGAGGAGGGTTTCCGTCGGGGCATGGATCTCTACTTCCAGCGTCACGACGGTCAGGCGGTGACGGTGGAGGATTTCGTCGCCGCCCACGCCGACGCCAACCAGCGGGATTTTTCCCAGTTCATGCGCTGGTATCAGCAGGCGGGAACCCCGGAACTCCGCCTGGAGAGCCGTCACGACCCGGTGGCCGGAATTCTGGCGTTGTCTTTTCATCAGACCACGCCCCCCACCCCCGGTCAGCCGGAAAAATTCCCGTTGCACCTCCCCATCGCCGTGGGGCTGCTGAACCATCAGGGGCAAAGCCTGCCGGTGCGCCTCGCGGGGGAGCCGCCGGAGGCCGCCGCCTTGACGCGGGTGCTGGAGCTGCGGGAGGGGCGTCAGACCTTTCATCTGACGGGGGTGGCGGAACCGGTGGTGGTTTCGGCGCTGCGGGGATTTTCCGCCCCGGTCAAGCTGGAGGACGGACTGAGCGAATCGGATCTGGCCTTCCTTTGGGCCCATGATCCCGATCCCTTCAACCGCTGGCGGGCGGGGCACGAATTGGCCTCCCGGTTGCTGCTGCGGTTGGCCGCCGACCAGCGGGAGCATCGCCCGCTCAAACTGGATCCGGCCTTTTCCAAGGCCTTTTCCCAGGCCTTGAACGATCCCGACCTTCCCCCCTCGCTGGCCGCCCTGGCCCTCACCCTGCCCGGCGAAACCGTGCTGCTGGAACGAATGGAATCCGGCGACCCGGAGGCCATCCACGCCGCCCGCCAATTCGCCATCCGGGAGTTGGCGGCGCAATGGAAGGATCGTTTGGTGCAGACCCACGCCACCTGCGGACGCCCCGGCCCTTATCGCTTCGATCCCGTCTCCAGCGGCCTGCGGGCGTTGAAAAACCTCGCCCTGGGCTATCTCGTCGCCCTCTCCACGGTGGATGTGCGCCATCGGGCCATCACCCAGTTGCGCCAGGCCAACAACATGACCGACCGCCTGGGGGCGCTTCAGCCCCTGGTCCATTATCCGGTTCCGGAGCGGGTGGAGGTGCTGGCGTCGTTCCATGAACAGTGGCGCCACGACCCCCTGGTGATGGACAAGTGGCTCTCCCTCCAGGCCACCGCCCCCCTGCCCGACACCCTCAAGCAGGTGCGCGCCTTGATGACCCACCCCGCCTTTTCGATGCGCAATCCCAACAAAGTGCGGGCGTTGATCGGGGCCTTTGCCAGCGGCAACCCCTCGTGCTTTCACCATCGTTCCGGCGACGGCTACCGTTTTCTCGCCGAACAGGTGGCGGCGCTGGACCGGATCAACCCACAAACCGCCTCCCGACTGGCCATCCCCCTCACCCGCTGGCGGCGACTGGAACCGGTGCGGCGGGAAAAAATGCGCCTCGCCCTGCAAGTGTTGATGGACGCCCCGGACCTCTCCCGGGATCTCCGGGAAATCGTCAGCAAGGGGCTGGCGTGACGCCGCGACTTGAGGGATGATGGGGTGTCACTGCGTTTCCCCGCGCCCCCCAAGGAGGACGCCATGAACAAACAGACCGCCGAAATTGTGGAGGAAACCCGCCAACTCCCCCCCGCGGAACGGTTGGAAGTGGTGGACGCCATCCTGGACAGCCTGGATCAACCCGACCCGGAGATCGACAGGTTATGGCTCCAGGAGATCAAGGAGCGAATGGAGGCCTTTCGCAAGGGTGAAATGGAAGCCTTTCCCATGGACGAGGTCATGGCCAGACTCCGGGCGACATGAACGTTCGAATTCTAGTCGCCGCCAGGGTGGAACTGGAGGAGATTGCTTCCTATGATCGATGTTCCAATTAAAAATGGCGCATGACCTCAAGCGGCGTCAGGGGATGCAACCA
>JADGAP010000041.1 GCA_015231965.1 Magnetococcales bacterium | reverse complement strand
ACCGTAGGGCTCTGCCCTACAACCCGCCAGGGCAATGATTGCCCTGGACCCGCAGCCCCATTTCAAGGGTCTGTTCTTCGTCCAGCATGCATATTTCTAATTGGAACGACTATACCATGCCGCCGCCGGTGACGCCGCTGTTGACCGTGGATGTGATCATTGAACTCATCGACCGCCCCGGGCGTCCCATCGTCCTGATCGAGCGGCGCCACCCGCCCCCCGGCTGGGCCCTGCCCGGCGGGTTCGTCGACGTGGGGGAGCGGGTGGAGCGGGCCGCCCGGCGGGAGGCTCGGGAGGAGACCGGACTCGACGTCCGGTTGATCGGACTGCTGGGGGTCTATTCCGACCCCGCCCGGGATTTCCGAGGTCATACCGTCAGCGCCGTCTATTGGGCCGAGGCGGTGGGCGAGCCCCAGGCCGCCGACGACGCCCGCAACGTCGCCGTCCGTTCCCTGGACGACCTGCCCCCCCTGGCCTTTGATCACGCCGGGATTTTGGCCGATTATCGCCGTCTGCGGGAGAGCGGACGGCCCGTTCCACTGTGGGAGGAAGAGGAGCCATGACCATCGAGTCGCCATTCATGGGTCGCAAGCGCGGGCTGTTGGGGATCGCCGGAGGGTTGGCGGTCTGCTGGGCGATGGCCGGGGCGCCCCCCGCCGTCGCCGGATTGTGGCCCGAATCGGTGGACGGCAAGGCCCTGCCCACCCTCGCTCCGATGGTGGAAAAGGTTCTGCCCGGGGTGGTGAGCATCGCCGCCGCCACCCGGGTGCAGGTTCCGGAAAACCCCCTGTTCAACGACCCCTTCTTCCGGCAATTTTTCGATCTGCCGCAACGCCGCGCCCCCAAGGATCGGGTGGCCCGCAGCCTGGGCTCCGGGGTGGTGGTGGACGCCGGCAAGGGGTACATCCTCACCAACCATCACGTCATCGACAAGGCCGAGCAGGTGACGGTCCGGCTCAACGACGGGCGCTCCCTGACGGCCAAGCTGGTGGGCTCCGACCCGGAGACCGACATCGCCCTGTTGCAGGTTTCGCCGGAGAAGCTCACCGCCCTGCCGGTGGGGGATTCGGATCAGGTGCGGGTGGGGGATTTCGTGGTGGCCGTCGGCAACCCCTTCGGCCTGGGGGGAACGGTGACCTCGGGGATCGTCAGCGCCTTGGGGCGCTCCGGCCTGGGCATCGAGGGATACGAGGATTTCATCCAGACCGACGCCTCCATCAATCCGGGCAATTCGGGGGGGGCGCTGGTCAATCTGCGGGGGGAGCTGGTGGGGCTCAACACGGCGATTCTGGCCAAGGGCGGGGGCAACGTGGGCATCGGCTTCGCCATCCCCGCCAACATGGTGCGGCGGATCATGGAGCAGTTGGCGGAGTACGGCGAGGTGCGCCGGGGCCTGCTGGGGGTGCAAACCCAGGATCTGACCCCCGATCTGGCCGCCGCGTTGGAACTCAAGGATGAGGACGGGGCGTTGATCGCCAAGGTGGTGGCCGGGTCGGCGGCGGAGCAGGCCGGGTTGCGGAGCGGCGATGTCATCGTCGGGGTCAACGGGCGGTCGGTGCGGGGGGAGTCCCACCTGCGCAACATCATCGGCCTGCTGCGGGTGGGGGAGCGGGTCAACCTCACCTATATTCGGGACAAAAAACGGCAGGAGGCCGCCGCCACCGTCACCGAGCCCATGGTGCAGCGTTCCAAGGGGGGGGATGTCCATCCGCTGATGGAGGGGGCGGTGCTGGAGGCCGCCAACGGCGGGGTGATGGTCCAGGGGGTGCGGCGCAACACCTTGGCGGCTCGTCTGGGGTTGCAGCCCGGCGACATGATCGAATCGGTCAATCAACAGCCGGTGGAGGATCTGGACTCTTTGAAAAGCGCCTTGGAGCGGGACAAGCGGTCCATTCAACTGGACATCCGCCGGGGCGAGGCGACCATCCATTTTTCCTACAAACTGCGGTAACGGCCCCGCCTGGAGAGGGATCGACCATGAGCGAAGCGATGAACAGACGGGGATTTCTGACTGCGGCGGCGGGGGCGGCGGCGGCGGGGATGGTCGCGCCGGAGGCCGGGGCCGGGGAGGAGAAGTTCCCCCCGGTCCAATGGAAGATGGTCACCACCTGGCCGAAAAATTTTCCCGGGCTGGGGACCGGGGCCAACCATCTGGCCGAGTTGATCCAGACCATGAGCGGCGGGCGGATCAAGGTCAAGGTCTACGGCGACAAGGAGCTGGTGGGGGCCTTCGAGGTGTTCGACGCCGTCTCCCGGGGGACGGCGGAGATTGGCCATGGGGCGGCCTATTATTGGAAGGGCAAGCATCCGGCGGTGCAATTTTTCGCCGCCGTCCCCTTCGGCATGACCGCCCAGGAGATGAATGGCTGGATCTACCACGGCGGCGGCCTGGAATTGTGGAAGGAGGTCTACGCCCCCTTCGGCCTGGTTCCCGCCCCAGCGGGCAACACCGGGGTGCAGATGGGGGGATGGTTCAACAAGGAGATCCGCTCCCTGGAGGATTTGAAGGGGCTCAAGATGCGCATCCCCGGCCTGGGGGGCGAGGTGCTGAAACGGGCGGGGGGGACGCCGGTCAACACCCCGGGGGGCGAAATCTTCCCCGCGTTGCAGTCGGGGGCCATCGATGCCAGCGAGTGGGTGGGGCCGTACAACGACTTGGCCTTCGGTCTGCACAAGGCGGCCAAGTTTTACTACTACCCCGGCTGGCACGAGCCCGGCACCACCATGGAGTGTTTTTTCAACAAGAAGGCCCTGGAGGCCCTGCCCAAGGATTTGCAGGCCATCGTGCTGGCGGCGGCCCAGGCGGCCAACCTGGACATGCTCAGCGACCTGACCGCCCGCAACCATGCGGCGCTGGAGCAGTTGATCAACGTTCACAAGGTGCAGTTGCGCAAATTTCCCGACGACGTGCTGCGTCGTCTCAAGCAACTCTCCAACGAGGTGTTGGCGGAGGTGGCGGCGTCGGACCCCCTGGCCAAGAAGGTCTATGAATCCTTCAAGGCGTTTCGCGATCAGGCGGCGGCGTGGCATCGGGTGTCGGAGTTGGCCTATCTTACCGCCCGGGAGTTGTAGGTGATCGGGTGGCGGGCGTTCTGGCCCTCTCTCGCGTCCTCCGGTTGGCGTCGTCGGGGGAGGGCGCTGGGGGGCGTGGTCGGGGCGGCTCTGGCCCTCGGAGTCGCCGCGCCGACGATGGCGGAGGAGGCGGCTGAGGCACCGGAGGCGCTTCCCTCCCAGACGGAGGAGGCCCGCCTGTTCACCCGGGGGGTGATGCAGACGGTGGGGCGGTCGGCGGAAAATATGAGCCGATTTCGCGCCGCCCGCTCCGCTGCCGCCGCCACGCGCCAGGGGATGCTGGAACGACTGCGGGGGGTGGCGGTCCATGGAGACCTGCTGTTGGGCGACCTGATGGGGGAGAGCGAGTGGGTCCGCACCCGGGTGCAGGGGTTCGTGGCGCAAGCGGAGTCCTGCGGTCGGCGATATCTTCCGGGTCCGGGGGTGGCGGAAAGGTGTCTGCGGGTTCATTTGGCGGGACGGGGCGGGGTTTACGACGTGCTGCTGCCCACCTTGCGCAAAGCCGGGATGATCCCCGTCGGCCCCCCCCCGGAGTGGGAGGGGCGGGGGTTGGGGGAAGAGGTCTTCGCCCCCCCCACCATCGAGGAGGAGTCGCCCCAGTTCGACGGGTTGATCGTGACGCTGGAGGGGATGCCCTTCCGTCCGGCCCTGGTCAACCGGCTGTTGGGGGAGGGGGGCGAGGTGCTGTTGGAACCCGGCGTGATGGAGGAGTCCTTGATCCGGGATCGGGGGTGCGGCGCGACGGCCCATCACCTGGAGGAGGCCCAGGCGATGTTGACCGCCTGGGGTGCCGCCCAACCGGCGGTGGCGCGGGCGCTGGATCTCTACAAACAGACCGACCCGGTGCTGGGGGCGGGGGATGTGGAGCTGGTCCGGGCGGCGGATCGGCGCAACGGTTTTCTCGCCCAGGGGCGCGTGGTCTATCTGCTGCCATGAATCGGTTCCAGCCATCCCGCCCTGGAGCCTCTCGGAGAGACCGGTCCACTCGACGGGAAGGGATTCGTCTCGCTTACCCCGCCGTTTCACCCAGGGGATCGTCGGGGGAGGCGTCGAGGTTGGGGGAGGCCTCCTGGCGGAGCCAGCGTTGGATCCAGACCCCGAGCAGCGCCAGCCCACCGAGGGAGCTCACGTGCTGCAAGAGCTTGTAAACGTGAAGGGTATAATCCCATTCCGGCAGGACGAGCAGGCGGGTTTTGAGCAGGGGGAAGGCGTTGACGAAAAACCCCCAGTGGTGGGTGAAGGAGTCCCAGAAGAGGTGGGACCACGCCCCCAGCAGCAGGGCCAGGAGGGTGAGGAGCAGCCCTCGTCCCGGCGCGAAGGAGTAGGGGCCGGCGTGGGGAGCGAGGCGTTGTTGAATCGCCGGGGGCAGGGCGCGGATCATCGGCCCCTTGAGATGGGCGTGGAAGAGATAGAGGGCCGCCATTCCGGCGACGAGGCCAAAGAGGGCGCATCCCAGCCAGGAGTGGGTGAAGGCGTAAATTGAGCGGCGCAGGGCGTCGGAAAAGGGAAAGACGAAGATGGGAAAGTCCGGCGAAAAGCTCCCGATCACCAGGGGGGAGAGGGGGAGCCCCAGGCGACGGGCCAGGGGGACCGCCAGGGCGGCGTGGGAGAGGGTGAAGGGCATG
Organism: Magnetococcales bacterium; assembly: GCA_015231965.1. Taxonomy (GTDB): domain Bacteria; phylum Pseudomonadota; class Magnetococcia; order Magnetococcales; family JADGAP01; genus JADGAP01. The sequence goes on along the minus strand of JADGAP010000041.1, from coordinate 19,269 downwards.
GCGGGCGGCGGCTCCGGCTTGGGAGATCACGCGGGTGGCGAGGACGGGGCCGCCTCCGGCTTGCGGGCCACGGCCAGGATCATATGGGCGAAGACCGTCTGGGGCAGCAGCGGGGCGAGGAGGAGGCTCAATCCCCGGGTGACGATCCACGCATAGGGCAGGCCGAGGGTGTGATGCAACGCCCGCAACACCCCCTGCCGTTGATGGATGGGATGGACCGCCTCCACCGCGAACCCGGCCAGGGTCAACTGGCGGGCCAACTCTTCCCGGGTGAAGCGGTATTGATAAAAGCGCAATCCCTGGCGCTGGGGCACCGTGGGGAGGGGGGTCAGGGCGTTGCGCAGGGCGTGGCGCAGGTTGTCGAAGGGGACCGAGATCAACAGCCGCCCCCCCGGCTTGAGCAGCCGCATCGCCTCCGCCAGACACCCCTGCATCCCATCCTCGAAATGCTCGAACACTCCCCAAGAAAAGTAGAGATCGAAGGACGAGGCCTCGAAGCCGGTTTGGCGGATGTCCCCGGCCTGAAAATCGTGCTGGGGAAAATACTCCCGCAGCTTGGCGATGGTCTGCTGGCTCAGGTCCAGGCCGGTGACGCGAAATCCCCGTTCCGCCAGGGTGAGGGTCCAGTCCCCCAGACCGCAGCCGCCGTCCAGCAGCCGCGCCCCGGGAGGGAGTTGGGCGAGGTAGGGCTCCAGGATGCGAAACTCCGCCTTTTTCGACACGTCGGAGGCGCTCTGCTTGACCCCTCCCTCCCGTTGCCAAACGGCGGTCCAGTAATCCTCGATGAAGGCGGTTTCGGAGGCCGCGGCCTCTTCCACCGGAAGGTAATCCTTGCGCATGAGCGGTCTCGATCGGTTGGGCCGGAAAACACGGCGGCGCCCCCCGGCGCGTCACGCGGCATCCGGGGGGTGGTTTCGTCAACCGATCATCATGCGCCGATTTCCCCTTTTTGTCCCGGTGAGAATCACACGCCCAACAGGGCGCGCAGTTGGCTGGCGTCGACGCCGCCAAAGGCGTTGAACCCCGCGAAACCGCCGCCGCTGCGCAACGTCGAACCGATATCGGCGGCGGACTGCATCGCCTTGTCGGATTCGCCGAGGATCGATTGGGCCTTGCTCAGCCCCTGGGATTTTTGCGTCAGGGCGTCCACGCCCCGCTGGAACTGGGCCTGGGCCTTGGCCAGGCGGCCTTGCGCCTGATCCACCTGCTTGCCCGCCGAGTCCAATTGTCCCAGGGCCTTCTTGGCGGCGTCGGCGGAGGAGAGATCCACCGCACCGAAGGTTTTGGAAAAATCGCTCAGTTGCACGGAGCCGCTCTGGCCCGTTTCGGTCCCGGTCTGGAAGGTTTGCTTGGCGTTGCTGGCCAGCACCTTGGTCTTGTCGTAGGTGGTTTCCTGGATGGTTTTGCCGATCTTGTCTTGCAGATCCTTGGCCTCTTTTTGCAACTTGGTCCGGTCTTCGGCGGAGAGGTTGTCCTGGGCCGCTTTTTCGGTGAGCTTGCGCAATTTTTGCAGGTTGGATTCCACCTTGCCCAAGGCGTCTTCCGCCACCTGGGTCATGGCCACGCCGTTGTTGGCGCTGGACAGGGCCTGATTGACCCCCCGCGCCCGACCGGAAAGTTTGTTGGAGACCTCCAGGAGCGCCGAGGAGTCGGTGGCCTTGGCACCCGAGGCGGCCTGCTGGGCTCGGGCGATGCGGGCGTTGGTACGGGCGTTGGCGTAGGCGATGGCGTCGGTGGCGACGTTGGTGGGGTTGATGGCCATGTTCTCTCTCCCGCGGTGGGCGGATGGGTCCGGTCTTCCCCGGATCTCTTTTGGGGGTGAACTCACCCCTCGCCCGGGCGGGGGAACCCGACAAGGCGCACGGATGGTCCACCCTTTATCGGCGCGTTGGATTTTGAGGATGAGGGGTTTTTCGCCCGGGGGTGAATTTTTTTCCCAACGGCTTTCTCCAGCGCGCATCCCTCCTCGCGCCGACGCCCCTCCTTGCGTTATGGTAAACCGTTTCACCGGACAGGTCGGGTTGGGCGTGACGAGGATGGGGATGGCGAGGCCGGGGTCATGATCGTGGTGGTGGATTACGGATCGGGCAACTTGCGCTCGGTGGCCAAGGCGCTGGAGTCGGCGGGGGCGTCGGTGGTGGTGAGCGGCGACCCGGCGACGGCGCGGCGGGCCGACCGGCTGGTGCTGCCCGGGGTGGGGGCCTTCGGCGATTGCCGACGTAACCTCGACGCGGCGGGGCTGACCGAGCCCATCCTGGAACATCTGCAAGCGGGCCGACCGTTTCTGGGCATCTGCGTCGGCATGCAGTTGCTCTTTGCCGAGGGGTTGGAGTTCGGACGTCACCCCGGGCTCCACGTGATTCCCGGTCAGGTGGTTCCCTTCGACAAGGCGATGGGGGATCCCGCCGACGGGGCGCGCCATCTCAAGGTGCCCCACATGGGGTGGAACCGGGTGCGCCAGACCCAGGAGCATCCCCTGTGGAACGGCATTCCCGACCAGTCCCACTTTTATTTCGTCCATTCGTTTCACGGACGACCCGAGGAGCCCGCCGTGGTGGCGGGGGAGAGCGACTACGGCCTCCCCTTCGCCGCCGCCGTGGCCCGGGACAACCTGTTCGGAGCGCAATTTCATCCGGAAAAAAGCCAGCGGCGTGGTCTGCAACTGCTGGCCAACTTTATAGGCTGGAGGCCGTAACCAACATGATCGTCATCCCCGCCATCGATCTCAAGGATGGGCGTTGCGTGCGTTTGTTTCAGGGGGACATGTCCCAGGACGTGGTCTATTCCGACGATCCGGCGGCCACGGCGGTGCAGTGGCAGTCGGCGGGGGCGGAGCGGCTCCATGTGGTGGACCTCAACGGGGCCTTCGTCGGCAAGCCGGTGAACGACGCGGCGGTGCGGTCGATCCTCGACGTCCTCACCATACCCATGCAACTGGGGGGCGGGGTCCGCACCCTGGAGACCATGGACCGCTATTTTCGCATGGGGGTGCGCACCGTGATCCTGGGTTCCGCGGCCTTTCGCGACCCCAAATTGGTGCGCCAGGCGTGCAAATTATTTCCCGGCAAGGTCTCGGTGGGCATCGACGCCCGGGAGGGCAAGGTGGCGGTGGAGGGGTGGGCCGAAACCACCACCCTGGCGGCGGTGGAGTTGGCCAAACGGTTCGAGGACGCCGGGGTGGCGGAGATCATCTTCACCGACATCCAACGGGACGGGGCGCTGCGCGGTCCCAACGTTGGCGCGACCCGGGCCCTGGCCGAGGCCACCACCATTCCCGTCATCCTCTCCGGAGGGATCTCGGGATTGCCGGACATTCGGCAAATTCTCAAGCACGCCGGTCCCTTCGCCAACGGCAACCGCATCTCCGGGGCGATCACCGGCAAGGCGATCTACGATGGCCGCCTGGATTTTTCCGAGGCGGTTCGGCTCACCCGCGCCCATTGATTCTCCGCCCCTTCCCCCCACGGAACTCCCCGCGCCATGGCTCTTGAATCCGATTCCCTGCTGGACTGGCTGGAGGTCGACCTGGGGGCGGTCGTCCACAATTTCCGCGTTGCCCGCCGGGCGGCGGGGGAGGGGGTGGGGGTCTTTCCCGTGGTCAAGGCCGACGCCTATGGACTGGGCGCGGTGAAAATCGCCCTGGCCCTGGAGGCGGAGGGGGCGGAAGGGTTTTGCGTCGCCCTGGTGGAGGAGGCCCGCGAACTGCGTCAGGCGGGGATCCGGCGGCCCATCGCGCTGCTTTCGGCGGTGGAGCCGGGGTTGGAGTCGGAGGTGGGGGCGCTGGGGCTGGAGCCGGTGATCCATCGCCTGGAGGACGCCCGCCGTCTCCACGACGCCCTCCCCGAGGGGCGCTCGGCCCAGGTGCATCTCAAGGTGGACGTGGGCATGGGGCGCTTGGGATTTTATCCCGAGGAGATTCCCGAGGCGCTGGATGGGTTGGAGCGGCTGCCCCGGTTGCGTCTGGTCAGTCTGGTGGGCCATCTGGCCTGCGCCGACGAGCCGCAACGTCCGGAGAACGGCGAACAGATCCGGCGGATGGAGGCGTTGATGGCCCATTGGGCGGTGGACCGCCGCCTGCTCTCCGCCTCCCTGGCCAACAGCGCCGGGGTGATGGCCCATCCGGGGGCGCGGTTCGATTGGGTGCGACCGGGGATCATGCTCTACGGGGCCTCGCCGTTTTATCCGGCGCGGCGGGGGGAGGCGGATGGATTGCGTCCCGTGGCTCGCTGGCGGGGGCGGATTTTGCAAGTGCGGGAGATGGCCGCCGGAACCCCCGTCGGCTACGGTCATGGATTCACCACCCAACGTCCCACCCGGCTGGCCATCGTGCGGGCGGGCTACGCCGACGGCTACAACCGTCTGCTGAGCGGACGGGGCTCGGCGCTGCTCCACGGAACCCGGGTTCCGGTGGCGGGCCGGGTTTGCATGGACCTCCTCGCCCTGGATATCACCGACGCCCCCCCGGCCCAGGCTGGCGAGGCCGTCACCCTGCTGGGACGGGACGGCCCCGCCGAAATCCCGGTGGAAGAGATGGCCTCCTGGCTCGACACCATTCCCTACGAAATTTTTTGCCGCCTAGGACATCGGGTGCGGCGGCTCCACCTCCCCCCGACGTAAACGCCCCCTCCTCGCCCCATTCCTCCGGTTCCTCCTAATTCATCGCAGTATAGTAATTCCAAATCATTTTTGCACATTTCCAGCTAAATAATCTACGCTCGTCATTCCCGCGGAAGCGGGAATCCAGGAAAGCCGATCGGTGAATGGTTCCCTTCAAACAAAGGGAAAGGAGGCTTGGTTTCTCATAGCGATCTCTAGCATTTCTCTCCCCCGCCCCCTGGATTCCCGCCTTCGCGGGAATGACGTTTTCGTGGTTGAGGAGTTGGTTGCACAACCCAGACGCCGTTTGACGGCATGTGCAATTTTAAAATGGAATAGCTATACTGCTCATCCGACACACTGCCAGGGGGCGACCTTGCGTCATTCAGCTCACCCCCTTGCGCCGGAAAAAGTCGGCGTATTTGTAATCCATCTGGTTGATGTGGGTGAAGAGCCACTCCAGCAGGAAAAATTTGACGTCCACCGTCACCAGGATGTTGCGGGTGCGCACCTCCTGACGAAAGACCGCCAGGCGCTGCACGAACGCCTCGTGTTCCCGACGATGTTCCTCCAGGCCGGGAAAGCCATGGAGGCTCATCAAACTTTCTTCCGCCTTGAAATGGGTGGAGGCGTAGGTGGAGAGATGTTCCATGGCGTCGTCCACCTGCCGCCAGTCGGTGTTGGAGGGGCGGCGCCGGGAGAGGTTTTCCACCAGTTCGTGAAAATTGAGGATGGCCCCCAGCATCGACCGATGGTCTTGATTGAAGGCCGAGACGCCCACGTCGCGCAACTCGCGGGACAGGCGGGCGCGAAACGCTTCATTGGGCGAGGGATCCTGGGGGGCTGCCATGAAATGCTTTCCAGTGGATGGGAGAGCGGGAAGAAAAGGGCCTCGGAATCCGAGTGGGACTCCCCAGCGGTTTCATTTTGATTTATTCTAGTAAGATCCGCTGCCGCCGAAAAGTGCCGATGATGGTTTCTTTCATAATCAATCAGGACCGAAAGTGAACTCAAGGACTCGCTCCCATCGTTTGTTGCCCGGATTCGCCCTGTACGGGGCGGCGGTCGTGTTGCTTTCCGTGTCGGCGTTGACCTGGATACAGCGGGACCAGGCGATGCGGACCTTGTTGGAGACGGAGGATCGGCGCAATGCCGCCTTGGCGTCCGCCTTCGCCAACACCTTGCGTCCGGTCTGTTCCACCTTGTTCGAGGGGGCGACCGAGGCGCGGAAAAAGGGCGGGGCCGCAGCCGAGGCGCTGCCCGAATGGGAGTCGTTGCAGGCCACCTTGAATACGTTGCGGCAGGGTTCCCCCTTCGCCACCCTGGCCATGGTGGATGGAACGGGACGGGCGGCCTACCACGCCAACCCCGCCCGCGTCGGGACCACCCTGCCGGATCCCGCGCTTCGCCAGGCCCTGGCGACGGGGCGCTCGGTCAGCGTCTTCGTGAGCGGAGTGGAGGAGACGTCCGTCCCCGGGGTGCCCGGGGGGGAGGGCGATGCCCTGCTGGTGGAGAGTTGGACGCCGGTCTCCTGCGGCGGGGTTCGGGATGCGGCCTTTTTCATCCGCTCGGATGTCACCCCGCATCAGGCCCGCATCCAGCGCATGACTCTGGAAACGGCGCTTTTTCTCCTCCTGGTCTTGGGCGGTGGATACGTTTTGCTGTTGGGGGTGGCCAAACGTTCGGAGGCGGCGGTTCGGCTGCGTTACGATGAAATTCTGGCCCATCAGCGGGTGATCGAGGCGCAAAACCAACAGTTGGTGGAGGAGGTGGGGGAGCGTCGCAAGGCCCAATCCGCCCTGGTGGCCAGCGAGGAGCGTTTTCGTCTGGTGACCCAATCCACCAACGACGCCATTATCGCCTTGGATGGCGAGGGGCGGATTTTTTTCTGGAATCAAGGGGCGGAAGGGCTCTTCGGCTGGAGCGGCGCGGAGATGACGGGCCAACCCGGGGAACGGTTGATTCCCCCGCGCTTGCAACAGGATACGGGGGGCGTCCGGTTGTGGTTGGGGCTGGGTTCCAACCCCGTCGGCGGCTCCGATGGACCGGCCCATGGGGTGGAGCGCATCGCCGCGCGGCGCAATGGCGATGAGTTTCCCGCCGAAATTACCGTCGCCTCGTGGGAACAGCAGGGAGAGATTTTTCTCACCGCCGTGATTCGCGACATCACGGTGCGAAAGCAACAGGAGCGGCAGGATTTGCGGGCGTATGTCTCCCGCATCGCCCTGTCGGCCCTGCTGGAGACCGGGGTGGAAAGTCTCACCCTGCAACAGCAGTTGGAATCGGCCCTGGATATCATTCTCACCGTGCCGTGGCTGGCCGCTCAGTACAAGGGGGTGATTTTTCTCCTGGAGGGGACCGAACTGCGCATGGCGGCGCAACGGGGGCTGGGCGAAGCGGTGCGTCAGGCGTGTCGCACGGTTCCCGTGGGGCATTGTTTGTGCGGTCTGGCGGCGCAAACCCGGGAGCTGATTTTTGTCAACGAAGTGGACGAGCGCCACGTCATCCGCTACGCCGGGATCACCCCCCATGGGCACTACTGCGTGCCGATTCTTTCGCAAAATGTCCTGCTGGGGGTGATGACGCTCTACGTCCACTGCGGCTATCCCCACAGCCGGGACGAGGAGGGATTTCTCTCCACGGTGGCCATGACCCTGGCTGGTCTGATCGAGCGGCGGCGCATCGAGGCCAAGATTCAACATTTGGCCGAACACGATGTTCTCACCGGGCTGCCCAACCGGCGGCTGTTCACCGTCCTCCTGGGGCGGGAGTTGGCCCACGCCAGGCGCAACCGCAACCGCATGGGGGTCTTTTTTCTCGATCTGGACCGCTTCAAGGAGGTCAACGACACCCACGGTCACGAAGTGGGGGACCGTCTGCTGGTGGAGGTCTCCCGTCGCCTGATCGGGGCGCTGCGGGAGTCGGACACGGTGGCCCGCCTGGGCGGCGACGAATTTACCGCCGTGTTGCCGGAGCTGGCGGACGAGGAGGCGGCGGGATTCATCGCCCGCAAGGTGATCACGGCGCTGAACGAACCCTTTGACATTCAAGGGGTGCGGTGTGACATCGGGGTGAGTATCGGCATCTCCCTCTACCCCGACCATGGGGCCTCCGCCCCCGATTTGATGCGTTGCGCCGACGCCGCCATGTATCACGTCAAGCGGCGGGGTCGCAACAATTTCGCCTTTTGGGAGCCGTCCGACGAATCCCCCCCCGAGGAGGACGGGTGATCGTCGTCGTCACGCCATTTCCAACGCCTTCAGGGCCGGTTTGATTCGCTCGAACTCCACCTCGGCCTGCCGCCGCAACGCCTCGCTTTGTTCCCCGAAGCGGTCGGAATGGTCCATCTCCAGCTCCCGGAACAGGCCGGAGAGTTCCCGCGCTCCCAGGGAGGCGCACTGGGATTTGAGGCTGTGGGCGGTCATGCGCACCGGATCGTGCAGCCCGGCGGCGAGGGAGGCGGCGATCAACTGCAACCCCTTCTCCATTTCGGAACGAAACACCTCCACCAGATGGGTCAGGCACCCCGGGGTTCCCCCCATGGCCTCCCGCAGGGCGGAGACCGCCGACTTGTCCAACATCGCCCGGGCCTGGTCGCCGGGCAGCCATTGGGCCAGCGCCTCCTCCAGTTCCCGCCAGCGCACCGGCTTGGCCAGATAGCCGTCCATGCCCGCCGCCAGACATTTTTCCCGGTCGCCGCTCAGGGCATGGGCCGTCATGGCGACGATGGGAATCGCATCCCGCCCGGTTTCCGACCACCGGCGGTGCAATTGGCGGGTGGCCTCGTAGCCATCCATCTCGGGCATTTGCACATCCATCAAAATCAGGTCGAAGGGGGTCTGGAGGGCGCTTTCCACCGCCAGGCGGCCATTTTCCGCCACCTGAACCCGGACCCCCAACCGGGTGAGCATGCCCACCGCCACCTGCTGGTTGACAAAGGCGTCCTCCGCCAGCAACACCGAACCGGTGAAGCGGCGTTGGGGGCCGCTGTCCGTTCCGCCCTCGGCGGCGGTCGCCCGCTGTTCTTCCGGCGCGGCTTGGGAGGGAGGGGCGATGAGGACGGAGAGGGCCTCCCGCAGGCGATGGGAGGTGATGGGCTTGTCCATCACCAAATCCAACCCGGCGGCGACGGCCTCCGCCGTCTCGGGGGAGAGGCCGGAACTCAACAACACCTTGCGCACCCCGCGTAGCGCCGGATCCCGGGTCATGGTCCGGGCCAATTCCAGTCCGGTCAATTCCGGCATGTGGTGGTCGAGCAGGGCCAGTTCGAAGGGAACCCCCCGGGAGGCGCTCTCCCGCAGCAGCGACAAGGCCTCCCGACCATGGCTCGCCAACCGGGGAACCGCCCCCCAACTGAGGGCGTACTGCTCCAGGATGAATCGGTTGGTCTGGTTGTCGTCCACGACCAAAACGCGCAATCCGGCCATCTCGTCGACGCGGGGGGAGGTCTCCTCGGGGAGAGCCCCGAAGGGGATTTCAAACCAGAAGAGACTGCCCTCGTCCAGGGAGCTTTCCACGGCGATGCGTCCGCCCATGGCCTCCACCAACTGGCGGGAGATGGCCAAACCCAACCCCGTGCCCCCGAAGCGTCGGGTGGTGGATTGGTCCGCCTGGGAAAAGGTTTGAAAGAGCCGATTCAACGCCGCCGGATCGATTCCCACCCCGGTGTCCCGCACCTCGAAGCGGATGGAGATCCTCCCTTCCGCATCCGCGCTTCCCCGTTGGGCCCGCAGCACCACTTCGCCCCGTTCGGTAAATTTGACCGCGTTGCCCAGCAGGTTGGTCAAAACCTGTCGCAGCCGGGTGGGATCCCCCTCGACGAAGCCGGGCAACCCGGGTTCGAGAAACACCCCCAGTTCCAACCCCTTCTTGAACGCCGCCATGGCGAAGATGCGCGCCGCATGTTCCACTTGCAGCGGCAGGTCGAAACGGACCCGCTCCAGGACCAGTTTTCCCGCCTCGATCTTGGAAAAATCGAGAATGTCGTTGAGCACCCCCATTTGAAGTTCGGCGCTGCGCTCCGCGGTTTCCAGATAATCCCGCTGTTGCGGGGTGAGGGGGGTGGCCTTGAGCAGCTCCAACATGCCCATGATGCCGTTCATCGGGGTGCGGATTTCGTGGCTCATGCTGGCCAGGAAGACGCTCTTGGCCCGGTTGGCCTGCTCGGCCTCCTCCTTGGCGGCGCGGAGTTCGGCCTCCAGTTTTTTGCGTTCGCTCACGTCGATGATCGCCGCGATGGAGGCGATTTGTCCGGAATCCGCCACCGGGTCGTCGTGGAGTCGGGTGGCCAGACCCAGCACCCACTGTTCCCCCGCAGGGCTCTCCCGCAGGCGGAATTCGATGGCCCGTCGACCGCCGGAGAGGGTCAATTGCTCCCACTCCATCTCCACCATCCGCCGGTCCAGGGGATGGATCGCCCCCCGCCAGTCGTAATTCAGGGAGTCCACGTTCTCCTCGCCGGACATGCGTCGCCACCAGCGGTTGGCGTAGCGGCAGCGGCCGTCGGCATCGATGAGCAGGATGCCCATGGGGGCCATTTCGGTCAGGGCCCGGAACCGCGCCTCGTTCTCCCGCACCGCCCGCTCCGCCTCCTTGCGGTCGGAGATGTCCACCTTGACGGCCAAATAGTGGGTGGGCTTGCCTTCGTCGTCCAGGACGGGGGAGATGACCGTTTCATCCCAAAACAGCGAACCATCCTTGCGCCGGTTGAGAAATTCGCCGCGCCACTCCCGCGCTTCCCGCAAGGCCTGGCGCAATTGGGTGTAGACCATTTCGGGGGTCAGACCGGAGCGCAGCAGCCGGGGCGTTTGGCCGATCAACTCTTCCCGGGTGTAGCCGGTGATGGCCAGAAAACGGGGATTGACGTATTCGATGCGCTCTTGCAAATCGGTGATGACCACCGCCGCCGAACTTTGTTCCACCGCCATGGAGAGCTTGCGCAGCCGCTCCTCGGTGCGCTCCTCCCGCACCATGATGACGTGGTAGATCATGAGGAAGCTGGCCAGCAGCAAGGTGATGACCATGCCCAGCAGTCGCACCGCCAGCGGGGCCTGCTCCGGACGCAACGACAGCAACGCCCAGCCCTCGGCGTTCACCGCGCGGCGTCCGGCGTAATAATGGGCGGAACCGTGGCTGAACCAGGAGCCATCCAGGATCTCCCGGAGGAAGACCGGGGCACCCAGGAGCAAATCGCCGAATTGACGGGAGGCGGTGATCGCTTGACGAATTTCCGGCGATAACGGCCACAAGGGGCGCAGCACGTTCTCCTTGTTGCTGGAGAGCAGCACCACGCCGTGGCGGTCCACCAGGTGCATGTTGGGAAAATAGGAGATCCCCAGGGCGTCGGCGGCGAGGGTTTTTTTGACCACCGCCACGGCGATGATCTCTCCGGCGGCGTCGCGCACCGGATGGCTGGCGTAGTATCCCGGCTCCCGGGAGGTGACGCCAAAGGCGAAATAGCTTCCCGACTTTCCGGCCAGGGCGTCCTGGAAATAGGGGCGGAATTTGTAGCTCTTGCCGACGAAGCTGCTGGGCGACTGGCGATTGGAGGAGGCGACGGTCAGCCCCTCCCGATTCATGAGGTAGGCCACGTCCCCCGGCGCGGGCGTCATGGCGTCCAGATGGAGGTTGATCCTTTCCAGAGCCGCCGCGTCGCCGGGATCGGGGAGGGTGGTGATCAAACCGGCCAGGGAGCGGGCGTTGCGGTCGGCGCGCTGGAGCTCCTGCTGCACCCCTTGCAGGGTCAGGGCCATCTCCTGGTTGGTGCGGGTGACCAGTTCGTCGCGGAACAACCGCCCCAAATATTCGGTGGAACTCCAGACGGCGGTGAGAAACACCAGCAGCCCCAAGGCGGATAGGATCAGTTTGCGACGGCGGTGGCGGCTCAAGGGGGAGCGTCCATGGAGCTGGATGCCGTAAACCAGGGTCGCCAGACCGATGATCAGGGCCAACACTCCTTCCAGGACGTGGAGGGCGAGTATGTCCTCGGAGGGTAACGCCGCCAGTCCGATCCAGCGGGGGGCGCTTTCCACGTTGAGCAACGTCCACAGCAGGCCGTAGGCCGCCAGCGCCCCCCCCGACCAGCGCAGGGCGTGGCCTCCGGGGGAGGCGTCCGAGTGGCGCAGCAGGACCACTGCGGCCAACAAGGTGGAGGGCAGCACCGCGCCCAGGGCGAGCAGAGGGGGGAACCACGCCTCGCCCATGCGCCAGGCGGCGAAACCGAAGGCCGCCAGGAACAAGGGGGTCAGCCAGGGAACGCTCCGGGTCGGCGCATTCCAGCCTCGGCGGGCAAATTCCCACAACCCGGCCTGTCCCGCCAGGACCAGGGCCAAGCGCATCTCCGTCAACCATTCGCCCCCGCCGAAACGCAGCGAAAGCAGTTCCAGCCAGGATTCCGTCCCCATGGTCAGGCCGAACAGCCCCAGCCAGCCCCAGGGCAATCCCCCGCCGCGAACCCACGACAGGGCGATTCCTCCCAGAATCAACAAGGCCAGGCCGTCCCAGAAAAAGACCGCCCCGCCCCAGGTTCCCATCCATGATTCCATGGTCGATCATCCGGTTTTTGTGGTTCGCGCTTTTCAACACATCGGAAATGGCTTATCTTAAGCCTGCAACTATCCGTCAGGAATTGATTCCTGGCAAGGTTCCGGCGAGGTTCCCGCTGGATGGAGGCAAGCTGCGGCAAGGCATGGATCGCCCACGGCGGACCCGGGAATGAAACGAACCGTTTTGATCGTCGATGATGATCCCTTTTTCCGCCTGATCCTCTCTCGTCTGCTGACCCAGGAGGGGTACCCGGTGTTGACCGGCTCCGATGGTTTGGAGGGGGTGGCGCTGTTCGAGCGGGAGCGCCCCGATCTGATCCTGATGGACGCCCTGATGCCGGGCCTCAACGGCTTCGACGCCACCCGCCGGATCAAGGCCCTGGCGGGGCAGGATCAATTCATTCCCATCCTGTTTCTCACCTCGTTGGAGGATGAAAAGCTGCTGGCCCAATGCCTGAGTTGCGGCGGCGACGATTTTTTGAGCAAGCCGGTGAGCCGCACCCTGTTGCAGGCTCGCATGAACGCCTGGGTGCGCCGCCTGGAGCTGGCGGAGCAGGCGGCCCAGGACCGGCAGGCGGTGGAAGAGGTGATCCTCAAAATGCGCCAGGGGGAGGGGTACACTCCGGATTATCTGGAGATACTCATGACCTCCGTCGACCGCACCACCGGCGATGTCATTTTTTCGGCGCTGCGGCCCGACGGGGTGCAGCATGTGATGGTGGGGGATTTCACCGGTCACGGTCTGTCGGCGGCCATCGGCGGCCCCATGGTGTCGGATGTCTTTTACAGCATGACCGCCAAGGGGTATGCTTTCGACGAGATCGTGGGGGAGATCAACACCAAGTTGTTCCATAAAACCCCCATGCACATGTGGTTGGCCGCCGCCTTCGCTCAGATCGACCGTCGGGCCGGGCGGTGCGACCTGTTCAACGCCGGTCTGCCCGACGCGCTTCTTTATCATCACGGGGAATTCAAGCGGCGGATTCGTTCGTCCCATCCCCCGCTGGGCGTCCGCATGAGCGTGCCCGCCGCCGCGTTGGCGCAAACCCTGACCATCCAGCCGGGGGACAGGCTCTTCATCGCCACGGATGGCATTGTGGAGACCCGTTCCCTGGAGGGCGAATTGTTTGGCCAGCAGCGCCTGGAAGTGCTGCTGCCCCGTTTTGCGCGGGGGGAGCGCCCCTTGAGCGCCATTTTGGAGAGCCTGGACGCCTTTCGCGGCGCCCGCGATACCCACGACGACATTACCATGGCGGCCATCCTATGTTGATTCCCTGCTCCGAATCTTCCCAACAGGTGGTCATCCATCTGCCCGAGGAGTTCAATTTCAAGGTGCAACGCGCCTTTCGCAAAACCTACGAGCAGTATCCGCCGAATCGTGATTTCGTTCTGGACTTCAACGAGGTGAAGTTCGTGGACAGTTCCGCCCTGGGCATGCTGCTGGTGTTTCGGGATTTTTGTGGCGGCGAACAGGCCCGGGTGCGCATCTCCAAGCCCTCGTCGGCGGTGCGCAACATGTTGGAAATCGCCCGCTTCAACGAACTGTTCCACATGGAATGACCCGGGCCGCGCCTCCCGACGGGGGCGCTTGCCGCGTCCGCGGGGAGGTTGCCCCCCCCTCCTTTTTCGCCAGCCCCTCCCCGCCAGGCCGGGGAGTTTGGGAGCCGACTTCGCCGCCATGAATACGGTTATCGATGTCGTGGGGGTGTGGAAACGGTACGGTCCGCCCCTGCCCGCGTTTTTGGCCGCCCTTGCCCGATGGCGGGGCGGGGGCTTGCCCTGGGCGTTGCAAGACCTCTCCTTTCACGCCCGCCCCGGCGAAACCCTGGGGATCATCGGTCGCAACGGCGCGGGCAAGTCGACGCTGCTCAAGCTGCTGGCTGGCGTGACTCCTCCCAACCGGGGATCGGTGCGGGTGGAGGGGCGGATTTTTCCCATGATCGAACTCAACGCCGGCATCCATCAGGATTTGACCGGGCGGGAGAACGTTCGTCTGCTGGGGGCGGTGATGGGGTTGGGGCGTCGGGAGGTGATCCGGCGCATGGGCGAAATCGAGGAGTTTTGCGGCCTGGGGGCGTGGTTCGACCGACCGGTGCGAATGTATTCCAGCGGCATGTTGGCCCGTTTGGGCTTCGCCGCCGGGGCCCACGTGGAGGCCGACGTGCTGTTGATGGACGAGGTGATGGCGGTGGGGGACATCAACTTCCACAACCGTTGTCTTCAACACCTGGAGGAGGTGCGGGCCCGGGGGCGGACCATCCTGTTCGTCTCCCACGCCATGCCCCGGATTCGCCGCCTGTGCGACCGGGTGCTGGTGCTGGAGGGGGGCCGGGCGCTGTTTCTCGGGGCGACGGAGGAGGGGATCGGGGTCTACGACGAGGTGCTGCGCCGCGCCCGGCAGCGGGGGGAGGCGGCGGGGGTCGCGTCCCTGACGGAGAACGGCGTCGCCCTGACCGACATCGCCTGGCTGGAGCCCCGCCCCGCTCCCGGGGAGGTCGCGCCGGTTCTCCAGCCCGGCGACGACGTGGCTTTGCGCTTCACCCTGCGGGTGGATCAACCCCTGGAGTTGGCCACCCTCAACGTCGCCCTGGAGGACATGGAGGCGGTGTCGGTGGTGTGGAGCGCCCTGCAACAGCCCCGCCTGGAGCCGGGACTCTGTTCTTTCCAGGTGCGCTGGAAGGGGTTGCGCTTGCGTCCGGGGGAGTACGCGGTGCGGCTGGGGGTGGTGGCCGGGGCGCTGGGACAAAAAATTTTCCGCCGCAACCCCGCCCTCACCCTGCGCATCGCCGGCGACTCCCACACCCTGGGGGTCTGCGCCCCCGAGACGGAGTTCGCGCCCGAGGCCTGAACTGAAATTCTTCGGACGGCGTCATCAATAGGGGGCGGCGATTTCAATGCATGAAACCAACCGTCGGCGGTAATCCAAGTCCCACGTCGAAAGCAACTCGAATGGAAAATGGAATTTGGCCAATTGATTGTATTCTTCCATAAGATCTTTCCACGTAACAGCAAGGTCATCCTGCTCACTCAGGAAAATGTTCATGACTAAATAGCGTTTTCCAGAAAGCGCGGGGTTGGTGTAAAGCAGGACCAGCGAGAGCAACATTCTAGCCTTGGTTTCGTTTCCTTCCTGGTGTCGTTCGGTCTTTTCCCCAACAAGCAAGGTTGCGTCTAGTTGCGTTAGAAACAGATACCGGTAATAGAAGATGCGGATTTGCCTCGGCGTGGCGGTGTCGAAGCTTCGGATGGCCTCGATGATCAACTCATTTTCAGCGATTCGCGAGTTGTTTTCCGGCGGAAGCGCGGGGGGATCGTTTTGATTGCCCGTCATCAAAATTTCTGGGAGGACGGGGGCCAGGAGTTGGACGACGCCGAAAAAGCCCCCCATGGATCGCTTCGCTTGATTAGCGACCATCGGTTCTTCTTCATTTGCCGGGGCTGCGGGGGAAGGCGCGATCGGCGGCGCATCCTCCTGGGAAGGCGGCACCGTGACCGTGGGGGTATCGAGATGAAGCAGGATAATTTCCTCCCGCTCGTCGGCGGATAAATTGCCAAGCCCGGCGCTGAAGATGAATAATTTGTCCAAATATTCTATTGCCAGATCGTCGATATGGCGATCCCCCACCTTTGATGAATTCATGTCCTTTAATTGTCGATATTTCCAGGCGATGGCTTGTTCAAGAATATCTTTGTCCACCGCCGCCATGATGACCACCCGGCGGGATATGTCATCTTCTTCCAGGATGACGCGCAAGGAATCGATGATTTCAATGAGCTTTTTTTCCCGGCAACGGTCCAGGTCGTCCACCACAAGCAAAATACGTCTCTCATCGGGATCTCGGACCCACGCCTGTAACAACCATTTCAGTTCCTCCTGGAGTTCCGATTGCGCTCCCAGATACTCCGAGGTTTGGAACCGGCGGGTGTACTCCTGCACGAGATCGGCGGCCCTTTGTTTGTATTTCCAATAGGTGCGAAGCAGCTTGAAAACGATCAGCAGGCCCCCTCCGGAAAACAACCATGCGGCGATGGAGCCCATGTTGTCGATAACCAGTCTGACTAGGCCGGAATCATTCAATAATGAGAAGGAGCCGTAAATGGAAAGGGAGATTCCCGCAAGCAGCAGCAGGACCGGGAGCCACCCTTGGCGTTGATGGTTGATTTTGATGGAGGTCCAAACATTGTTCCACCCACGGTCAAGCGGATGGAGAATCTTCAAACGGCTTCTTGTAAAGTCGTTCTGAAATTCGTTGAGAATGGTTTGATAGAGAAAGGCCCAGATCGCGGGGGTCTCCTGATATCTCCAGGCGTTGAATTCCACCACGCGCCATTCAATGGTTCCGGATAGGGCGCGATTCTTTAACTTACCGATAATTTGTCTGATTAAATAGGTCTTTCCTCTTCCCCAGCGTCCGAAGATTCCCACCATGCGTTTGTCGGCTTTATTGCTTGATATGGTTGCGATGTTCCGTCCGGAGTCGGCGGTTTGGTTGATAATATGAGATATTTCCAAGGCGAGTTGGTCAACCTTGATGGCTGGGGGAAGATTTTCCCCTTTGTATGAGTCGGGACGCCTTGGAATGACGGAATTCTGAGATAGTAATCGAGATTGGGCCAGAATTTTTGGTTCAAGTGGATCTGCTTCCCAACGTGAAATTGTAACCCGAGAAGAATGGTTTAGATCGGCACTTCCAAAATTGGTATTAGGATCTGCTTTTCCTGTAAAATCCCCAGTAATCCATCCGGTATCAGGTTCAACCTGGCTGTTTGCTGTGGTTTTGAATACAGGTTGAGCAGATTTTGAATTCGAAGAGCCGCTTTGAATTATATTCCAATGGAGTTTGACATAATCGTCCATTGATCTTTCAAATATTATAAGTCGGTTCCGGCGGATGCGTCTTCCGCTCTCGAACCCTCTTTTTAAGGCAACATAGAGCCGTACAAGGGAATCTTCATAGGGGAGTTTTCCCAATAATGGCGCATGGATGACGCCGGATAAACTTTGCCCAAGTTCTTGACCTATTCGTTCAATGATTGCAGTGTCGGAAACACCTTTATGAATGCAAGCTGCATAGCAGATCTTCTTCTTGTTGTAGTTGTATAGTTTGGTTGTCCCGATGGCTAGTTGGTCTGGTGGGTGCGGAAGATTGTATGTATTTATTTTCCCTAGAGTAATGTCGTCTGTCCCGCCATCCGTTGAGCACGGAAGGACAACGCAGTCCCAATCCCCCTCGAACATATCGCCTTGGCGCAACTCCACTCTTGGTTTGTCGGACATGGCGGCGCCCTTTCGGCGTGAAACGAGCCATATAAATTGTTTGGATGGGTATGGACCCGGCGTATTTCATCCCGGAAGGAATGTTACCAGAGGAATGGCGGCCTCCTCAAGAGGCCATGCATCCGGTTATTTCGGGGAGGGGATCACCGCCACTTGAAGGTTTTGTCGTGGGGGGTGACGCGGGGGGTCGAGCCGCCGACCCGGTGTTCCACCCGATCGATGGCGGGGCTGGAGACATCGGCGTTGGGGCAATTTTCCGGCGGTTTTTCCCCGGGCTTGGCGGAACGTTGGGGATACCACGTCCGAACCTTCTTGGCGCCCACCAAGCCCCCTTGGGCGAAGGGGCCCGTCCAGTCGACGGCCAGGGGGGGGAGTTCGGCGCAGGAGGGATCGCCCCGCCCGTAGTATTCGGTCACGGTGGTGGATTTGGCGGACAGCCCGCCATGGCCCTTGGCGTCCTCCCCCAGCCGGATGGTGCCGATGACGGTCTCCTTGCCGTTGAACAGGTCCACCACCGAACCCCGCCAACGCACCCCCCGCCCATCCTGCTCCGCCTCCGGCAAGCGCCGCACCTGCAAGCGATACTCCCGATCCAGGGTCCACTCGAAAGGGGTGAGGCACATGGCCCCCGATCCTTCGTGATCAAATCGGCGGCACCCCGCTTCCGGTTGGGCGGAGGGTTTCCCCGGCTCGTCCCACAGGCTGAAAATCGCCCGGGTTCCGTCGTTGTCCCACTGCAAGCCGGTGTAGCCCCCCTTTTTGTTCTCGAAATAAAACATGAACATGGCGTAATAGCCCATCTTCTTGGGGGGCGGGGGGGCTTTGCGCCAGCGCAGGGTGATGGTCAGCTCGTCGAAGGGGCCGGGCTTGGCCATTTCGTAATAGCCGTAGCTCATGTGGATGGGCAGCCGCAAGGCGTGGGCCGGAGCGGCGGCACCCAGCGCCAAGGCCGCCAGCAGCGGCGCGAGGAGGGAAAAACGCTTCATGGAGCCCTCCAGGAGAGGTTAAGGGAGACAGACCAGGCGAAAGCCGATGTCGACATAGCGACTGTCGGGATGGTTGCGCCCCCGGTAGGCGGAACGCAAATAGGTGGGAGGATAACTCCACGACCCCCCACGCCGCACCCGGTAGCCGGTTCCGTGGGCGCAGAGCGGATTGGGCCGGGTCGCCTCGGGGTGGGTGTAAAAGGAGTCGTCGAAGCCATCCAGGCACCACTCCCAGACGTTGCCATGCATGTCGAACAGGCCCCAGGGGTTGGGGGAGAAACTTCCCGCCGGGGTGGTGGCGCGGCGATTGATCCCCTTGCGCCCCCCGCCGTAAACTCCGGAGCCGTCATAATTGGCCTGTTCCGCGTCGATGATCGGGCCCAGATGGAACGGGGTGGTGGTTCCGGCGCGGCAAGCATACTCCCACTGCGCCTCGGAGGGGAGGGTGAGGCGACGCCCCGTCACCCGGGAGAGCCATCCGGCGAAGGTCATGGCGTCGAACCAACTGACGCAGACCACGGGATGATCCTCCCCCTGGGCGAATCCCGGATTCCGCCAGTTCACCCCCGGACGTTCCTGCCAGCCGCCGGGGCCGGGGCCGAAGCTCGACCCCTCCCGCTCGGCGTCGGTGACGTGGAGCGTTTGCTCGACGAACTCCCGGAACATGCCCAACGTCACCGGCAGGCGGGCCATCAAAAAACCTTCCAGGGAGACGACGTGGGGGGGTAGCTCCCGCAAAAACCATTGGCTGTATTTTTCCTCGCCGTGGACCCGCAACAGCTCCGCCTGTTCCGCCTCCGACTGCCCCATACGAAAGAGGCCCGAGGGGAGGGCGATGAACTCCAGACCGGTGAGGGATTCCCGC
>JADGAP010000040.1:2573-24140 GCA_015231965.1 Magnetococcales bacterium | reverse complement strand
CGCCGCGCCCAACATCCCCTTGTAGGCCCCCTCCTTGAAAATTTCCTTGGTTTGGGCGTAGTGGGTGGCCCGCTGATGGGCCGTTTCGTTGTCCAGCACCGGCCAGATGTTGCCCGCCTCATCCTCCAGAAAGGTTTGCTCCCCCCGCAACTCCAGGCCGTGGGCCTGGCGATTGTCGATCACCACCTGCACCGGCATGATCCCCGCCTGCAAAATATCGAAGCCGAACATTTCCGTGGTCTGCTTGGGGTCGTCGAAAGCCCGGGCCCCCACCGCCGTCTGTTCCCCGATCATGACATGAGCCGGCATGGATTCCGGGGACTGAAACGCCACCGGCTTGGCCTCATAGCTGGTGCAACCCGCCAAACCCACCGCCAACGCCAGGGCCGAGCCCGCCGCCATTCCTTGCCAACCACGCATCCCGATCATGAAGAATCACTCCCGAAAAGTCGTTCCAGGCGAAATCCGCCTGCAAGTTTCATTCTACCTCTTGTCATCGTCATTCCCAAGCCACGACGAAAAAGCCCCTTCCTGGGGGAAGGGGCTTCCGTCGTCGCCGCGTCTTTTCTACGGGGGATTACAGCTCCTGGGCGTGAGCCGCCAAATATTGGGCGACGCCTTCGGTGGAACCCTTCATGCCCGCCTTGCCCTTGGTCCAACCGGCGGGGCAGACCTCGCCATGCTCCTCGGTGAACTGCAAGGAGTCGATCATGCGCAGCATTTCATCGATGTTGCGGCCCAGGGGGAGGTCGTTGATCACCTGATGGCGCACCACCCCTTCCCGGTCGATGAGGAAGGAGCCGCGCAAGGCCACCGCGTCGTTGATCAGCACACCGTAGTCCCGGGAAATTTTCTTGGTGACGTCCGCCACCAGGGGGTATTGCACATTGCCGATGCCCCCCTTGGCCACCGGGGTGTTTTTCCACGCCAGGTGGGAGAAGTGAGAGTCGATGGAGACCCCGATCACCTCGGTGTTGCGGCTCTTGAACTCGTCCAGGCGGTGATCGAAGGCGATGATCTCCGACGGGCAGACGAAGGTGAAGTCCAGGGGATAGAAGTAGAGAACGACGTACTTGCCCTTGAATTGCGAAAGGGTGAACTCCGCATTGAAGCTGTTGTCGGGCATGACGGCGGTGGCTTTGAATTCCGGGGCGGGACGGGTGACCAGAACGCTCATGGGATGACCCCCTCTATGTTAGTCTAAAGCTAAATTTAGAACCTGTCTAAGTGACAAGCATGGCCACTTATCTACCAGTTTCTTCCGGTTTTGTCAACCCCGAACGCGGACCACCACGTCGATTTGTTCGATTTCGCACCCCTCGGGCACGGGGATGTTTTTGACCTGGACCATCTCCGCCGGCAGGTCCATCAGCACCCCTTGGTCCACATAAAAGATGTGGTGATGGGGATGGGTGTTGGGGTCGTAGAACACCTTGCCCGGTGCGGCGATCAACTCGCGCACCAGACCTTTCTCCACCAAAAGATTCAGGGCATTGTATACCGTCCCCCGGGAGACGGCGGGATAGTCCCCGTTGACCCCTTCCAGGATTTGATCGGCGCTCAGGTGCTCCTGACGGTTGTAGAGGTGATAGGCGATCTCCACGCGCTGGCTGGTGGGACTGACTCCCGCCATCCGGAGGGCGTCCACAACCGCTTTTTTGTCAGATGCGTACATGTCATCCCCTTGAAATTCGTCCAAAGATGCGACCAGGTTCCTTCCGATGGAAAAGCAGCCTTCTGAGATGTCACTATACACGACTCCGTATGGGATTCAACATTTTCGTATAAACCCTCTTGACAAAAAGGTTTCCCATGGCCAACCCCCAATACGTCTACACCATGCATCGCCTGACCAAGGTGGTTCCGCCCAAGCGGATCATTTTGGAGAATATTTCGTTGTCCTTCCTGCCGGGGGCCAAAATCGGGGTGTTGGGGCTGAACGGCTCGGGCAAGTCCTCCCTGATGCGCATCATGGCGGGGCTTGATCAGGAGATCGTGGGGGAGGCCAAACTGGCGGACGGGCTGCGGGCCGGATATCTTTCCCAGGAGCCGGAACTCAATCCGGCCAAGGATGTGAAGGGCAACGTGCTGGAGGGGGTGGCGGAGACCCAATCACTGCTGGATCGCTTCAACGAGGTCTCCATGAAATTCGGTGAAGTCACGGACGACGCCGAAATGGACGCCCTGATGGCCGAACAGGCGGAGTTGCAGGAGGCCATCGACCGGTGCGACGGCTGGGATCTGGACCGCAAGCTGGAGATCGCCGCCGACGCCCTGCGTCTTCCCCCCTGGGAGGCGGATGTCGCCAAGCTTTCCGGAGGGGAGCGCCGCCGGGTCGCCCTCTGCCGCCTGCTCCTCTCCGCCCCCGACCTGCTGCTGCTGGACGAACCCACCAACCATTTGGACGCCGATTCGGTGGCGTGGCTGGAGCGGTTTCTCCAAGAGTATCCCGGCACCGTGGTGGGCGTCACCCACGACCGCTACTTTCTCGACAACGTCGCCGGATGGATCCTGGAGTTGGACCGGGGCCGGGGCATCCCCTGGAAGGGCAACTACTCCTCGTGGCTGGAGCAGAAGGAGCAGCGTCTCTCCCAGGAAAAGCGGGAGGACGAGGCCCTGCGCAAACGGTTGGAGCATGAACTGGAGTGGGTGCGGGCCTCGCCCAAGGCGCGGCAGGCCAAGAGCAAGGCCCGGCTCAACGCCTACGAGGAGTTGGCGTCCCAGCACCGGGAAAAGCGCAAGGAGACCACCAGCCTGTTCATTCCCGCCGGTCCCCGTCTGGGAGACGTGGTGTTGGAAGCCAAGGCGCTGGGCAAGGGGTACGGCGACCGGCTGCTGATGGACAACGTCTCCTTCCAACTGCCCCGGGGGGCGATTTTGGGGGTGGTGGGGGGCAACGGCGCGGGAAAAAGCACCCTGCTGCGCCTGATCACCGGCGAGGAGCAGCCCGACAGCGGCGAACTCAAGCTGGGCGATACGGTGCAGCTTTCCTACGTCGATCAAAGCCGCTCCACCCTGGATCCGGAAAAAAGCGTCTGGGAGGTGATCTCCGAGGGGCGGGACACGGTGGACCTGGGCGGGCGGGAGATCAACTCCCGCGCCTACGCCTCCTGGTTCAACTTTACCGGATCGGATCAGCAGAAGAAGGTCAAATTGCTCTCCGGCGGCGAGCGCAACCGGGTTCACCTGGCGCGGGTGGTGAAAAAGGGCGGCAACCTGCTGCTGCTGGACGAACCCACCAACGACCTGGACGTGGAGACCCTCCGCGCCCTGGAAGACGCCCTGCTGGAGTTTCCCGGCAGCGCCGTGGTGGTCTCCCACGACCGGTGGTTTCTCGACCGTATCGCCACCCACATCCTGGCCTTCGAGGGGGATTCCCGCGTGGTCTTTTTCGAGGGCAATTTCCAGGAGTACGACGCCGACCGCAAGGTTCGTCTGGGTGCCGACGCCGCCCCCCATCGCATGAAATATCGCAAGTTGACCCACTGATTCGGATGGGGGGGGGAAAGGTGGGGGAAACTTATCTCCGCCCCCCCCTCATCCTTTGGGCGCACAAAAAAATCCCCGCTGCGTGGCGGGGATTTTTTACCGTGAAAGAACATCGTCCTGACGTCCCCTCTCCCTCTGGGAGAGGGTCAGGGTGAGGGGAGCCGGGGCAAGCCCGTCAGCCTGTTCCTCGGGTTCATTCTCCGGGATGGCGTGAACCGCCATGCCCGTCAGGGACGCTTCCGAAAATTCTTCCGGGGCGCGGAGCGACGCCCAATCAGGGCTTGGCCGCCGGGGCGGGTTCGGCTTCGTCGGGAAGGGGGACCGGCTTGGACTTGGGGCTCTCCGTCGAGGCGGCTCCGGACTCCTTCACCGCGCCCGCCAGGGGCAACACCCCGGATTTGGGAGGCGGCGCGGGTTCGTCGCCGGAAGCCGCGGTTTCGCCGGAGGCCGGGGCGGTGATGGGAGCCGTGGGCTTCAGCCCCTCCATCACCGAGCTGCGTCCGGTCTTTTGGGTAGAGACGAAGGCCAGGGTCAGGCTGGTGAGCATGAACGCGGTGGCCAGACCGGCGGTCACCTTGCCCAGGAAGCTGCCCGTCCCCTGGGCTCCGAAAATGCTCTGGGAGGTTCCACCGCCACCGAAGGCGGAGCCCATGTCGCTGCCCGCGCCCTTTTGCAGCAGCACGGTGAAGACCAGGGCGATGCAAACCAAAACGTGAACGACGGTCAGGATCAGTATCATGGAGAAGTCCGTTGTGGGTCGGGCCTCCCGGGGGAGGCGTCAAGGTCAGTCGGAAGTGGGATAGGCGTCGATGATGGCGAGAAAATCCTGGGGGCTGAGGGAAGACCCGCCCACCAATCCACCATCCACGTTATCCACCGAAAAGATGGCGGCGGCGTTCTCCGGTTTCAAGGAGCCGCCGTACAAAATACGCACCTTGCGGGTTTCGTCGGCGCCCATGTACTTGTCCAGCCGATCGCGGATGAAGACGTGCATCTCGCTGATCTGCTGCGGCGTGGGGGTCTGTCCAGAGCCGATGGCCCACACCGGCTCATAGGCGATGACCATCTGATTTTGTTTGGTGGTCTTTTCCGGCAGAAAGGGGGCCAACGCCTGGATCTGGGCGTCCACCGCGTCCAGGGCCGAGCCCGCCTCCCGTTGTGCCATGTCTTCGCCGACGCAGATGATGGGGTTGAGCCCGTCGCGAAAGGCGGCGGCCACTTTGCGACCCACGTCCAGATCCGTCTCACCAAAATGGCGGCGGCGCTCGGAGTGGCCCAGGATCACGTAGCGGCACCCGACGTTGCGCAGCATGATGCCGCAAATTTCTCCCGTAAAGGCTCCGCTGCTCTCGGCGGACATGTTTTGCCCCCCGAGCTTGATGGAGCTTCCGCCCAAAATGTTGTTCACCGCCGACAAGGCGGTGAAGGGGGGGCAGACCACCACCTCTCCCAGGAGCTTTTTCTTTTCCCTCTTGGCCACCCCCGTCAGGAGGCTTTCGGTCAACTCCAGGGCGGTTTCCACCAGCCCGTTCATTTTCCAGTTGCCAACAATGAGCGCACGGCGCCGCATCCGCCACCCCCTCTGGATTGGCGATCCACCCCCTTGGGCCGGAAACGCTTCAAGCGATTCCATGCGCGGCGGGTGAATCGGGTATTGCGCTGTTCGTTTTCGCGCAGCGCTCTTTGCTTCAAATTAAGTAAACGATACAGTGTTAGGCCTTCATCCTCCAAAGTCAACCAAAATCCCGGAATCGGCTTGTCTTCGGGATGTTCTCCTCCCGGATTGGACTCCCCCTCATGCCCCAGGATTCCTCCCCATCCCCTCCCTTGACGCTTATCCGGCGACGCTGGCCCACCCTGGCGGCGGCGATGGACGGTCCATCCCCCGGCCCCCTGGAACAAGCCTCGGGGGGATGGCGATACCGGGGGATCGGCTTGGCCAGCGCCGTGGACGAGGCGGCGGAAGGGGCGATGCAGGCGGCGCGCATTCCGCCGGAGAGCCCCTCGGCGTGGCTTTACGGTCCCGGACTGGGAGCGCTGCCCCGGGCGTTGCTGGCCCGCCCCGCGCTGCAACGGCTGGAGGTGGTGGTGATGAATCCGCCCCTGTTCCGTCAGCTCCTGGCCCGGATTCCCCTGGCCGGGGATTGGTTGGGGGATCCCCGAGTCGCGCTACGGAGGGCGGAAGAGCGGGAGACGGTGGGGGAGCCATTCGCCGCCGCTCCCGGTTGGTTGCGCCTGGCCGGTCCCGACGAGGCCTCCCGACGGTTGGCCGACGCGGTGCGGCTGGAGTTGGCCACCCCCTTCATCCAGCGGGATTTCCGTCATCATCCCCTGATGCGTCAACGATTGACGGAAAATCTTCCCGTGGTGGCGCGGGATGGGGATGTGGCCGCGCTGTTCGGGGCGTGGCGAGGGGAGAGCGTCGTGGTGGCGGGGGCGGGTCCGACCCTCTCCGATCATCTGCCCCGGTTTCGCGCCCACCGGGGTAAGTTCCGTCTCGTCGCCGTGGAGGCCGCCCTGCGACCGCTGCTGCGGGGCGGGGTGATTCCCGACGCGGTGGTGACGCTGGACCCCTTTCCCATCATGGCGGCCCTTTTCGCCGGACTGCCTCCGGGGTTGGAACGGACGCCCCTGATCTACTTTCCCGTGGTGGATCCCCTGGTTTTGGACTCCTGGCCCGGCCCCCGGCGGGTCGCTTACGCGGAGAGCCCGTTATACGAGGAGGCGCGACGCACCCAGCCTCGGGGGGTGTTGTTCACGGCGGGGAGCGTCATCCATCCGGCGTTGGATCTGGCGATTCGCTCCGGGGCCGGGACCATCCTGCTGGCGGGAACCGATTTTTCCTTTCCCGGGGGAAAAACCCACGCCGCCGGATACGCCGATCTGGCGACCTTGAAAATCAGCGGTGGTTCCGTCCCGCCGCTCCTCGACGGCTGGGGCGGGGAGGTGGCCACCACCCCCGCCTTCCGCCACTATTTAAGAGAGTTGGAGGAGCAGATCGCCCGGACGCCGGGGGTGCGGTTCGTCAACGGCAGTCGCCGGGGGGCGGTCATCGCCGGAACCCTTCCCCTGGACGAGACGACGCTTTTTCCCGGGGACGAGGCCCCGCCGTCGGTCGGGGAAGGTTCCGCCTCGTCCGAGGAGGGGGACGCCGCCCCGGAGACGCTTTCGCCGGAGGCCTGGCTGGCGCGGGGAGGGGAGGCGTTGGCGGCGCGGCTCTTCCCCGAGGCGGAAGCGGCCTTTCGCGCCGCCCGGCGGGGGTTCGCCGACGCCGGGGCGTCCGCCGGTTTGGGGTGGGCGGCGGCGGGGTTGGCGGCGTTGGAACTGGACAAGGGGCGTCCAGAGCGGGCGCTGGCGGCGTTGACGGAGGAGGAGGGGGAAGCCGCGCCGGGGGAGGATCCTCCGGCCCTGGAGGTTCGGCGGCTTCGTCTTCAGGGGAGCGCCCTGGTCAAGCTGGGCGACTTGACCACCGCCGCCCCCCTCTTGGAACGGGCCTTTGCCCTGGTCCGGGCGTTGGACGATCCCCTGGAGGAGGCCGCCGTCCGGGAGGCGGTCGGGCTCTTTTTCATCCGCCGGGGGCGGGAGTTGGAGGCGGCCCAGCAGTGGGAGAGCGCCCTGGAGCTCCAGCGGGAGCGGGGGGATCGACGGGGGATGGTCCGCATCCACGCCCTGCGGGGCGACGAAGCCCTGCGCCGGGGGCAGTGGGACGAAGCGGAACGTCACTTTCAGCGCATGGTCTCCGTCGCCGACGGCGTGGTGGACCGGGCGGAGGCCCGCAACCGCCTTTTCCTCCTGGCCATGGAGCGCATCAACCATCCCGCCCAGGAACGCGGGGATTGTCTGGGGCTGCTGGACAACGCCGTCCGCGCCTTCCGCCTGGGGGAGGAGGGGAGGGGCCACGAGGGGATCCGCTGGTTGGTGGACTGCCTCACCCGCCGCATGTCCAGCGGCGACCCCAAACTTGTGGAAAAACTCCTCCCGGCCCTCAAGACGCTGATCGCCGCGCAACAGCGCAACGACGAGTGCGGCGTGGCGGATTGCCTGGAATATCAAATCAAGGCGATATTGTCTTCAAGTGGAGCATCCTGAATGTCGCGAGCTTGCGGATGAATATCTCATGTGGATTACCCAACTAGGAGACACCCCATGACCCTCCTCCGGGGACGCCTTTCCACCCTCGATTTTTCCGATGGTTCCGACGGGGGGCGTCTGCCGCCGGTTCATCCGGGGGAGATCTTGCTGGAAGAGTTCATGAAACCCCTGGGCATGTCGCAATACCGGCTGGCGGGGTTGATCCATGTTCCGGCGCTGCGCATCAGTCAGATCGTGAGGGGCAAGCGGTCGGTGACGGCGGATACGGCGTTGCGTTTATCCCGACTCTTCGGCACAACGGCGGAATTTTGGCTGGACTTGCAATCCCGCCACGATTTGGAACTCCTCCGGAACACGGCGGATGGAGAGATTCTGGCGCGCATTCACCCATTGCACGCCGCGTAGTATAGTATCTGCTATGCATGCATATCAACGGCGCTCAATAGATGAAATATTTTCCAATTACGGTCCTTGCAAATCCCAATAACATTACGTACGCCAAGGAAGGGAACACAATTATTCCGAGATGCACCGCCAAGATATCGTGCATATTTTCTATCCTATAGTGCGCATTATAGATTAGATCTCCACAGAGGTAGATTATATAAACAACGAAGCAATATAACAATAAAAACCTTATTCTAGTTGGTAATGGCGCGCCTACAATACGCCTTCCATGCTCTCTTGTTATGTACATATACCTCACATTCACCGCAAGAGAAATCAATGCCATGAAGTGGCATAACAACATGGTCGTGGGTATTACCCCATGCAAGCGTTCAGGCATTGCATGCCGCCATGCTGACAGATGATCCTGGAGCAACCCAATGCCATTCTCTATGTTGCGAAAAAATACAAAGGCATCTGGAAACTTGAGAAGAATAAACACCATCACCATGGGAGCGCCGATAATAATTAAGAATATTGTATTGTATTTAAGATCAATATGTTTCATCTCGGCGCTTTTTTTGGTGGTTATTAAGCTTCCTAAAGTGTGGCTGTTCACGCTGTTATTTTCCATAATAACACCCAGGGCTCTGTTGATGTTCGATTATACAACGATTTTTCCTTGCGTGTTCTTGTTATGATCAATTCTCATGGACCACACAAGGGATGATCCCCCAGATTGCGGGCGGCCTGATGGACCGTGTTCCTCAAGGCCATGGCCGCCGATGGATTGTCCTTGGCAATCCATCGGATGGCCTCGAGAAACTCCTCGCGGGCCTTGGAAGAAAGAATGGCGGGCTTCATCGGGGAAGGGAAGCCTCCTCGATGATCCTGTCCGCTTCGGCCAGGACATCCTCAAGGGTGTGCCCGCCCTCTCTTTCGGTCTCTTCACGAACCATGTCCAGCATGGCATTGAAACGGATTCGCCGCTCCTCTTGCTCTTGCAGCATGCTCAGAGCGCTTCGGATCACCTCGCTGACGTTGTTGAAACGTCCGTTCTCGACGCAGCTTCGGGCAAAGTCTTCAAGTTCTGGCGTGAGATGAACGTTGGTCGCCATGGCGCGCTCCTCCAATGTCAAGGTTTGACCTATCTTAGGCCGGGGACGGCCAAAAAACAATCCGAGAGGGAGGAGCCTTCTTGCGGACAAAAAAAGGGGGCCGAAGCCCCCATGTTGGTTTTCTTGCGACGCCATTTCGTGGGGCGAAAATCAGCCGTTCACCGGGGTGAGCCAGTGGAGGTACTGCTCGTCGCGACCGTTGACCACGTCGAAGAACCGTTTTTGAATCGCCTTGGTGATGGGTCCGGCGTGGCCCGGGCCGATGCGCCGGTTGTCCATTTCGCGGATGGGGGTGACTTCGGCGGCGGTGCCGGTGAAAAAGGCCTCGTCGGCGATCAGCACCTCATCCCGGGGAAAACGCTGCTCCACCACCGGAATGCCCATCTCCCGGGCGAAGGCGATGACCGAATCCCGGGTGATGCCGTCCAGGGCGGAGTCCAGGGGCGGGGTTTTCAGCACCTCGTCCTTGTAGATGAAGAGGTTCTCCCCGGATCCCTCGGCGACGTAGCCGTCGGTGTCCAGCAGCAGCGCCTCGTCGTAGCCGTCGGAGAGGGCCTCGCTCTTGGCCAGGATGGAGTTGGCATAGTTGCCCACCGCCTTGGCCCGGGTCATGGTGACGTTGGGATGGTGCCGGGAATAGGAAGAGGTTTTGATGCGAATCCCCTTTTCCATCCCCTCCTCGCCGAGATAGGCCCCCCACTGCCAGGCCGCAATCGCCCCATGCACCTTGCACGGCTTGGGATTCAACCCCATGCTCTCGGCCCCGTAGTAAAACAGCGGCCGAATGTACCCCGCCTTGAGTTCGTTGGACTTGATCACGTCCAGACAGGCCTGGGCGATTTGGGGCTCGTCGAAGGGGACGGGCATGCCCAAAATGTGGGCCGAGCGAAAAAGCCGCTTGATGTGTTCCTTCAAGCGAAAAACCGCCGAGCCCCGTACCGTGTCGTAGCACCGGATGCCCTCGAAGACCCCCATGCCATAGTGCAGGGTGTGGGTCAACACATGAACCTTGGCCTCCCGCCAGGGAACCAGGGCACCGTTCATCCAGATGAAGCCGTCACGGTCGAACATGGGGTTCTCGTCCTTGTCTGAAGGGGTTCCGTCTTTCACCCAAACTTTCTATATAACTTATCCGGAAGCGGATTCCAACCGGCTTTGGACGATGGGCCGCACCGCGACCAACCTTTTTTCCACCTCGGCGACGATCTCCCCGGACTCCTCCAGACCGCACAACCGCCCCAAACGTTTGCGCAAGCGCGGATTGGCGTCGATGCGATTTTCCGAACGGTCGAGGAGCAGCCGCAGCCGGTTTTCCACCAGACGATAGAAACCGTAGGCCTCGTCCAGCACGGCGAACTCCTCGGGGGAGAGCAGCCCCGCCTGACGGAAGGCGTTCAAGGCCCGCCCGGTGTTGCGCTGGACGATGCGAGGCAGGGCGTGGGCGTGGGCCAGGATGAGATATTGGGCGAGAAATTCAATGTCCACGATCCCCCCCCGGCTCTGCTTGATGTCCACCACCCCCTCGGGGGGATGCTTCTCCTTGAACATCCGCTGACGCATTTCGGCCACCTCGCGACGCACCGTTTCGGGATCGCGGGGGAGGGTGACGATGGTCCGGATCTCCTCCTGGATCCGGGCGGCGAAGGCCGGTTCCCCCGCCACCACCCGGGCCCGGGTCAAGGCCTGATGCTCCCAGGTCCACGCCTCGTGGCGCTGGTAGTGGGAAAAGGCCTGAAAGCCGATGACCAGCGGCCCCGAATTGCCCGAGGGGCGCAGCCGCATGTCCAGATCGTAGAGCTTGCCCGAGGCGGTGGGCGTGGTGATGGCCGTCACCATGCGCTGCCCCACCCGGGCGAAAAAGGCCCCGTTGGAGAGGTTGTCCTTCTCCGTCCACGGCTCCGAACCCTCGCTGCCGTGGATGAACAGGAGATCCAGGTCGGAGGCGTAGTTGAGTTCGTCGCCCCCCAACTTGCCCATGGCCACCACCGCGAAAGGGGCGGGATGACGTTGCCCCTGCTCGTCGCTCCAGGCGGGAGAGCCGTGACGTCGGGTGGCGTAATCCAGGGCGTCGACCATCACCTGGGTCAGGATCACGTCGGCCAGGGCCGAGAGCCCCGCCATCGCCTCGGGAAGCTCCGCCAGGCCCATCAGATCCCGCAAGGCCAGACGCAACAGTTCGATATTCTTGAAATCCCGGATCACCCGATGCCAATCGTCGGCGTCCCGGGCGGCGGCCAGCGCCGAGACCAACTCCGCCCCCATGTCATTCCGGGAGCGATGGCCCTCCAGGAACTCCGGCGCGATCAACCGGTCGATCAAATCGGGATGCCGGTTGAGAAAGCGGGACAACAGCGCGGAGGATCCGAACAAGCGGGCCAACAGCCGCACCACCCGGGGATTTTCCACCATCAAGGCCAGATAACTGGTGCGACGCCCCACCCGCCGGATGAACTCCTCGGCGTGAGTCACCGCCATCTCCGGATCGGGGGCGGCGAGAATTTCCGTAAGCAGCAGCGGTGCCAACCGGTCGAACCAGCGCCGGTTGGATTCGGTCATGGGAACCCCCACCGTCCCCAGACGCAGGGCCCCCAGCAAGGCCCGGGCGTGGTCCAGGTGGAACAACCCCGCCGCCTCCATCACCCGCCGCCCCTCCTCGGCGTCCAAATCGCACCCCAGCAGCGCCTCCACCTTGGGATCGGCGACCTCCCGCGCCTCCTCCTCGGCCTGATGAAACAGACGGCGATAGAGGGCGTAGACCCCATCCTGCACCCGGGCCAAACGACGGCGGAAACGCTCCGGATCCATCTCCCCCATGCGTCGGGCCAGTTGGGCGAAGGCCGCAGGATCCTCGGGAACCAGATGGGTCTGGGCGGTGCGCTCGATCTGCAGGCGATGCTCCACGGTGCGGAGATAAACGTAGGCCTCCTCCAAAAAGTCGGCGTTCTCCCGCTCCACCAACCCCAAGGCCTGAAGCTCCCGCAGCGTCGCCAGGGTCTCCCGCTGGCGCAGCCTCGGCTGCTTGCCGCCGTGGATCAACTGCTGGCTCTGGACAAAAAATTCAATCTCCCGGATGCCGCCGTAGCCCAACTTGACGTTGCGCCGCACGTGGCCCGCCTGGGCGGTCTTGCGATCGATGCGCCGCTTCATCTCGCGGAGGGCGTCCAGGGCGGCGAAATCCAGGTATCGCCGATAGACGAACGGCGTGAGCTTGGCCAGAAAGGCTTCGCCCAAGGCCAAATCCCCCGCCGCCGGCCGGGCCTTGATCATCACCGCCCGCTCCCAGCTTTGGCCCCAGGATTCGTAGTAGATTTCCGCCGAACGGCACGACAGGCACAAATCGCCGCTCTCCCCCTCGGGCCGCAGCCGCATGTCGACGCGAAACACCTGCCCCTCGGCGGTGGGCTCCTGCATCAACCGCATCAACTCCTTGCCCAGACGGCTGTAATATTGTTTCAGGGGCAGGGGTTGGGGACCGTCGGAGCGCCCCTCGTCCTCGTCGTAGAGGTAGATCAGGTCGATATCGGAGGAAAAATTGAGCTCCCGCGCCCCATGCTTGCCCATGGCCAGCACCACGAAGCGGGCGGGACGACTCTCCTCGCCCAACTGGACCATGGGCAGACCATGGCGCGGGGCCATCTGCCGGGTCAGCCAGCGAATACCCCCGTCCAGGCAGAGGTCCGCCACCCCCGCCAGGGAGCGGGTGACCTCCATCAGGGGCAACTCCCCGGCCAGATCCAGCAGGCCGATGCGCAAATATTCCCGATGCTTGTGCAGACGCAACCCCCGGGCCGCCTGGGCGAAATCCTTCCACCCCTCGGCCTGGGCGAGAAAGGCCGCCCGATACGCCTCGTCCGGCGGATTCAATCCCCCCGGCTGGGCCAGTTCCGCCAGAACGCCGGGCCAGCGGCTGGCCGCCAGGGCGAGATAGGGGCTGTGTCCGAACCCCAAAACCAGCCGCTTGCGCCACGCCGCATCTCCCAGCAGGCGGGCGGGAAGCCCCGTCAGCGCCGGATCCTCCAGGCAGGCGTCGCGCCAGGCCGCCAGGCGCGATGGTGCCGCCTCCGGCTCGGCGGTCAAGGCGGCCAGGGCCGCAAGGTCGCGCCGCGTCATTTCATCCAACCCATCGCCTAACCGGTCCATGGCGTCTCCATCGGGGGGGAGGGAGCGTTGACAAGGGAGCCCGGGCGCGTCCTCCAAACATGTCGCGTCGCGCTTCACGGGAAAGGCTGAATTATCCTCACCCTTTGCGCTAAAATAAATGCGAGTTCGAGAATTCTCCCTTTTCGCCTCCGTCGGGAGGGGAAAAAGGACTTTTTCCCGGTTTTTCCCCCTCTCACGCGCCCACGGATGACGCCGTTCGCATGTCCATCTTTCATCCCCCCACTCCCGCAGGCGACGCGGACGGCTCCTGGCCGCCGACCAAGCCGCGTCGCCCCTTTCCCTGGCGGCGGGCGCGTCGCGCCGTGTTGGCGACGGCGGCCCTGCTGGCGGGGGGCGTGGCGGGCGTGGTGTTTTTCCCCCCGCCGATGGATCCGCTGCGCCCCTGGCTCATCAATCATGTGGAGAGCGCCTCCGGCTGGCGGCTGGGCATCAACCGCTTGACCCTCCGTCCGGGGCTGCCCATCACCCTGGTGGGGGAAGGGGTGGAGAGCCGTTCGCCCTTGGGCGGACGATCCCGGTTTTCCGCCCAGGAGGCGATTTTCCGCTTCTCCCCGGTGGATTGGGTGATGGGAGGGCGTCCCGTCGATGTGGAGTTGACGGGAATTCACGTCAAGGTGCGGCGGGAGAGCGACGGACGCATCCTGTTGGGCGACGGCGCTCTCGCACCGGATCAGTCCCCGGAGTTCCAGGGCGATCCCCTGGAACAACTGCCCTTCTCCCATTTCTCCCTTTCCCGTTTGACGATCCATCTGGAAGACCATCAGGTGACGGAAAACGGTTCCCCCATGGAGACGGTGTTGGAGGATCTCGCCCTCCGCACCACCCTGGACGAGGAGGGGGGAGCCCACGTCAATGGGAGAGGGCACATCGCCCGCAAGGGTCGGGAGGGGGGATTCGCCGCGTCGTTCCAGGGGGAGCGGCGACCCGACGGGGGATGGCGGTTGTCGATGAAGGCCGAGGGGATGCGATTGGAGCCCTTCCGCCCCTATCTCCACGGCATGCCCCCCCTGGATGGGTTGAATTTTCCCATCGATCTCAACGTGGTGGGTGGGTGGAAAGCATCCTCCCCGCCCTTTTTCCGCTGGGAGATGAAAACCGGCGCGGGGGCTCTGGATTGGCCCTCCCTTTTTCGCTGGCCCATGCCCGTCACCACCCTGACGGCCAAGGGAACCTTGACCCGGGAGCCCCCGAAAGAGGGGGCGTCCGCCCCCACCTGGACCTTCGATACGCCCCAATTCGCCCTGACCAGCAGCCATGGCGCGGCCAACGGGCGGCTGCGTTTGAGCGGCCTCGGCGGTCCCGCCCCCTGGGTCGATCTGGAGGCCGACGCCGGGGGAACCCAGGTCAACGACGCCAAATATTACTACCCCGTGGCCATCATGTTCCCCGCCCTGGTGGACTGGCTGGACAATAGTCTGCAAGAAGGGCGCGTGGTCAAGGCCAAGGTGGTGATTCGCGGACCGGCGATGGAGATCCCTTTCGGCCACCACCAAACCTCGCCCCCCTCCCCGGAGGGGGTGTTTCGCATCGAGGGCGAGGTGGAGGGGATGAGCCTGCACTATTTTCCCGGCCTGCCTCCCATCACCGATATGCGGGTCAACGTGGTGTTCGATAAGCTTTCCATGAGCGCCAAGGTGCTTCAGGGGCGCATCGCCGGTCACGGGGCGGTGGAAGGAAACGCGACCATCCCCGACATGATGGCCGACGACCCCATGCTGTTGGTGGACGCCCGCTCCCCGGCCCACCTGCAAACCGTTTGGCACGAGATCATCGCCGCCCCGGCGCTACGCTGGGATCAACCCATCGGCCTGGAAGGCGCCAAGGTGGAAGGGGAAGGGGAGTTGGAACTCAAACTGCAACTGCCCCTGCTCCATCCGGCGGACGCCAACTATCAGGGAGAGTTGGCCCTTCGTCAGACCACGCTGGGGCTGCCGTTTCTCGATTCCCCCCTCACCGGACTCCAGGGCAAACTCTCCCTGGAAGACCATCAACTGGGGCTGACCGCGCAACAGGGACGCTGGGGGGAGGTCCCCTTTTCCGGCAAGTTGCTGGTGGAACAGTACCGCAACCCCGCCCTGGCCCAGATGCGCATCGACGTCAAGGGGACGGTGGAGGAGTCCTCCCTCGCCAGTCGCATGGCGCCGCTGCTGGGGGAGGCGGGACGGGTGAGCGGGGATCTTCCCTTCACCCTGCGCATCACCCGCAAAAAAGGGGCTCCCAGCTTCGGTTTTGAATGGAACGCCCAGCCAGACGGGTTGCAACTGGAGGGACGACTGGGCTGGTCCAAGGCGGCGGGAAGCGAGGGAACCCTCACAGCCAAGGGAGCCATCCTTCCCGCCAAAGGGAGCCTCAAACTGGAGGCGTTGGAAGCCGCCCTGGGCAACCTGCGCCTCACGGCCAAGGGCGAGGGGGATCCCAAGAAAGGGGGATTTTCCCTGCGCCTGAACCCCTTGCGCCTGGGTCGCAGCGACGGCCAGATGACCCTCTCCCGCAAGGGGGAGGCGTGGAACGCCGATCTGCATTGGAAACATCTGGACGCCGAGCAGCATTTTTTTCCCAAAAGGGCGGAGGGGAAAACCCGTCCGCCCCCCGCCTCTCCGGAGACCCACACCGTCCCCCCGGAGGAGAAACCGTGGCCGACGCTGCGTCTTGCCCTGAAAGCCGATACGGTGGAAATGGCCCATGACGAGAAAGCCCAGGATCTGGACCTGCTGTTCCACCTCGGCGGACGGGAGGCGCGACTGGAGCGGTTCCGTTTTCTCCAGGGGGGGGAGGGGGAGAACGTCACCGAGGCCGCCGGGCGCTTTTTATGGCGGGACCACCCCGGACATGGGGCCTACGAGGGGGAATTAACCCTGGAAACCCAAAACCTGGGTTCGCTGCTCCGTTCCACCGACCGCCATGACGGTCTGGAGGAGGGCAAGGCGTTGTTGCGGCTGAATCTGGAGGGCTCTTCCCCGCCTGGGGGGCCGCTGAGCCGGCATTTGGCGGGCCAGGGACGGCTGACTGCGGAAAACGGCGTGATCCGCCGCATGAAACTGCTCTCCACCCTGCTTGGTCTGCTGTCCTTGTCGGAACTGCTCAACCTGCTGCGCGGCGATCGTCCCGATTTGGAAGGCCATGGCTTCTACTATAAAACCCTGGCCAGCGACTTCTCCCTGGACGAGAGCGTCTGGCGGACCAACCGCCTGGAGCTTTCCGGTCCCTCGATGAAAATCGTGATCTCGGGCAGCGTCGATTATCCCGGCGACCAGCTCGACCTGCTGGCGGGCATTCGCCCCCTGCAAACCCTGGATAAAATCATCAACAGCGTGCCGCTGCTGGGCAAGATGGTGAGCGGAAGCCGAGAAACCTTGCTGGAGACCCAGTTTCACATCCATGGTTCGCCGCAGGATCCCTCCGTCACCCTGAAGCCGGTGGACAGCGTCGCCCCGGGGGTCTTGCGCGACATCCTGGATCTGCCTGAAAAGTGGCTCAAGGAGATCGGCGGCGGTGCCTCGTCTCCCACCGGCGGTCATTCGTCTCCCGGAGTCGAGATGGACACGGGAGGGGAAGCGGGGCAGGAGCGTCCCCCGGGGGAACCTTGA
This sequence comes from Magnetococcales bacterium, assembly GCA_015231965.1. Lineage (GTDB taxonomy): Bacteria > Pseudomonadota > Magnetococcia > Magnetococcales > JADGAP01 > JADGAP01. The sequence goes on along the minus strand of JADGAP010000040.1, from coordinate 7,306 downwards.
GCCGTTTCTTCAAAAAATAGTCGCAACCGACTGAACCACGAGGTGAAACGATGATTACGCTGGGCGTCAACGTGGACCATGTCGCTACCGTGCGGCAGGCCCGGGGGGGGCGGTCTCCCGATCCGGTGGAAGCGGCGCTGACGGCGGAGCGGGGCGGAGCCGACGGCATCACCGTCCATCTGCGGGAAGATCGACGACACATCCAGGAGCGGGACGTGGAACGACTGCTGGAGATGGTCCAGACCAAGGTCAACCTGGAGATGGCCGCCACCCCGTCCATGATCGCATACGCCCTGCGGCTTCGTCCCGCCGATTGCTGTCTGGTGCCGGAAAAACGGCAGGAGTTGACCACCGAGGGAGGGCTGGACGTTCTGGGACGGGAAGAGGTGCTGCGCGAAGGCGTGGCGGCGCTGACGGCGGGGGGGATTCGGGTCTCCCTCTTCATCGACCCCGATCCGGGACAAATTTCGGCGGCGGCCCGAATTGGCACCCCCGTGGTGGAGCTGCATACCGGACGCTACGCCGAGGCCTCCCACCCCGGGGATCGCCAGCGGGAGTGGGAAACCCTGCGTGAGGCGGCGACCATCGCCCGCTCCCTGGGGTTGACGGTCAACGCCGGTCACGGATTGAACTATCACAACGTCCAGCCGGTGGCCGGGTTGCCCGAGGTGGAAGAGTTGAACATCGGTCACGCCATCGTCGCCCGGGCCGTGATGACGGGCATGGAAAACGCCGTGCGAGAGATGAAACGGTTGATGCGGGAGGCCGTTTCCTGGTGATCCCCTTCCCCGGAGTGGTATAGTGGGTGGGAGAGCCTGTCGCCGCAATCCACCGCTTTTCCCGATTCGCCAAGAGGTCGCCTGTCACGATGATTCTGGGGGTGGGAACGGATCTGGTGCGCGTGGATCGCATCGCCCAGGCGCGGCGGCGCCATGGGGAGAGGTTCCTGCGCCGCCTCTTCACCCCCGTCGAACAAGCCGCCGGTCGGGGACGAGCGGACCTGGACGGCTTTCTCGCCAAACGGTTCGCCGCCAAGGAGGCCCTGGTCAAGGCCCTGGGTATCGGCATGCGGGACGGCGTTTGGTTCACCGACATGGAAGTGGTCAACGACCCCTTGGGCAAACCCGTGATGCACTGTTCCGGCGAAGTCGCCCGGCGCCTGGAACATCTCCAGGCCAGGGCCCATCTCTCCCTCACCGACGAGGGGGGATTGGCCATGGCCTTCGTCGTGTTGGAATCCGTCGCCCAGGACGCCCCATGACCGGCACCCTCGACCGCTTCCGACTCCCTTCACCGAATCGGCGGGGATGACATGTCCGAGGCCCCCCCCTTGCAAAGCGCCTCCCCGGAATTGGAAGGGATCTACCACCGCCTCAATCATGCGGGCGGGTTTGCCGAGATCTTTCCCGCTCTGGAAAAGGAGATGCTCGCCTTTTTGCAGGCCGAGCGCATCACCGTCTATCAAAAGGGGCGTCACGACCGGGAGATCGTCTCCCGCTATCTTTCGGAGGATGGCGGACTCAAGGATATTCGGCTGCCCCTGGCCACCACCTCGATCGCCGGTTACGTCGCCCTGAGCCAAAAGGGGCTGCGCATCGACGACGTCTACGAAGGGGAGAAACTGGCGGTCATTCACCCCAATCTTCACTTCGACAAACGGTTCGACCGGCAAAGCGGCTACCGAACCTGCTCCATGATCGTCACCCCCATCAAGTCGGGGGCCATTTTGCTCGGGGTGTTGCAGGTGATCAATCGGGTGGGCGGCGGGGCCTTTTCCGCCGAGGATCTGCGCCACGCCGAGGAGTTGGCCCTGGTCATCGGGCAGAAGTTTCGCAACGAATTTAACATCACCCGCGGCCCCTACGACCTGCTGGTGCAAAAAGGATTGCTGCAAGAGACCCAGTTGGAAGAGATGAAGGAGCGCTCCACCCGCACCAAGGTCGCCCTGGAACAACTGATCATCCACGAATTGCGCATCTCCCCGGAAGAGGTGGGGGCCTCCCTGGAGCAATATTTCCAGGCCCCCTTCATGCGTTACGATCCCGCCTTGAATCCACCGCAAGTGCTGCTCAAAACCCTCAACGTCGCCTATTTGACCAAACAGCTTTGGGTTCCCGTGGCGGGGGATTTCGAGAAGGCCGTCATCCTCATCGACAACCCCTCCGACGCCGGTCGGATCATGGAGATTCAACGCATTCTCAACGCCAAGAGCTATGAATTCCGCGTCGGATTGCGGGAGGACATCCTCCGCTATCTCAAGGGCGGCGGCGGGGGTTCAGGGGATGTGGGGAACATCAACGATCTGGTTGGGGAGATGGAAGGGGAGTCGCTGGAGGCGACTGCCGTCGTCGATGAAGAGTCGGGGATGGACGAGAAGGCCCCGCTGATCATCAAGCTGGTGAATCAGATGATCGTGGAGGCGCACAAGATCGGGGCCTCGGACATTCACATCGAGCCCAGCAAGGGGACCGCGCCGGCGGTGGTGCGGATGCGCATCGACGGCCAATGCCGGGCGGTGCTGCAAATTCCCGCCAGCCACATCAAGGCGGTGGTGGCCCGCATCAAGATCATGTCTCGCCTGGACATCGCCGAACGGCGACGCCCCCAGGACGGCAAGTGCGTGATCAAGATCGGCAACAACACGGTGGAGCTGCGGGTTGCCACCCTGCCCACGGTCAACGGCGAAAGCGCCGTGATGCGCGTGTTGGCCTCCGGCGGGGCGTTGCCCTTCGACAAGCTCAACCTTTCCCCCCGCAACGCCGAGGTGTGCAAGGAGCTGGTGGCCCATCCCCACGGCATTTTTCTGGTGGTGGGGCCGACGGGCTCCGGCAAGACCACGACGCTCCACGCCGTGCTGGGCTATCTCAACACCCCCGACCGCAAGATCTGGACCGCCGAGGATCCGGTGGAAATCACCCAACCGGGGATGTGCCAGGTGCAGGTGGACAAAAAGATCGGCTTCGACTTCGCCGCCGCCCTGCGCGCCTTTCTCCGGGCCGACCCGGACATCATCCTGATCGGTGAAATGCGCGACCACGAAACCGCCCACAGCGGCATCGAGGCGTCGCTGACCGGCCATCTGGTCTTCTCCACCCTGCACACCAACTCCGCCCCGGAGACCATCACCCGCTTGCTGGACTTGGGGCTGGACCCCATGAACTTCGCCGACGCCCTGCTCGGCGTGCTGGCCCAACGGCTGGTGCGCACCCTCTGCGGCGAGTGCAAGGAGTTCTACCAACCGGATCAGGAGGAGTTCGACCGGCTGGTCAACTATTATGGCCCGGTCTATTTTTCCGAGTTGGGTTTTACCCGGGAGGAGTCCAAGCTGGCCCGCCCCAAGGGGTGCGCCAAGTGCGGCAACAGCGGCTACAAGGGACGCACCGGCCTGCATGAACTGCTGGGGGCCTCCGAGGCCATGCGCAAACTGGTGGCCCGCAAGGCCCCGGTCAACGAAATGCGCGCCCAGGCCATGCAGGAAGGCATGCGCACCATTCTGCAAGACGGCGTGATGAAAATCTTCAAGGGACAGACCGACATCGCCCAATTGATGAAGGTGGCGGCGGAAAAATGAACAACACCTCTCCCTCCCTCGCGTCGCCTTCCACCGACGCCCCCCCCGCCCTTGACGTCAACGCCGCCCTGGCGGGGCTCTCCGCCGAGCGGCGAGGGTTGCTGCAAAAAATTTACGTCGCCCTGAACCAGGCCACCACCCTGGAAGAGGCCTTTCCCGGCGTGGACAAGGAGATGCTGGCCTTTCTTGGGGCGGAGCGGCTGACCCTCTATCAAAACGCCCGCAACGGCCGGGAGATCGTCTCCCGCTACAAAACCGGCGGCGATTCCGGCGAAATTCGCGTCCCCTTGAGCCCCGGCTCCATCGCCGGGTTCGTGGCCATGACCCAGCGCAGTCTGCGCATCGCCGACGCCTACGACTCGGCGACCCTCAAGGAGTTCCACTCCCAATTACGCTTCGACGAACGGCACGATCAACGCTCCGGCTATCACACCGCCGCCGTGCTGACCGTTCCCATCCGTTTGGGCAAGGCACCCCTGGGCGTGTTGCAGATCCTCAACCGAATGGGGGGGGCGGGGACCTTCACCGAGCAGGATCTCGCCTTCGCCCAGGCCTTCGCCCAGATCATCGGGCAACGGTTCCGCGATGACTTTCAGGGGGTCAAGGGGCCGTTCGACGGACTCGTGCAGAAGGGTCTGGTCAAACCCGAACAGTTGCAGGAGCTTCAGGAGACCGCCGCCAAACGCCGGGTCTCCCTGACGGCGCTGTTGCAGCATGAGTTGAAAATCCCCGTCGAGGAGATCGGCTCCTCCCTGGAACGCTACTATCTCACCCCCTTCGTCCGCTTCGATCCCGCCCTCGAACTCCCGCCGGAGTTCATGAAACACCTCAACAAATCCTATCTGCGCAAGCAGCGTTGGGTTCCCATCGGCGGCAACCGGGACGAGGCGGTGGTGCTGATCGACGATCCGACCGACAGCGTGCGCCTGCTGGACATGCAGCGCGCCCTCAACGCCCGTCGCTACGTGTTGCGCGTCGGCCTGCCGGAGGATATCGAGCTTTATCTGAAGGAAGGGAGCGGAGGAGGGGGCGGAGGCTCCGGCGGCGCGGAGGGTTCGCTCAACGAGCTGCTGGGCGAGATGAACTCGGAAGTCGAATCCCTGGATTCCGTCGTCGATGAAGAGTCGGGGATGGACGAGAAGGCCCCGCTGATCATCAAGCT
>JADGAP010000040.1:0-2474 GCA_015231965.1 Magnetococcales bacterium | reverse complement strand
AATCTTCAAGGGACAGACCGACATCGCCCAATTGATGAAGGTGGCGGCGGAAAAATAGCCCGACTCCGGTGGCGTCGGTTGTCCTGGGCGCAGGCTCTTCTCCGATGCAAGGCGCGCCACAGGCGGGGGAGAGGTTTCAAGCCGCCGCCATGGCCTCCATAATCAGCGGCGGCGTTATCCCCATTTACTTGACGGTAAAGGTAAAGGAGCCATCCCATTCGCTGGGCGGCGGATTGGCGCGAAAATGTTGGAGGCGTCCCAGATAAAGGCCGTAGAGCAACCGTTCCGGATCCCGTTGCCGCAGCACCTTCCAGCGTTTTTCCGCCTCGTCCCACCGCTTGGCGCGATAATACCCCAGCGCTTGATGGTGGACCTCCAGCTCGGTGCGGACGTTTTTCTCCATCTCTTCCGCCGGTCCGACGGGTTCGTGAATCGCCACCACCTGCTCCTTGCCCTTCACCCGCACCCGGTCCAATTCGCGAAAGGCCATTTCCGGAACCAACTCCCGGGTCCGTTGGCCGACGATCATCTTGACGCCGTATTGCTTGGTCAGCCCTTCCAGCCGCGATCCCAAATTGACCGCATCTCCCAGCACGGTGTAGGCCATGCGATATTGGGAGCCCATGTTGCCCACGTTCATCATGCCGCTGTTGAGACCGATGCCGACCTCCAGCGGCGGCCAGCCCCGGGCCTGAAACTCGTCCTTGAGCCGTCGGGTCGCCTGTTGCATGGCCAATCCGGCCTGAAGGGCGTGGCGGGCGTGGTCGGGGTCGTCCATCGGTGCGCCCCAAAAGGCCATGACGGCATCGCCCATGTATTTATCCACCGTGCCCCGGGCCTTGTAGATCTCCTCGGTCAGGGCGGTGAGAAACAGATTGATCAACTGGGTCAGCTCGGAGGGGGGCAGGCTTTCCGAAAGCGTGGTGAAGCCGCGAATGTCGGAAAACAGCACCGTCATCTCCCGACTCTCGCCGCCCACGGAAAAGGCCTGACCACTGCGGCTCATCTCGTCCACCAGGGCGGGGGGAACGTACTGCCCGAACAGCTGCGCAATGCGCTGCTTGCCCCGGGATTCGACAAAATGGCCGTGGATGGTGTGAAACATGAAGAGCCCCACCGCCATCTCCAGGGGAAAGGCGAGGGGCAGCACCAGATTCAGCCGCTGCCAGGCGTAAAGATTGAACCCGATCACCGCGGCGACCAGGGTGGCGGAGAAGAGCAGCGCCGCCAAGGGCCCCAGACGGGGGAGCAGGAGGGTCATCAGGAGGCCGAGGCCCAAGGCCATGGCGGCGTCGTGGAGCAGGACGAAGGCGGGTTGATGACGGATGGTTCCATCCAGCATGCCGCTGATCAGATTGGCGTGGACCTCCACCCCGGGATAGACGCTTTGCACCGGCGTGGCCCGCAGATCCATCAATCCCGGGGAGGTGGCTCCCACCAGAACCATCGCCTCCTTGAGCAGGGCGGGATCCACCCGACGATGGAGAACATCGGCGGCGGAAAGGTAGGGAAAACTGCCCTGAGGACCGCGGAACGGCAGGTAGACCGCCCCGGAACCATCCACCGGCAGACGAACCGGACCGATTTCCAGGGCTTCCAATCCCGGGGGAGCGTCGGCGTGGGCGGGTGCGGCGAGTCGAAAGGTGAGGGGGGGCTCCCCCAGGGTGAGACGAACCATGCTCAAGGAGAGGGCGGGATAGAGCCCGCCGTTAAACTCCTGCAACAGGGGCATCCGCCGGAAGATGCCGTCGTGATCCTTGAGCGGCGTGTCGAAAAAGCCTCCGGCGGCGGCGTTCTCCTGGAGGATGGCCAGATTGGCGCCATGGCCGGTGACGCGAGGAACCGACAACCGTTTCTGCCCCAACTCCTCCAGGGTAAGAAGGGGGGAGGGGAGCGTCCCCATGCGAACCGGCCCTGACGCCGCGTCCGGTTCGCCGGTGGTGAAATAGTAGCCCAGCACCACGGCTTTGCCCCGCAGGCTTTCGGCGAAAAGGCGATCCCGCTCCAATCCCGGACGCAGCCGCTCCACCGCCTCGCGAAAACGGGGAATCTCCTTCAACTCCTCCCTGGCCAGACGATCCAGGGTCTCCAGGCCGGAACTTTTATCCGGTTCGACAAAAACCACGTCGAATCCCAGCGCCGCAATGCGGTAATGGTCGAAAAGGGTCTCCACCAGCTTGGCCAGAACGTGCCGTTCCCAGGGCCAGCGCCCCAGTTCGGCCAGGCTTTTTTCATCGATATCGACGATCACCACCCGGGAGTCGGGGGTGTTGGGGGCGGTGAGCCGAACCCGCAGATCGTAGGTGAGATTTTCCAGGGTTTGGAGAACGGGCAGGTGGGGCGAGGCAAGGTGAACCGCATAAATCCCCGCCGCCGCCACACCACTCAATAAAGGTCGCATCCAGCGGCGGATCGCCATGAATCAATCCTCTCCCGATCCCATGGCCGCCGCCACCCCACTCAACCGGCGGGGG
>JADGAP010000003.1:32153-51670 GCA_015231965.1 Magnetococcales bacterium | reverse complement strand
GAGGCCCGTCGCTGGGCCATCAAATCATCTCCAGCCAGTTGGACGCCGACCGGCTGGACTATCTGCTGCGGGACGCCCACTTCACCGGCGTGGCCTACGGACGCTACGATCTGGAGTGGCTGCTGCACAGTTTGCAGGTGCGATGGGTGGGGGTGGGGGGGCGCGAGGCCCCCCGGCTCTGCGTCGAGACCGGCAAGGGACCGGCGGCGCTGGAAAATTATCTTCACGCCCGGGACCACATGTACCGTCAGGTCTACGACCACAAGACGGTGCGGGGGTTCGAGGCGCTGTTGATCCATCTGTTCCACACCCTGGAGCGCTTTCGCCGGGAGTTCGGGACTTTTCCCCCGGGGACGCCGCCGCCCCTGGCGCGTTTTCTCGAATCGTTGTCGCGGGCAGGCGGGGCGGAGGGCGACGATCCCGGCGCGGTGGAACGCTACGTCGCCCTGGACGACGCGGTATTGGAATACGCCTTCGCCCAATGGGCGGCCCAGGCGGCCCAGGCGGCCCAGGCCGGGGAAGCGGCAGGCCGGTTGTCCCCTTGGGAGGCGTTGCTGGCCCATCAATGCCGCCTGCTGGTCCATCGCAAGCCGGTCTATCGCCGCATGAGCTGGCGCACGGCGGCGGGAGGCGTCTCGGAGTTGATTCCCGACGCGGCGACGGTGGGGGCGGTGGCCCAGTGGTTGGACGAGGAGGGGGAGCGACGGATCCCCGCCGCGTTGACCGGGGGACGACGGGAACTTCCCCTCGCCCTGCTGGTGCGCATGGACGAGGTGGAACACGCCCCCTATCACGGATTGCAGTATGACGCCCAGGCGGGGAATCCCATCCACGTGGTGGACGCGGGGGGGCGGGTGGCCCGGGCGGAGGAGGTTTCCGATCCCATCAAGCTGATGTCCGCCAGTCCGCGGCGCACCGCCTGGCTGTTTGTCGATCCCGCCGCGTGGGAGGCGGTGCGCGGCCTCATGGCCGGGCGATTCGACGTGGCACCTTGAGCGGCTGGCAGTCCGGACAATACCACGCGCCCCGCCCCGCCAGGACCAGGCGCTGAATGGCGGTTCCGCAGCGGGGACAGGGTTCGCCCTCCCGTCCATAAACCCGCAACGCCTGCTGAAAATAGCCGGGCTTGCCCTCGGCGTTTTGATAATCCCGCAACGTCGTCCCCCCCGCCGCCACCGCCTCGCCCAGCACCTCCCGAATCGCCTCGGCCAGCCCGTTCCATTGGCGGGGGGTCAACGTTTCGCAGGAGGCGACGGGATGCAGCCGGGCGCGAAACAGCGACTCCGACGCATAAATATTGCCCACCCCCGCCACCACCCGCCCTTCCAGCAGCAGATCCCGCAATCCCCGCCGCCGCCCCGTCGCCCGACGGGACAGCTCCGCCCCATTGAACGAGGGTTCCAGGGGTTCCGGCCCCAATCCCGCCAGCGCCGGGTGTTCCAGAGGCTCCCCCGCCGCCCACAAGACCGCGCCGAAGCGTCGCGGATCGGTGAAGCGCAACGCCTCGCCGTGGGTGAAAATCAGATCCAGATGGTCGTGACGTTGGGGCGGCGCGGCGGCGTCCACCACCCGCAGCACTCCCGTCATCCCCAGATGAATCAACACCCCCCCGTGGTCGAAGCGAAGCATCAGATATTTGGCCCGGCGCTCCACCTGTCGCAAGCGGCTTCCCGGCAGCGCCTCGCGCAGCGCCGCCTCGGGAACGGGAAGACGCAAATCCCCCCGTCGAACCACGACCGAGGCGACCTCCTTTCCCGGCAGCCGCGCCGCCAGGCCCCGGCGCACCGTCTCCACTTCCGGCAATTCCGGCATCCGCCCCCTCCAGGGATGGAATGTTGGATGAAATCCGTCGAACGCTTGGCGAAACCCGGCAAAAGCGGCTATGCTTCACGGGTTGTCCATCTTCCCTCAACGCCTGGTCGATCCTCCATGGATAAAATTCGCGATTTAATCGACCGACTCCCCCTGTTTCGGGAGTTCACCGACGACGAGCGGGACCATCTGGCGCAGCAGGAACATACTTTTATCCGTTTTGAACCGAACGAATTCATCATTCGGGAAGGGGCGCGGGAGAAATCCTTCTACATTTTGATCAAGGGGGCGGTGCGCGTCACCCGCAACGACATGCCCGATCAACCCTTGGCCGTTCTCAAGTCTGGAGCGATTTTCGGCGAAATCTCCTTTCTCACCCGGGCCGCCCGCACCACCAACGTCATCGCGCACGAGGAGGCGTCGGTGGTGATGCGTCTGGACAGCGATATTTTGCAAGCCATGTCTCCCATCGTGCGGGAGAAGATCAAGGATCACCTGATCCACTTGCTGGCCGCCCGCATCAACAAGATGAATGACTCCCTGCTGCAACTTTCCCGGCGTTAAACCGCTGGCTTCCCCCCCTGACGTTCGTTGCATCCGAGGGATCGGCACCCCTCCGGCCCCTCTTCGTGGGCGTCCATCCCAACGGAAGAGATCTCTATCTTGGAATAGAGGTTTTTGCCCCTCCCATCGTTCCTGCGGCGGAATGGAATAAAATACACCTATCCCCAGGGGATTGATTGTAAAAGTTGATCAAAAGGACATTGAAGCGCGTCGCCGAATGTGATCCTATATAACGGTTTTGTCCTTATGAATCAGGCCAGGAATGGATGATGTCTAAAATCAAGATCAATATGAAACATTGATCCAATATCAGAACATAATCATATTCCCTACGTTCCTCCACCGAGGCCAATTTTTTGTGGATAAAAGACCATGATCTGGTATCAACAACAAAGAAGCCCGGGACTCCGGGAGGGCGCCTGGCGCCGATTTCGGTTCAACCAGTTTTTAGGGAGGTGAATCACCCATGAAGATCGGCATTCCAAGGGAGGTCTTTCCCGGAGAAAGACGTGTCGCCGCCTCGCCGGAATCTATCAAGCAACTGATAAAGCTTGGTTTTTCCGTGTCGGTGGAGAGCGGTGCGGGCGCCGAGGCGCAATTTTCGGATGAGGTTTACGTCGCCGCCGGCGCGGAGATCGTCGCCGATGCGCAGACCCTGTGGAGCGGCGCGGAGATCATTTTCAAGGTCCGCGCCCCGATGCAGCATCCGACGCTGGATTTCCACGAGGCCGATCTGCTGACCGAGGGCAAAACCCTTGTCAGCTTCCTCTGGCCCGCCCAGAACAAGGAGCTGATGGACCGCCTGGCCGCGACCAAGGGAACGGTCTTGGCCATGGACTCGGTGCCCCGCATCTCCCGGGCGCAAAAACTGGACGCCTTGTCGTCCATGGCCAACATCGCCGGCTATCGGGCGGTGATCGAGGCGGCGCACCACTTCGGGCGCTTTTTCACCGGTCAGATCACCGCCGCGGGCAAGGTGCCCCCGGCCAAGGTTTTTGTCATCGGCGTGGGCGTGGCGGGTCTGGCGGCGCTGGGCGCGGCCAACGGCCTGGGGGCCATCGTGCGGGCCAATGACACCCGTCCCGAAGTGGCCGAGCAGATCAAGAGCATGGGTGCCGAGTTCGTGCCGGTGGACTACACCGAGGACGGGGCCGGCGTCGGCGGTTACGCCAAGGTGATGAGCGAAGGCTACCAAAAAGCCCAGGGGGAGATGATCGCCAAGCAGGCCAAGGAGGTGGACATCATCATCACCACCGCCTTGATCCCCGGTCGCCCCGCCCCCCGCCTCATCACCAAGGCGATGGTGGAGAGCATGGCCCCGGGCAGCGTCATCGTCGATCTGGCGGCGGAGACCGGCGGCAACTGCGAATACACCATTCCCGGTCAGGTGAACGTGGTCAACGGCGTCACCATCGTCGGGTATACCGATCTGCCCAGCCGCCTCTCCAAACAGGCCAGCACCCTCTACGCCAGCAACTTGGTGCGCCTCACCGAGGAGCTTTGTCCCACCAAGGATGGCGTGATCAACGTCAACATGGACGATGAGGTGATTCGCGGCACGACGGTGATCAAGAACGGCGAGATCACCTGGCCCCCACCGCCCCCCAAACTGTCCGCCGCTCCCCCCCAGGCCGCTCCCAAGCCGGCCCCGGTCGCAGCGGTGCCCGCTCCCAAGTCCGGCGGTCACGGCCACGGCGGCGGCGGAGAACCCGCCTCGGTGGAATCCCTCCTCAAAACCGGTCTCGGCGTGGCGGCGGTTTTCGCCTTTGTCGGAGCCTACGCCCCCGCCGATTTTTTGGGCCACTTCACCGTCTTCGTGCTGGCCTGCTTCATCGGCTACATGGTGATCTGGAACGTCACCCCCGCCCTGCACACCCCGTTGATGAGCGTGACCAACGCCATCAGCTCCATCATCGTCATCGGGGCGTTGATCCAAATCTCCTCGACCGGAACCCTCATCACCATCCTGGCGGGATTGGCCATCGTTCTCACCGCAGTCAACATGCTGGGCGGCTTCTGGGTTACCCAGCGCATGTTGCGCATGTTCCAAAAGAATTGAGGGGGAGACGCAACCAATGAACGAAGGATTGATCACCGTCTCCTACATCGGGGCCACCATTCTCTTCATTCTCAGTCTGGGCGGCCTGAGCAACCCTGAAACCTCCCGCCGGGGCAATCTGTTCGGCATCATCGGCATGAGCCTCGCCGTGTTGGCCACCTTGATCGGTCTGCGGGTTCCCAGCGCGAGCAACTACGCCCTCATCATCATCGGCATGGCCATCGGCGGGGCCGTCGGCGTCTACGCCGCCATCCGGGTCAAAATGACCGAGATGCCCGAACTGGTGGCCTTGATGCACAGTCTGGTGGGCTTGGCCGCCTGTTTGGTGGGCTTCGCCAACTACCTGGATCCTTCCGCCGCCTCCCATTTCGTCGGCGCGGCCAAGACCATCCACGAGGTGGAGATCTACCTGGGCATCCTCATCGGGGCCGTCACCTTCTCCGGCTCGTTGATCGCCTTCGGCAAGCTTTCCGGAAAGATCGGCGGCAAGCCGTTGATGCTGCCTGCGCGTCATTTTCTCAACCTGGGGCTGCTGGTCATCGCCCTTATCGCCGGTAAGGTCTTCCTCAACGCGCACACCCCCGAGGCGGGGATGGTCCCCCTGGCCATCATGACCGTGGTGGCGTTGCTCTTCGGCATCCACATGGTGATGGCCATCGGCGGTGCCGACATGCCGGTGGTGGTCTCCATGCTCAACAGCTACTCCGGATGGGCCGCTTCGGCCACCGGCTTCATGCTGAACAACGACCTGCTCATCGTGGTGGGCGCCCTGGTGGGCTCCTCCGGCGCCATCCTGAGCTACATCATGTGCAAGGCCATGAATCGCCAGTTTCTCTCGGTGATCGCGGGCGGCTTCGGCACCGGCGGCGGAACCGCCCCGGCGGCGGGAGCGGCGCCGGCGGGGGAAGTGGTGGCGGTCAACGCCGAGGAGACCGCCGACCTGCTGCGGGAAGCCAAGAGCGTGATCATCGTTCCCGGTTACGGCATGGCGGTGGCGCAGGCGCAACACACGGTGTATGAAATCACCAAGTTGTTGCGGGAGAAGGGGGTCAACGTCCGGTTCGGCATCCATCCGGTGGCGGGGCGCATGCCCGGTCACATGAATGTGCTGTTGGCCGAGGCCAAGGTGCCCTACGACATCGTGTTGGAGATGGACGAGCTCAACCACGATTTTCCGACCACTGACGTGGCCATGATCATTGGGGCCAACGACATCGTCAACCCGGCGGCCCAGGATGATCCCAACAGCCCCATCGCCGGCATGCCGGTGCTGGAAGTGTGGAAGGCCAAGACCTCCATCGTGATGAAGCGTTCCATGGCCTCCGGCTACGCTGGCGTGGACAATCCGCTCTTCTACAAGGAGAACAACCGGATGCTCTTCGGCGACGCGAAAAAGATGCTGGACGCGGTGCTGGAGAAGCTGCGGGCGTAATCCCGACGGCGGCATGCAAATGAAAAGGGCGCGGAGGGATGACCTTCGCGCCTTTTTTTTATAGCAATTCCAATTCAACCCGGATTGTCCATTAGAGATGAAAAGTGCTTTTATGCGCAGAAAAAGGTGAAGGGGGGTATTGGGGGGACAGTTCTCTGTCCCCCCAAGGTCTTGATGTTGTTTTTAGGCGCGCTTTCATGTGAAGCCGAAGCGCCTTTTGCTTCGGCGTAGCGCGCCCAATTGTCGCCGCAGGCGACCAGATTTTCATTGAACTATGCTCATTTAGTTGCGGCTACGCCGCGTGCCGACCGCTTACGATCCATCTAATGGACAATCCGGGTTCATAATTGGTCCCGAAAGCCGCAACTCAATCCTCCACCGGTTTGCGGAAGGCGAAGAGGAACTCCTTGTTACCCTTGGGGCCGAGAATGGGGGAGGGGGCCCACCCCAGCTCCCGTAGTCCGAGTTGCGCCGCCACCCCCCGCACCCGCTCCACCGCCTCCTGATGGAAAGACTCCTCCCGCACCACGCCGCCCTTGCCCACCTTCTCCCGTCCCACCTCGAATTGGGGTTTGATCAAGGTGACGCCCGTCCCGCCGGGTTTCAACAAGGCGGCGGCGGGTGGGAGAGTCAACGCCTGGGAGATGAAACTGACATCCATGGTCAGCAGCTCTACCGCCTCCGGAAGCTGCTCGGGGGTGAGATAGCGCACGTTGACCCCTTCCCGCGAAATCACCCGGGGATCCTGGGTCAGCTTCCACGCCAGTTGGCCATGGCCCACATCTACCGCGTAGACCCGAAGCGCCCCCCGGGAGAGCAGCACGTCGGTAAAACCGCCGGTGGAGGCCCCCGCGTCCAGGCAGACCCTTCCCGTCGCATCGATGGCCCAAAGATCCAGGGCGTGGAGCAACTTCAACGCCCCCCGGGAGACCCAGGGCATCTCCTCGTTTTTCAGGCGCAACGGAATGTCGATGGGAAAGAGGGTTCCCGGCTTGTCCGCCAACCGCTCCCCGGCCACCACCTCCCCGGCCAGGATCAACGCCTGAGCCCGCTCCCGCGACGAGGCCAGGCCCCGGGCCAACAACAACTTGTCCAACCGCTCCCGAACCATTCTTCCGCCGCCGCTCATGAGGGTCGATCTTCCCCGCCGGGGGAAGGCGCGGCGCCTCGGCGCATTTTTTGGACGAAGGAGGGCAAAAAGGCCACCACCGCCAGCAGGCCCAAGGCCAGCAGGGCCTTTTGCATCAACCCCTCGCCGCCGCCCACCGCCTCCCGTCCGGCATACCCGAGATAGGTGTAGGCGAATCCCCCGGGGGCCATGCAGACCAGGGAGGCCAACACGTAATCCCGCAGCCGGATGCGGGTCAGCCCCAGGGCGTAGTTGAGCAGATTGAAGGGAAACAGGGGAACCAGCCGGACAAAGGCGACAAATTTCCACCCCTCCCGCTCCACCCCGTCGAGGAGCTGCTTGAGTCGCCCCCCGGTCTTGCGCGCCACCCAGTCGGAAGCGGCGTAACGGGCGATGAGAAAGGAGAGGGTCGCCCCGACGGTGGCCCCGACCAGATTGTAGATCGTCCCCCACACCGGGCCGAACAGCGCCCCCCCCGCCAGGGTCAGCGCCGAACCGGGAAGAAACAGCACGGCGGCGACGGCGTAGATGACCATGAAGACCAACGGCCCCCAAACCCCGAACCCATGCACCCACTGCTCCACCGCTGCGGCGTTCAGCGCCTCCCGGTGCAGCGCCGCCCAGCCGATTCCCCCCGCCAAAACCGCCAGCAGCAACACGCGGGTGAGGATCTTGTTCATCGTCCCTCCTAAGGCCGGGAAAAAAATGTCACACTCTCCCGCTTATTCTACTCCGATTCGTTTTCCCCGTCTTGGCGAACCGTGGACGATGACCTCGTCGCCCGCGTTCCAGGCCGGGGAGAACCGAAAGCCTGGCGTTCCATGACCTCTTCCATCGCCGCTCCCGAATCGCTTCCTCCCACGCCGACCTTCGCCACGGCGGAGCAGGCCCATCAAGCCGGACTGATCGCCGATGAGGACTGGGCGGGTCGCAAGCGACGGGTGATCCCCGGCGCCGAACCGGCGGCCCGGGTGGGCGAGATCCCCTATTACCGCCCGGACCAGACCGAACCCCTCAAAACCCGCAAGGCCTGGAAACGAGAGGGACGTCGCCTGCCCGCCGACGCCGAGCCCGCCGTCGGGGTCGAAAACGGCGAGGGGACCATGTGGCTGTTCGCCTACAGCCAGACCTTGTCGGAGATGGAGTATCTCGAACGGCAGCGGGATCGCATCAGCGAAACCTGCCGCCAGTGGGAAGCGGAGCGGCAAGGGTTGATTCGCCGCCTCGACGCCTGGCGCGACGCCTTGCCCCAGGCCCATCCCGCCGAGGCCGAGTTCGCCCTGCGGGAGTTGCTGGAGCAGCACGCCGGGTTGATCGCCCGGCGGCTCAACGTGGCCAACGCGGCCCATCTGCTGGGCCTCCCCCTGCCGGAGGCCGACGACCTGCCATGGCGCGCCGCCGTGGTGGAGTATCGTCAGCGCCGTCTGGCTTTTGTCGCGGCGGAACGGGGGGAGGAGGATCCGGAGCTGGTCCGGCAGGCCGACCGGCAGTTGATCGAGACGGAAGAGAACGAGGCGGGGCCGCTCCACTGGATCCCCTTCTGGACCTACTACGGTCGTTTTCACAAAGTGGTGGAGGCGGCCCGCTTCGAGCGGGAGGTGGCCGACGCCACCCGCATCCGGGAGTTTCATCTGCTTTTTCCCGCCCGGTGGATCCGGCGCCATTTCACCCTCTATCTCGGTCCCACCAACTCGGGCAAAACCTACCGGGCGTTGAAACGGCTGGCCGACGCCAAAACGGGTTGCTATCTGGCGCCGCTGCGGCTGTTGGCCCTGGAGGTGGCGGATACCCTCCATCAGTGGGGCGTCCCCTGCAACATGATCACCGGCGAGGAGCGCATCGTGGTGGAGGGGGCCCATCACACCGCCAGCACCATCGAAATGCTGGCGTTGCAATCCCGCTACGAGGTGTGCGTCATCGACGAGGCGCAAATGCTGGGGGACGCCGACCGGGGATGGGCCTGGACCCAGGCGATTCTCGGGGCCCAGGCCGACGAGGTCTGCATCATCGGTGCCCCCGAATGCCGCCCGGCGGTGGAGAAGCTGCTCAAGCTCACCAACGATCCCTTCGAGGTGGTCCATCTGGAGCGGCTGGCCCCCCTGGAGTTGATGGACAAGCCGGTGCGGGAGTTCGAGGAGTTGGAGCCGGGAACCGCCATCGTCGCCTTCTCCCGCTCGGCGGTGTTGTCCCTCAAGGAGCAGTTGGAGCATCGCACCGGTCAGCGGGTCGCGGTGCTTTACGGGGCCTTGCCGCCGGAGGTGCGGCGGGAGCAGGCCCGCCTTTTCGCCGACGGCGACGCCCCCTTTCTCGCCGCCACCGACGCCATCGGCATGGGGTTGAATCTGCCCATCCGCACCATTCTCTTCGCCCAGGATGTCAAGATGGTGAATCGCCAGGAGCGCCCCCTGACCTCCATGGAGGTGCGGCAGATCGCCGGACGGGCGGGGCGGTTCGGCAAAAACGAGGTGGGGTTCGTGGGAACCTTCCGCATTTCGCTGGAGATCATTCGGCAGGCTTATCTCACCCCCCCCCAGGCGGTGGAAAAATCCCACCTCGCCCCCAACCTGGAACACATCACCGCCATCGCCACCCTGGAAGAGGGAAAACGCCCCCCCCTGGCCAAGCTGTTGGCCATCTTCAGCCAAGTGGTCAAACCCGATCCGACGGTCTATGAAATGTCCGATCTGGAGGATCAAACGGTGCTGGCCCGCATCGCCGACCGCTATCGCACCCTGGATCTGCCCACTCGCTTCGCCCTGGCGGCGGCCCCGGTTCCGCTGCGGGAGTTCCAGGCGGTGGCCGCTTTCGAGCGCATGGTGGAGGCGGTCTCCCGGCACCAACCCCTCTCCCTGGAGCGGGTGCTGCCTCCCCCCTCCCGCCACGGCGACAACCGCCTGGAGGCGCTGGAAACGGCCATGCGCATCGTCAATCTCTATGGTTGGCTCCATTATCGTTTTCCGGACATTTTCATTGAATTGGAAGAGGCTGTTCAACAACGTCGCGAACTCAACCAGCAGATCAACCTGATGCTGGAACGGCGGCGCGCCCCCAAGGTTTGCACGGCGTGCGGCGGACCGTTGCCCTCCCATTTTCGCCATCGGGTCTGCAACGCCTGCTGGTTCCGCCGGGGCGAGTCGGCGGAAGAGCGCCCGGAAGGCCAGGCCGCCGCCCCCTCCCTGGGACGGCGCTCCTCCGCTGGCGGACCGCCCCCCCGGGGGGCCGGAAGTCGGATCAAGGGCGGCGGCGGAGGGGGTGCCCCGTCCCGTTCCCACGGCCCGCGTCGCGGCGGCTCCGGCGGCGGGAGGCGCGGCCCATGACCCAGGATCTCCCCTGGAACGCCGTTCTCTCCGTCGCCGAACTCAACGAGGGGATCCGGCGGATGCTGGAGGACGGATTTCCCTACGTCCGGGTGCGGGGGGAGGTCTCCAACCTCAAGCTCCCCCCCTCGGGTCACGTCTACTTCACTCTGGGGGACGGCGAGGCCCAGATTCGGGCGGTGATCTGGCGGGCCGCAGCCCACCGCATGACCGCCCGCCCCAAGGATGGGGTGAAGGTGCTGGCCACCGGACGAATCGGCGTCTATCCCCCCCGGGGGGAGTATCAACTGGTGGTGGAGGGGCTCCAGGTGGAGGGAATCGGCGGGGAGCGGGAGCGATTGCTTCAACTCCATCGCCGGTTGGCCGCCGAGGGGCTCTTTGACGAAGAGGAAAAACGGCCGCTGCCTTTTTTGCCGGAGGCGGTGGGGATCGTCACCTCCCGCAGCGGGGCGGCGTTGCAGGATGTCATTCGGGTGCTGACCACCCGCTTTCCCGGCTTTCATCTGATCCTCGCCCACGCCACGGTGCAAGGAGAGAACGCCCCCCGGGAGATCGTCGCCGCCCTGGAACGGCTCAACCTCGACGACCGGGCGGAGGTGATCATTTGCGGTCGCGGGGGAGGGGCGGCGGAGGATCTGGCGGCCTTCAACGAGGAACGGGTGGTGCGGGCCATCGCCGGATCGTCGGTCCCGGTGATCAGCGCCGTGGGTCACGAAGTGGACCTCACCCTGGCCGATCTGGCCGCCGACTGGCGCGCCCCCACCCCTTCCGCCGCCGCCGAACGGGCCATGCCCGAGCGGGAGGGGCTGCGGGAGGAGCTTCGTGACCATCGCCGCCGTCTGCGGGAGGCGATGGGGCGGGAGGTGGAGCGGCGGCGGGAGCGGCTGAAGGGGATGATCCAACGCTTGCGCCATCCTCGAAGCCGGATGGAGCAGGCCCGGCTGCGTTGCGACGAATGGACCGAACGGCTTCAGGTCGCCTTTCACCTCACCCTGGCCCGCCGGGGGGAACGACTCCATCGCCTGGATCAGCGTCTGACGGCCTGGCCCCTGGGGGAGTATCTCCCCTATCGTCGCCTTCTCCTGACCGCCCAGGCCCAACGCCTGACCCAATCCATGGCCCGGGATGGGATGCAGCGGCGGGAGCATCTGGCGACCCTGGTCGGACGTTTGACCGCCCTCTCCCCCCAGGCCATCCTGGACCGGGGCTTCGCCATCGCCCGGGACGGCGAGGGACGCATTGTGCGGGACGCCGCCCAACTCGCCCCGGGGGAATCTCTCTCCGTCACCCTGGCCCGGGGTGGCGTCGAAGTCCGCGTGGAGCGCATTCCATGAACGAAACGATTCAACACCCCTTATTTTGGGGTGTAAAAGTTCCAACTTGGGTGAAAATCTGGTCGCCTGCGGCGACGGTGGGGCGCGCTGCGCCAAGGCAAAAGACGCCTTGGCTTCACTTGAAAGCGCGCCAAAATAACAAAAACAAATGCGAAATCAAAAGCGAAAGTCAAAACCCCAGGGCGCTGCCCTGGACCCGCCAGGGGGATGATCCCCCTGGACCCGCAGTCGCAAAAGCGTGGGGTGCTGAATGGATTCCAACTAATAACCTTTCCAAAAATCCTCCCGCCCGGCGATCGCTCGGCCCCCTCGCCGGGGCGCTCCTCGCCTTGGCGCTGGGGGGCGCGGCGGAATCCGCCGCCGCGCCGGGGATCGAACTTTCCCAACCCCTGGCGCGGGGCGGCGCGGCCTGGATTCAGGTGCGGGAACTCCCCCCCGGATCCCGGGTGACGGGAGGGGAGCTGGCCGGAGAGGCCTTTCCCCTCACCCCCCAGGGGCGAGGGCTCATCGCCCTGGACATGGAGGCGGAAACCGGCCCCATCCCCCTGAGCGTCCGCATCGCCTCGCCCCGGGGGCCGGAGAGCGTGATCCGCCAAACCCTGAACGTCCCCGCCCGGAGCTACCAGGAGGAGCATCTGACCTTGCCGGAAAAAAAGGTGGCGTTGAATCCCAAGGATCTGGCCCGGTCGCAAAAAGAGACGGCGGCCATCCTCAACGCCTACAAGGCCCGGGGCGGGGTTCCCGGCTATCTGGAGGGATTTCGCCTGCCGGTGCAGGGACGGCAGTCGGGATTTTTCGGCAGTCGTCGCATTCTCAACGGCAAACCCAAATCCCCCCACAACGGCATCGACGTCGCCGCCCCCCAGGGAACCCCCGTCGTCACCACCGCCCCCGGCGTGGTGGTTCTCTTGGGCAAGGAGTACTTTTTCACCGGCAACACGGTGGTGGTGCATCACGGCGACGGCATCTTCTCCCTCTATTCCCATCTCCACTCGGTGACGGTGCGGGAGGGGCAAAAACTGGCGGCGGGGGAGGCCCTCGGAACCGTGGGCAAGACCGGACGGGCCACCGGACCCCATCTCCACTGGGGCGTCCGGGTGCGGGAGGCCCGGGTGGATCCCCTCGCCCTGCCCGGCGTCGAACCCCCGGCGGGAGCGGGAAATCCAAACAATGGCGGCGCGGGACGTTGATCGGGCGTTAGGGCTCTGGTAGAGTCGAACGTTCCCGGAAAGTCCGCTCCCCGTGGCCAGGAATCCCCATGAAATCACAAACTTTTGAACAATCCCTGGGTCGCCTGGAAGAGGTGGTGCAACGGTTGGAACGAGGGGATCTGCCTCTGGAAGAGGCCCTGGCCTCCTTTGAGGAGGGGATGCGCCTCTCCCGTTTGTGCCAGAAACGGCTGGACGAGGCGGAACAAAAAATCGAGGAGTTGACCGGCCCCGCTCCGGCGTGAGGTCGTTTGAGGGAAGCCCCGGAACATCATGGAACTGGATCTGCAATCCTATCTCGCCCAGCGCAAGGGGCTGGTGGAAGCCGCCCTGGACCGGCTGGTTCCCGCCGCGACCCGTTCGCCCCGTCGCCTCAACGAGGCCATTCGCTACAGCCTGATGGGCGGCGGCAAGCGACTGCGTCCCATCCTGGTCCTGGCCGGGTGCGAGGCGGTGGGTGGGGCTTTGGAGCGGGCGATTCCCTTCGCCTGCGCCCTGGAGTGCATCCACACCTACTCCCTGATTCATGACGATCTGCCGGCCATGGACGACGACGACCTGCGCCGGGGCCGCCCCACCTGCCACAAGCAGTTTGACGAGGCCGCCGCCATCCTGGCGGGCGACGCCCTGCTCACCATGGCCTTCGAATTCGCCGCCCAGCCCGTCGAGGGGGTGAACCCGACCCTGCAACTGGAGCTGGTGGTGCAACTGGCCCAGGCGGCGGGCGTTTCCGGCATGGTCGGCGGGCAGATGTTGGATCTGCTGGGGGAGGGGCGGGAACTCACCCTGCCGGAGTTGCAAAACATCCATATCCACAAAACCGGGGCGTTGATCCGCATCTCCTGCGTGACCGGGGCCAGGCTGGGGGGGGGCGACGCCAATGCGGTGCAGGCCCTCAACCGCTACGGCGAGGCCATCGGTCTGGCCTTCCAAATCATGGATGACATTCTCGACGAAACCGGGGATCCGGCGGTGATGGGCAAGGCCGCCGGGGTCGACCGCCAACGGGACAAGGCCACCTATCCCAAGCTGATGGGGCTCTCCCAGGCGAGCAAGGAGGCGGCCCTGATGGTGGACAAAGCCCTGGAGAGCCTCTCCGGACTCTCCCAGGCGGCGGATCCCCTGCGCGCCTTGGCCCGCTTCATCCTGGTTCGGAGCCATTAGGTCCATGGCCGCGCTGCTGGATCGCATCCAATTTCCCGAGGATTTGCGCCGCCTGTCGGAAAGCGATCTGCCCCAATTGGCGGAGGAGATTCGCGAATTCACCATCGACACGGTGGCCTGCACCGGCGGCCATCTGGGGGCCAGTCTCGGCGTGGTGGAGCTGACCATCGCCCTGCACTACCTCTACAATACGCCCCACGACCGGATCGTCTGGGACGTGGGTCATCAGACCTATCCCCACAAAATTCTCACCGGACGCAAGGAGCAACTGGCCACCCTGCGCCAGCGTCACGGTCTCTCCGGCTTCACCAAGCGGGAGGAGAGCCCCTACGATCCCTTCGGAACCGGTCACTCCTCCACCTCCATCTCCGCCGCCCTGGGGATGGCCATGGCCTCCCGTCAGCAAAAAATGGCCCGCAAGGTGGTGGCGGTGATCGGCGACGGGGCGTTGACCGCCGGCATGGCCTTCGAGGCCCTGAACAATGCCGGACAGGACCACGCGCTGGATCTGGTGGTCATTCTCAACGACAACGAAATGTCCATCTCCCCCAACGTCGGGGCGATGTCGGCCTATCTCAGCCGCATTTTGTCGGGCAAGGTCTACACCCGCATCAAGGACGGCGGCGGTCGGATGCTGGAAAAAATATCCGTCCCCCTGCTGGATACCGCCCGCCGGGCCGAGGAGTTCGTCAAGGGGATGATCCTCACCCCCGGCACCCTGTTCGAGGAGTTGGGCTTTACCTATTTCGGTCCCATCGACGGTCACGATTTCAATCAGCTTCTGCCCACCCTGCGCAACATCAAGCGGCTGGATGAACCCATCCTGCTCCACGTGGTGACGCAAAAGGGCAAGGGATTCCCCCCCGCCGAGGAAAATCCCTGCACCTACCACGGCGTCCCCCCCTTCGACCGTTCCACCGGTCAGATCCCGAAAAACGGCGACAAGCCCTCCTACACCCAGGTGTTCGCCGAAGCCCTGGTGGAACTGGCCCACGAGGATCCCCGGCTGGTGGCCATCACCGCCGCCATGCCCGAGGGGACCGGGCTGAATCTGTTCCAGGAGCGCTTTCCCTCTCGCTTTTTCGATGTGGGCATCGCCGAACAACACGCCGTCACCTTCGCCGCTGGCTTGGCCTGCGAAGGGTTGATTCCCGTGGTGGCCATCTACTCCACCTTCATGCAACGGGCCTACGATCAAATTTTCCACGACGTGGTGCTGCAAAATCTCCCGGTGGTGTTCGCCCTGGACCGGGCTGGGCTGGTGGGGGCGGATGGTCCCACCCACGCCGGGGTCTACGATCTCTCCTACCTCCGCTCCCTGCCCAACCTGACCATCATGGCCCCGGCGGACGAAAATGAACTGCGCCGCATGTTGGCCACCGCCGTTCAATTGGGACGCCCCGCCGCCATCCGCTATCCCCGGGGCTCCGCCCTGGGACTGCCCCTGGAGCCTGCCGCGCCCCTGCCGGAAGGGATCGGGCGTTGTATGCGTCAAGGTCGTGATATCGCCCTGGCGGCGGTGGGTGCCATGGTTTATCCCGCCCTCAAGGCCGCCGAGCTGTTGGCCGGGGAGGGGATCGAGGCGGCGGTCTACGACGCCCGCTTCGTCAAACCCCTGCCCTCCCTGATGCTCCGCGAGGCGGCCCGCTTCCCCCGCCTGGCCACCCTGGAGGAGAACACTCTGCAAGGCGGCTTCGGCGCGGCGGTGCTGGAATTTCTCGCCCAGGAGGGGCTGCTGGACCACGGTCCGGTGGTGCGAACCTGGGGGTTGCCCGATCAGTTCATCCCTCACGGAACCCACAAGGAGTTGCTCGCCGAGCTGGAACTCCACCCCGAGGGCATCGCCCAGCGGGTGCGGCGGCTGATGCGCGGCGAAGGATAACCTGGCCTCCGGCTTTTTCCCCGCTTTTCCTGCCCCCCCGTCCGCCGCGCCTTTCGTCCCTTGACAAGCGCCAAATAATTCCTGTTCGCGGGATATTTTCGTCTCCGACCCGGCTCTAAAGCAGTACAGCCGTCTTCCTACCGGGGAGGAAACGCCATGGACCCGACCCTCAACTTGCGACATGATTCCCATCCCGTCACCCACACCTTGGAGTTGGCCGGGATGATCTCGCCCGAGTCCGGCAAACAGGTGGCGGCCCTGCTGCGCGCTGTCGACGGGGTTTTGGAGGTGGCACCGGAATGGGACAAGGGGCGTGTCGCCGTGACCTACGACCTCTGGCGCACCCACATCGAGGACTTGGAAAAAGCCCTGGAAGCCGCCGGTTATCCGCCGGAAGACGACTTTTGGCCGCGGCTCAAGTTGGACTGGATCCACTTCACCGAACACAACGAGTTAGACAACCTGACCGCGACGCCGCGCCGGTTTGATCATCCCCCCCAATTTTTCGATCCGTAGTCCGGGGGCGTTTCGCCCGGCGGAAGAAGGCTGATCCAACGGGGAATGGAGGGGATGAGGCGTCCCGGACAAACGATGGGACCGGAAGGAGGATGGCCAGGGAGAGGGCGGGAGATCCATGGATGGCAGCGGAATCTGCGGATTTTTTCAATAAGCTGGGATGGGGGGGGCGGAGTCGGGAGTCGCCCCTGGAGCGGTGAGCGATCCATGCAACGACGGCCCACGCCGAGGAGACGGCCATGGAAGTGATCCAGATGCAACCCGAAATGAGACAGCACGTTCCTCACCCCGTCACCCACACCATTTCGGTGGCGGGGATGGAAGCCCCCATGGATGCGGTGAACCTGATTCATCGCCTGAGCGAGTTGGATGGCGTGTTGGAAGTGGACGCCAGTTGGAAAACCGGTGCCGTGACCATGACCTACGACCTGTGGCGGGTTCACGTCGAGGATGTGGAGAGCGCCCTGGTGGCGTTGGGGTTTCCGCCGGATGACGAGTTCTGGCCCCGCATGAAGCTGGATTGGATTGAATTTCACGAACATCGCGCGGTTCACAAGATGGAAGAGGAAGAAGAGATCGAGCGCATGGGGGATCGCATGCCCTGGGATCCTTGATCCCGGCTTGATTCTCCCGGCCTGATCCGTCGATGATGAAGGTGCCGCCCGGAGTCTTGGGCGGCACCTTTTTGACTTGGGTGATCTGGAAGAGGGATGGCATGCGCATCGGCGTGGACCTGGGAGGAACCAAGATCGAGGCGGCGGCGCTGGGAGCCGGGGGAACGCTGCTGGCCCGACGGCGAACCGCCACCCCCCAGGGGGACTACGTCGCCACGGTGCGGGCGGTGGCGGCGCTGGTTCACGGGCTGGAACAAGAGACCGGGCTTGCGGGAAGCGTGGGGATCGGAACCCCCGGGGCCCTCTCCCCTGCCACCGGGCGGATCAAAAATTCCAACTCCACCTGTCTCATCGCTCAGCCGTTGCGGGAGGATCTGAGCCAAGTCCTGGGGCGTCCGGTGCGTCTGGCCAACGACGCCGACTGCTTCGCCCTGTCGGAGGCGGTGGATGGGGCGGGGGAGGGATGTTCCACCCTCTTCGGGGTGATCGTGGGTACTGGAACGGGGGGCGGCATCGTGATTCACGGTCGATTGCTGCAAGGCCCCAACGCCATCGCCGGGGAGTGGGGGCACAACCCCCTGCCCTGGCCCCAACCCGATGAACTCCCCGGCCCCCCCTGCTACTGCGGCCAGCGCGGATGCCTCGAAACCTGGATCTCCGGTCCCGGATTGGCCGGGGATTTTTTTCGCGTGACGGGAGAGCCCATCCCGGCGGAGGCGATCGTCTGCCGCGCCGAACAAGGCGACGCCGCCGCCGAGTCCGCCTTGCAACGATACGAAACGCGCCTGGCCCGGGGCTTGGCCTCGGTCATCAATCTGCTGGATCCAGAGATTATCGTCCTGGGGGGCGGGTTGTCCAACATCCCCCGGCTTTATGACAACGTCCCCCGCTTGTGGGGGCGCTGGATCTTTTCCGACACGGTGGCGACCCGCTTGGCACCCCATCGTCATGGAGACTCCAGCGGGGTGCGGGGGGCGGCGTGGCTCTGGAGCGAGGAGGAAGCGGAAGCGATGGCGAAGGAGATGACGCGGGAGGGTGATTCATGCGCGTGACCATTTTGGGCAGCGGCACGGGGCTGTTTTCCGTCGAACGCAACGCCGCCGGCTACTGGCTGCGGGCCGCCGGGGAGTCGATCCTGATCGATTGCGGCAGTGGAACCCTGCGCCAACTACTGAAGGCCGGGGGCGACTGGCGGACCTTGGACCGGCTCTTTCTCACCCATACCCACGTGGACCACCTCGGCGACCTGGCCCCGCTGTTCCACGCCCTCCATTATCACCTTCCGGATCGGGTCAAGCCGTTCACCGTCTACGGCCCCCCCGGATTCGGCGAATTTTTCGCCCGCTTCATCGAGCCCTTGAGCGGAATGCCGGAGGGGTTCCCCTGTCAGGCCCGTGAGGCGACGGCGGAGCAGTGGGCCGGAAATTTGCGCATTCTCACCCAGCCCACGGTCCACTCCAAGCGCATGAACAGTCTGGCCTATCGCTTCGAGTGGGGCGGAAAATCAGTGCTTTTTTCCGGCGACAGCGACTACGATCCGGGGTTGATCGCTTTCGCCCAGGGGGTGGATCTGCTGCTGCTGGACGCCTCCACCCTGGCGGAAAACAAATTCACCGGCCACATGAGCGCCGCCGAATGCGGCAGGGTGGCCCATCAGGCCGGAGCAGGACGATTGGTTTTGAGCCACTTCTATCCCATCGACGGCCCCGACAGTCGAAGGTTGGAAGAGTGCAACCGGTTTTACTCCGGCCCAGTGGTCCTGGCCGAGGATTTTCTCACCTTGGAGATTTAGCCCATGCGGGCCTGGGTGTTGGACGAATCGGGGCTGCGGTGGCGGACGGATCTTCCGGAACCGAGGCTGGATCCGGGGGAGGCGTTGGTCCGGGTGCGCCTGGCTGGGGTCTGCGGCACCGACCGGGAGATCCTGCAACGGGGGTACGCCGGATTTCGCGGCATCCCCGGCCATGAGTTCGTCGGCGAGGTGGTGCGGGTCGCCGAGGTTTCCGACGCCCCATGGGTGGGCCGTCGCGTGGTGGGAGAGATCAATATCGGCTGCGGCGTCTGCCCCCTCTGCCGACGCGGCGAAAAGGAGCATTGCCCGCAACGTCGGGTGATGGGCATCCGCCACTGGGACGGCTGTTTCGCCGAATTTTGCAAACTGCCTGCGGCCAACCTCCACGCCGTCCCCGACGGCTTGGCCGACGAGGTCGCCCTCTTCACCGAACCCCTGGCCGCCGCCCTGGAGATCCTGGAACAAAACCACCTCCGCCCTTCGGAATCGGTGGTCGTCATCGGCGACGGGCCCCTGGGGATGCTCTGCGGTCAGGTGCTGCGCAATACCGGATGCCGGGTGATGCTGGCGGGACGCCATCGCGAAAAGCTCGCCATCGCCACTCAATTGGGGATGGAAACGCGCCTTGAGGAAGAGATGGCGACGGGGGAAGGGCGATGGGCCGAGGCCGTCATGCTCTGCGCCGCCTCGTCGG
>JADGAP010000003.1:9808-32085 GCA_015231965.1 Magnetococcales bacterium | reverse complement strand
GGAGAAACCCCGGTGGATCTGGCCGGGCTGATGGTGGACGAGGTGCGCCTCATCGGTTCCCGCTGCGGCCCCTTCGCCCCCGCCCTGCGATTGCTGGCGGGAGGAGGCGTGACCGTGCAGCCGCTCATCGGGCGGGTTTTCTCCCTGGAGGAGGGAAGTCAGGCCTTGCGGGAACGGGGCGGAATGAAAAATCTACTTTCCGCGGCTCGGGAATAATGAATGACGGAGGATCATCCGATGGAAGGGATTGAAAAGGCGGGAGCAAATTATTTGGACATATTATTATTGTTTAATCAATAAATCAAGAATGGTCGACGCGGCACCCCCTATAACTGTAGAAAAAAGTTGGCATTTAATCGGATCGGTAAGAAAATGCCCAAACGACCACATCCCCTTTTCCTTGACCAGGAGCCTCCCATGGCCAGTCATGCCATCATCACCTGGAACGCCTCGTTAAGCTGCGGCGTCACCGACATCGACGAAGACCATAAAAAGCTGGTCTCCATGATTAACCGTCTGGGCGGAGCCGTACTCTCGGCGGATCCCCAGGAGGTGTTGCAGGAGATTTTGAGGGAGTTGGTTCAATACGTGGTGTTTCACTTTGATCGGGAAGAGGAATATATGCAGGAGTACGACTATCCCCGTTTTGAACAGCACCAAGCCCAACATCGGCAATTGTTGGATCAGGCTCAAGAATTCGTGGAACTGCTGGGTTCCCGACCCACCCAGGAGCTTTGGCAACAGTTGGGCGACACCCTGCGGGCGTGGCTGGTGGTCCACATCGAGGGGGAGGACCACGAATTGGGAGCCTTTTTGGTCAACCAGGGGCTCTCTTGATCCCACGCGCCCAAGAGGGGTGAGTCGAGGCAGAAAAGGGAGGTTTCATGACGCTCTGGCACCGGTTCCGTCGGCTTCTTGTGGAGAAGAGTCTGGTCAGCGACCTGATTCTTCTGACCTTTGCCGCCCTTGTGATCTGGGCGGCGAATGGCTGGATGGTCTCCGAGGCCGAGGATCATCGGCGCGACTCTTTAATAGAAGAGGGCCATAAATTATCAGACCAGATTCTCGCGCACAGCGTCCAAAGCTCGCTCATGGGCAGTATTGAGCTGATGGGGGTGGTGGATGAGGAGATCAAGCGGGTGGCGGCAGGCGATTGGCTCGCCCAGACGCCCAGCGTCCTGGCCCGGTTGGAGGTCGCCTCCCGCTACCTGGATGCGGATGGGGCGTTTGTCGTGGACCGGCTGGGAGTGATCCAGTCCTCCTGGAACCGGGACGGTAAACCGTTCACTGGGGTGGATGTCCACTTTCGCCCCTATTATCAGATCGCCCGACAGGGCAAACACATGGTTTATGGCGCCGTGGGCACCACCTCCGGCAAACGAACCCTCTACTATTCGGCCCCCGTTTATGCCGGACAAGAGCGGCAGGGAGAGGCCATTGGAGCCATGGTCGTCCGCGTCGGGTTGGAAAAATTGGATGCCCTGGTGCGGGAGTCCAAAGGGACGACGCTGCTCCTCTCGCCCCAGGGCGTGGTCTTTGCCAGCAGCCGTCCCGAATGGGTGATGCGGCTGGCCGACCCCCCTTCGGAAGAGAGGCTCAAGGCCATCCGCCAAACCAAACAGTTTGGCAAACTATTCGATGAGAAGCCTCCCGAACCCCTTCCGTTTGATCCCTCGGCGCCCCGTTTTCAGTTGGGAAAACGGCATTATATCTCCGTCAACCACGCCATGAGCTGGAACGATCCCCAAGGGGAGTGGCGGTTGGTGATGTTGAGCGATGTCACCGAGGTCACTCCCGACAACGTACGGCTGCTGACCCTCTGCATTATCGCCCTGCTGGCCTTGTTGCTCGGCTTGTTGACGCGCCAGTCCGTTCGCCATAAGGAGGCCCAGCATCGGGCGCGGCTCCAGATCGAGGCCCAGCAGCAGGAGTTGGCGGCGGCTCACGAGGCGTTGGCCCGTCATGCCGAAACCCTGGAAGAGACCGTCCAGGATCGGACCATGGAGATGCTTGAGGCCCAGTTGCAGTTCCGCTCGTTGGTGGAGATGGGCATTGCCATGTCCAACGAGAAGGACAATACGCGCTTTCTGGAGATGATCCTGGCCGGGGCCAGGGAGCTGACCAACGCCGATGGGGGTGCCCTGCTGCTGCGCCCGACTCCCGACCGTTTGACCTACGAACTGGTCATGTTGGGGACGCCCCACATCCATTTGGGAGGGAGTTCCAAAAAATTATGCACGTTGAATTCGGTTTCGCTGAGCGAATTCAAGACCAAGGGCCCCAATCTGGCCGATGCCGCCAGTCGAGTCGTCCTGACCCAACAGCCGCTTCTGATCGACGACTTTCAAGCCGGAGAGTTCGAGGGGGAATACAAGGATCTGCGCAATTTTGAAAAAAGGCTGGGCTATGTCATTCGCTCGGTGATGGCCGTTCCGCTAAAGCCTCTGCATGACGAAACCATGGGGGTGCTGCTGCTTTTCAACGCCAAGGTTCACGACAGCGAAGAGATCACGCCATTCACCCCGGCCATGCGCGAAATAACCTCCGCCTTGGCGGCTCAGGCCTCGGCGGTGATGAGCAACCAAAATTTGATTCAGCAGCAAATTCAGTTGCTGGAGTCGATCATCAAGATGATTGCCAGCGCCATCGACGCCAAATCGCCCTACACCGGGGGGCACTGCGAACGGGTGCCGACCCTGGGCGCCATGTTGGCCCAGGTGGCGTGTTCGCTCAAGGAGGGGCCCCTGGCCGATTTTTCAATGAACGAAGGGGATTGGCGAGAGTTTCGCATGGCCGGATGGTTGCATGACTGTGGTAAGGTCATCACCCCTGAATATGTGGTGGACAAGGCGACCAAGCTGGAGACCATTTATAACCGCATCCATGAAATCCGAACCCGATTCGAGGTCAAGCATCGGGATTATACCATCGACTACCTCCAATCCCTGCTGGACCACAAGGCTCCGGCAGAGGAGCTGCGGCAAGAGCTGGAGCAACGCCTGAACCAACTCCAGCAGGACTTTGCCTTTATCGCCGAGTGCAATATGGGCGGTGAATTCATGGATCCGACCAAGATTCAGCGGTTGGAAGCCCTCGCCGCCACTCCCTGGACCCGCCATTTTGATGATCGCCTCGGATTGTCACACGGGGAGATGGGGCGTTTGGAGGGAGTCCCCCCCACCCCCGTTCCGGCGGAAGAGCATCTGCTGGCCGACAAGCCCGACCATCTCATTCCCCGCCGGGGGGATGCGGCCTTGGCTTATGATCCGGTCGCCTGTGGTTTCAAGGTCAACATTCCGGAAAATTTGTACAATCTGGGCGAGGTCTACAATTTGCGCATCTCCCGCGGCACCTTGACCGAGGAGGAGCGGTTCAAAATTGTCGAGCATGTGATCTACACCATCTTCATGCTGGAGCAGCTTCCCTTCCCCCGTTCACTGGCCCGGGTTTCCGAGTTTGCCGGGGCGCATCACGAGACCATGATCGGCACCGGATATCCCCGCAAGCTGATGCGGAACGAGATGAAGGTGCAGGCGCGCATTCTCGCCATCGCCGACGTGTTCGAGGCCCTGACCGCTCGCGATCGCCCCTACAAAAAGCCCAAGACCCTGAGCGAAGCGCTACGCATCATGAGTTTTATGTGCAAGGACCAGCACCTGGACGCCGATCTTTTCCGCATCTTCCTCAACAGTGGGGTCTATCTGGAATATGCCAAGCAATATTTGGGGGAGGATCAGATGGATGAGGTCAACGTGGCCGACTTGAACCGCATGATTCCGCAATAGGGCATGATGGAAGAACCCAACGTTGAGACGCTGGATGGGCCACCCTTCGACCTCGGGCGAGGAGGCGCGAAGGGGATCTCGATAAAGCGTGAATCCACCACGCGGCAGTTCTAGGCCAAGGCGACCTCGGCGGTGCTGAAGGGGGAGACGGCAGTCCTGTTGGTAAAACGGTTGGGTTTGCAATCGCCGCGCAACTGGGGATGGAACGCGCCTCGCGGAAGAGATGGCGACGGGGGAAGGGCGATGGGCCGAGGCCGTCATGCTCTGCGCCGCCTCGTCGGCAGCCTTCTCCCTGGCGCGGAAACTGGTCCGCCCCCGAGGGAAGATCCTGCTCAAGGGGTCGCTCTCTGGAGAAACCCCGGTGGATCTGGCCGGGCTGATGGTGGACGAGGTGCGCCTCATCGGTTCCCGTTGCGGCCCCTTCGCCCCCGCCCTGCGATTGCTGGCGGGAGGAGGCGTGACCGTGCAGCCGCTCATCAGGCAGGTTCGACCGCTGGGGGAGGGGGGCGATGCCATGCGGGAACGAGGCGGAATGAGGAATCTGCTCTCCGTGGCTCGGGAAGCCCTTTGTGCCAATGATCCCAAATTCGGCAGTGATAGGTGTTCCAATTAAAAATGGTGCATGACCTCAAGCGGCATCAGGGGATGCAACCCATTTTTTCAAACACACCATCGTCATTCCCGTGAAAGCGGGAATCCAGGGGCGGGGGAGGAAAATGCAGACATTGATTCCCGCCTTCGCGGGAAGGACGTTTTCGTGGTTGAGGCGTTGGTTGCATAACCCAGGCACCGTATGACGACATACACAATTTTAAAATGGAATGGCTATACCACCCAGAGCTTACTCAGGCAGTCGGGCCACCAGTAGACCGTCTCGTCATCCTTGAGGGTCAACCCGGAGATGGGGCCATCCTGGGAGATGACGAAGGCTACCGAACCGGTGGCCTTGCCCACAAAATGGACCGCCGAATTGTGGCGGGTGCCGTAGTGGGCCAAATCCACCTGGATGGAAGGGTAGGCGGCGTTGTCCGGGCCGTAGATGGTCTTGCCCCGCCACGCGGGGGCCACCAGCATGGAGCCGAAGGAGAGGGGCTTGAGTTCATCGTTGAGAATCAACGCTCCGTCCACGTGGGTCAGCTGGGCCAACAACTCCACATGTTCCACCAACTGCCGCTTGCACTCCAAAATGCCTTCCTCCACCGCCCGGGCGCAATTGTCCGCCGTGATGGAGCTGGGCGAGGTCCCCCCATCTTCCCGTTGCAACTCCAGGGCGCAGAGGTGTTCTACCAGCGAGGCGGCTTCCGGCCCCCGGCGCAGGTGATGCTTGGGAACGATCCAACGCAAGGCGTCGGGGGATCGCTCCTCGTCAAACCAGATGATGGTGCCGCCGTGCCCCCGATGATTGACCTCGATGAGCATGCGGTCGATCAAATCCCGGTAGACCCGCCAATAGTGGGTGCCGAACCGCTTGAACCCGTGATGCTCCTTGATGGTCTTGAGCAGGCTCCACCCCATGAGGCTGGAGGTGAAGGGGGTGGGGGTGGGCTCGAAAAAGCGCCCCGCGTTGAACCGGGCGATGATGTTGCCGGCGCGGAACACCGACAACGAGCCGGGTTGCATGGAGGAGATGGTCAACACGTCCGGCGGCGAAAGACGCAAGGGCAGGGGGTCGAACCGGTTGCCGCCCCGATGGGTGGTGAAAATGGCCCCCCAAATTTCCAGGGGATCGTCCCCCGAGACGGAGGGGCGCACCGCCAGGGCGGTGGTGCCCGGATCGAAGGCGGGGGAGAGCTTGACCAGTCCATCCACCGTGAACGGCTGGGGGGACGCGAAATGCAACACCACATGTTCCCCGGCCCGAGTTTCGGCGGGAAAAAATTCCGGCGGCGCCAGGGTGACGCTGAGGCGAAGCGAACGATCCTCCTCCCGTTTCAGGCTGGCGAGAAAGACCGTCTCCATGATCAGGCGGATCTTCTCTACGTCGGGATCGGAGGGTTCGTCTTCGTCCTTGCTGCGCCACAAATCCAGGATTTGCTGGATCAAACTTTGATCAAAAATCACCGCGCCGCTCTCCCAGTGGGGTTGGCTGGAATGGGGGGGGATCGACACCCAACATCAGGTTGGGGTCCAGTCGCACAGCGGGTTCAGGGTCAACTCGGGGCCGGACCGCCCCGGGAACAGACGATGAATCACCACGCGAATCAGCTTGTCCTTCAATTTTTCCCGCACGCCGGACTCCAGGGGGGTGAAACTCTCCTTGTCCACCCGGATGGCGATGACCTCGGTATTGGCGGCGACGCTGGCGGTGCGGGGTACGTCGGCCAAAAAGGCGATCTCTCCCACCACGTCCCCCGCCTTCAGGATGGCCAGGGGAGAGCCCTTGGAATCCATCACGGTGGCGGTCCCCTTGACCAGCAAAAACAGGTGGGTCTCCTGGGATTGCTCCCGAATGATCACCGCCCGGGGATCAAACTTGAAAATGCGCAGGTTGATGCAGGCCACCATCCCTTTTTCTGCGGCGGTCAACCCCTCGAAAAAGGCCATCTGGTCCAAAATGCGCAACATCTGCATGGGCGTTTCCCCCCTTCCTACGGACGACAGTTGGACGAATTGTGCGTCAAATTCAAACAGAACGCCACGATCGGCGTGGGGTTTCGGCCCTGACGGGCATGGTTTTCGCTCCGTCCCTCGGTAAATCATGTTACACTGCTTCGGTTGATCATTTTTCAGGCGCCCATGGGCGTTGGGATTCCTCGAAGGGGAAAGGCCCCATGAATGTACTCGCGCTGCTTTTCGCCGTGCATCTGCTTTCCGCCGTGATCTGGGTGGGGGGGATGTTTTTTTCCCACATGGTGTTGCGTCCGGTGCTTTCTCCGCAGGAGATGGAGCGCAAGGTTCCCATGTGGGGCGAGGTGCTGAAACGATTTTTTCCCGTGGTATGGTTCACGGTGATTTTGCTCCCCGTGACGGGTTACGCCATGGCGTGGGGCTTTTTCAACGGTCCGCTCCATTCGGGGTGGCACGTCCTCGTCATGCAAATCATCGGCTGGGGGATGATCGGCAATTTTCTCCGTGTCTATTTTCGGCCCTATCGACGCATGAAATACATGCTCAAGGAGTTGCTGATTCCCGAGGCGGGGCTCTATTTGGAACGCATTCGCATCGCCATGTCGATCAATCTGTTCCTGGGTCTGCTGCTGGTCACGGCGACGGCGGTGGGGCGTTTTGGGTGAGTCGGGGAACCGGAACGCCTGGCGGACGCTCCAAGGAGAAAACATCCCCCGGCATTCGGGGATGGCAGGGCGCCGGTTCCTTTTGGCGCGGATCGTGGAATTCATAGAAACAAGCAAGCGGAGGTATTCCCATGGATACTTATCAAGTGCGTGAAGAGTTGAAGCCCAAGGGGCTGGACGGAATTTCGGACGCCCAGATCGAGGACCACTGGGGGTTGTACAAAGGATACGTCGCCCAGGCCAACGCCCTGCGCAAGGAGTTGGGGGAGCTGCGCGCCGCCGGACGGGGAGGGGAGCCGATCTTCGCCGACCGGCGCCGCCGGTTTGGCTTTGAATATGGCGGCATGGTGTTGCACGAATATTATTTCGGCAATCTGCGGACCGGCATCGGGTCGCTGACGGAGGGGGGCTTCGCCGCCGCCGTCGTCGAGCAGTTCGGCTCTTTCGACGACTGGCTCAAGGATCTGGTCAACACCGGCAAAACCCGGGGCATCGGCTGGGCGGTCTGCGCCCTGGATCCCGCCACGGGGGTGATCATCAACCAATTCATCCAACTCCACGAGGAAGGGGCCATCGCCGCGTTTCTCCCGCTGGTGGTGCTGGATGTCTTTGAACACGCCTACATGGTGGATCACCGGGCTGGAGGACGGGCCGCCTACATCGACGCCTTCGTCAAGAACATCGACTGGGAAAAGGTGGAGCGGCGCTTTATCGCGGGTCGGGAGGGCCGGGTTCCCGAACGCTTCTGATCCTTTCGACGGCCCCATGACCGTCCCATCCCCCCCTGCCACCCCCCTCTGAAAGGGCGGCATGGGGGGATGATTTATCAGCACGAACTGTTTGTTGCAGCATCATCCTCATCCGATTTCTCTCATGGAGCTTCCCATGTTGTCCACGGCGTCCCAGGAAGAACGCAAGGCCTCCGATCTGTTCGTGCAATGCCTGGAAGCGGAAGGGGTGGAACGGATTTTCGGCGTTCCCGGCGAGGAGAATCTGGATTTTCTCGAATCGCTGCGCACCTCCTCCATCCAAATGATCACCACCCGCCACGAGCAGGCGGCGGCGTTCATGGCGGCCACTTGCGGCCGTCTTTCCGGCAAGGCGGGGGTGGCCCTCTCGACCCTGGGGCCGGGGGCGACCAATCTCCTCACCGGGCTGGCCTACGCCCAACTGGGGGGCATGCCCCTGGTGGCCCTCACCGGCCAGAAGCCCATCAAAAAGAGCAAGCAGGGACGATTCCAAATCATCGACGTGGTGGAAACCATGTCGCCGGTGACCAAATTTTCCGAGCAGATCCCCTCGGGGGAGAAGATCCCCTCGCTGGTGCGGGAGGCCTTTCGCCGCGCCGAGGAGGAGCGCCCGGGGGCGTGCCACCTGGAGTTGCCGGAGGACATCGCCCGGGAGATGTGCGAGGCCCGACCGCTGCAAAAAATCGCCCATCGCCGCCCCGCCCCCGACGCTCGGGCCATCGAAAACGCCGCCCATCTGCTGATGGCCGCCCGTCGCCCCCTGTTGCTGATTGCGGCGGGGGCCAATCGCAAGAGCATCTCCCGCCAACTGGACGCTTTCGTGCGCAAGACCGGCATCCCCTTTTTTACCACGCAAATGGGCAAGGGGGTGCTGGATGAACGGAGCGAACACTATCTGGGGACCGCCGCCCTGACCTCCGGCGACTACCTCCATTGCGCCATCGATCGGGCGGATTTGATCCTCAGCGTCGGCCACGACGTGACGGAAAAGCCCCCCGCCATCATGGGACATCGGGGCAACGCGCCGGTGATTCACGTCAATTTTTACTCCGCCGAAATCGACGACGTCTATTTTCCCAACCTGGAAGTGGTGGGAGACATCGCCCAAAGCATGCGGCTGCTCACCGAGTACGTCGCTCCTTCCGCCGAATGGGATTTTTCCTACTTCCGGCGGATGCGGGAGGAGACCTTGCGCCACGTCGGCGAGGGCTGCGACAGCGACCGTTTCCCCATGTTGCCCCAACGCTTTGTCGCCGATCTGCGGGCGGTGATGCCGGAGGATGGAATCATCGCTCTGGACAACGGCATGTACAAATTGTGGGTCGCCCGCAACTATCCCGCCTATCAGCAAAACACCGTGCTGTTGGACAACGCCCTGGCCACCATGGGGGCGGGGCTGCCTTCGGCCATGGGGGCCAAGATCACCCTGCCGGAGCGCAAGGTGGCGGCGGTCTGCGGCGATGGCGGCTTCATGATGAACTCCCAGGAGTTGGAGACCGCCATCCGGCTCAAGCTGGATCTGGTGGTGATCGTCCTCAACGACAACGGCTACGGCATGATCCAGTGGAAGCAGCAGGACATGGGCCTGCCCCCTTACGGACTGGATTTCGGCAACCCGGATTTTGTCAAGTACGCCGAAAGCTACGGCGCTTCCGGCTATCGGGTGACTCGCGCCGAGGAGTTCGCCCCGATGTTGCGCCACTGCCTGAACCAACCTGGGGTCCATCTCATCGAGGTTCCGGTGGACTATTCGGAAAACCGCAGGGTGTTGAGCGATGAACTGGCGGCCAAGGTCTGCCTGTTGTAACACGCCATCCGATGGTATAAGGGGGGAAGGCGATTCGGCGTGAAACCTCGACCCGTCCACCAGACGGGTTCAACCCCTTGGGATCAAAGCGGCATGGGCGGACGTTGGCGGCATGGCATCAGTGGCGTGATCATCGGACTGCTGGCCTCCCCCTTGGGGTGGGCGGCGGAAGAGAAGGGGAGCAGCGCCCCGACGCCTCCTCGCGCCGCCCCGCCCGGGGCCGCTTCGGCGGCGACGCCGACCCCTGGTTCCATCGGCTATCTGCAAGTCAACGTCAACGCCCCCGAGGCGTGGGTCAGCCTCAACGGCAAGCCCGTGGGCAAGGCGGGGTTGGGCAAGCCCCTCAACCTGAGCAACCTGCCGGTGGGTCCGGTGGAGTTGCGGGTGGAGGCCCGGGGCTTTCGCACCTTGACCCGGCAGGTGAAGGTCGAACCCCACCGCTGGGTGCAGGAGTTGGCGATCCTCGATCTCCACCAAGGCTCCGCCAGTTCCTCCCCATCCGCCGCCGCGCCCGCCGCTTCCGGCAAACCGACGGCGACCGCCCCATCCGGCGCCCCCGCCGCCCCTGCGAGCAAGACGCCGGATTCCTCCGCGTCCGCAGCCTCCCTGGCCCCGTCCGGCGGGAAAACCGCCTCGTCCCCCGCCGCCTCCGCTTCCAAGGAGGAGAAAAAGAAGACGCTGGCCGCCCTGCCCGGCGCCGCGGTGACGGATTACAAACTTCCCCCGTCCAAGGCCCAGGATCCCCGCTACATCCGGCCCAACATCGACCCCGCCACCCTGGAACCCAAAACCCCCAAGGAGGCCTACGATCAAGCCATGACCCTGTTCAAGGCGGGCAAGTTCGACATGGCCCTGGAAGCCTTCACCTTTTATCTGGAAAAATTCTCCAACGATTCCATGATTCCCCAGGCCCGCTTCGCCATCGGGGATATCCACTACGTCCAGCGCCAGCACACCGAAGCCCTCAAGGAGTACCAGCTCGCCCTGGCCCAGCTGCCGCAAAATCCCCTGGTTCCCCAAACCCTGCTGCGCATGGGCAACTGCTACTTCGAACTCGGCGACCTGGACAACGCCCACGCCACCTACGAACGGGTGCAACAGGAGTTCCCCGCCAGCGACGCGGCGGCCCAGGCGGTCTGGAAAATCAAAGAAATCCAATGAATTGTCTACTCCCCCTTTGGGAGGGATTTTGCGGAATCATAAGATAGTGCATCGTTGCTCCTTCCGGGGTGAAAATTTTTACGTTTCGTTTGGTGTTGCTTCTCTTGCGTGGTGAAAAGTGCTTAACCTCCTAGAACAGTTGCGAATTATACGCATGATTCACACCCATGATTCCGGGTTGACATAGGATTCGCGTTCTTTTATATTTCTTATGATGTATACCATAGCGAAGTGCTTCCCAAGCTTAACGGGTAGGTAAGTTTTCAGGAGATACTCATGGAAGATCAACAGGGTCGGCAACCTACGAAAAATCAGGCGACTGAAGATTCCCCTACGGAGGAGAATAAATTTCAGGGCGAGTATGAGGAGGACAAAACATGCGAGATGCCGATTTGGATGAGCGATCCTTTGCCGAATGGACACGTATTCAAAACCGGATATAAGATTGTTTCGACGCTCAGCAAGAGCGGAGCTTCCGGCATTGTTTATATAGCTCAGCAGGAAGATGAGAACGATATTATTTATAAAAAAGTTGCCATCAAGGAGTTGAATCCCAGAAGACTGTCCATGATGAATGCGCTCGGTTTGGGCGAAACAATTGAAGAAGTCTACGAGAGGTGGAAAAGGAATTTTCTCGACGAAGTTAAGATAATATCAGAACTTCGTCACGAGAATGTGGTTATTAATATTACGGCCTTCACGGAAGAAAAAATAATTAAGGAGAATGGCAAGGAGCGAAAAGACAAGGTGCTGTACATGGTGATGGAACTGATTGATGGAGATACCCTGAAGGATCGTTTAAAGAACAAGAGAAGATACTCTCAAGAAGAGATTATGTCCATCATGATGCCCATTCTTGATGGAGTAAAGTATATTCATTCCAGGGGCGTAGTGCATCGGGATATCAAGCCGGAGAATATAAAATATAGCGGAAACACCCTGAAGTTATTGGATTTTGGCGCTGCGGTGAGGTTCCCGGTCATGAAGGACGAGCCGATCATGCAAGCTTATACGCCGAATTATGCGGCGCCCGAGCAAGTGAAATTCCAGAAAAACTTATTTAGACCATGGACGGATATTTATGCGATAGGAGTTATCATGTATCGGTTGATTTTTGGAGAATTGCCGCCTAATTCGAAAATGAGGCAAGATAGACTGGAGGATGGTGGGGCGGATCCGATACTCCCAGCGATCAAGGCTGGCAGAGGAAAAGGGTATGATGTTGATTTCCTTAAGGCGATCGATTGGGCCTTGGAAATGGATCCTAAGAAGCGCCCCGAATCAATTGACGAATGGGTGCCTAAACTAATGGAGAAGAGAAAAACGAAAAAACACCTCGTGAAATTTGCGGTGTATATTATCGTGCCATCTGTTATGGTTGTGATTTCTATTAATTACAAGAACGAAATTTATCCTTACATTGGTTCCGCGACAGAGTCCGTCATGGATATCATTTCTCCAGAATATGCTGATATTACAATTAGTTCAACTCCGGTTGGCGCTTCAGTCCACTTGGATGGAGTCATTCAACAAGATTTAACTCCGATCAGGGTATCTACAAAGCTTGGGAGGCATAAACTTGAATTGAAATATGGGAGCGACTGCACCCTAGGTCCAAAGGAAATCAACGTGGTGCGCAATACGTCTAATTACTCTTATGAGCTGACGGATTATAATAAGAAGAAATTCAAGGGCGTATGTATGGATGAATTTCAGATTCAACTTGTTAAGCAAGAATTCGTAAAACGCGAGAAGGAGGATGAGGTCAAGAAACTTCAGGAAATCAGTTCTGAAACTGGCGTAACGGTCAGACGTAAACCGGTAACGACTGATAAGGGAGAGGTGAAGCAAGGTGAACTGGTCGTTGATCACGAGGCGATTCAGCAGATCATTAATTCCGCTGGTCTTGCCATCAGCAGGGGAGATCATAAGATAGCGTTGGAGCAGATTCGGAAGCTGGTTAAATTATCCAGCGTCGGCGGCTGGACCGGAAAGTCGGTTTCCACCCAAATTGATGAACTAATCAACAAACTTAGAAGAATCAAGTTGGAAGACAAAAATATCGAGTCAATGAGCGCTAACGGAATCGAATTTGTGAAGATCAAGGCTGGATATGACGGAGGAAAATACCACAGCGAATTTTGGATGAGCCGTTTCGAGGTAACCAAGGCGCAGTGGGGGGAAATCATGAAAGAAACTCCTGACCCGCCGCAGCATATTGCCTTTAAGGAGCCGATTCGGGAAATCACTCTGGAGAAAGCCAAGACATTTTTGGATGCGTTGAATCAAAAGTTGTCTACCGAAATAAGAAAAACGCGTGTTTATCGCCTTCCCACTTCCGATGAGTGGAAATCTGCGTGTCGAGCTGGCATGGATATTCACTTCCGGAACAGCGATCCAAAGGAAATTGCCTGGTTTTCAGAAAATTCAGAGGGGAACGCCCACCCAGTCGGGGGACTGTTTCCCAACCGCAATGGCCTTTTTGACATGAATGGAAACGTCAAGGAATGGACGCAGGATGGCGTGAAGAAATTCTCTCTGCTGGGAGGCTCGTGGAATAGTTCGCTGGAAGATATTAGCTGCGATCCCAAAGAGGATGAGGGCATTGGGAATCATGACTATTCCGATGCGGGGTTGCGTATTATTATCGCCGATAAATGAGGCTGTCTTAGCCGATTTGCAACTCCGGCGGGTTG
Source organism: Magnetococcales bacterium (assembly GCA_015231965.1). Lineage (GTDB taxonomy): Bacteria > Pseudomonadota > Magnetococcia > Magnetococcales > JADGAP01 > JADGAP01. The sequence continues at coordinate 18,654 of JADGAP010000003.1, read as the reverse complement.
AGGGAGCGCCAATCCACCACCCCCAGCCCCCGGGCCTGGCCCAGGGCGAGGTAGGGGACTTGTTCCGGCTTGAGGTCGAGAAAATCGAGGCTGAAGGCGTCGATGGCCACTTCGTCGGTTCCGGCGAGGAGGGTGTGACCGGCCATGACATCCGCCGGATTGCCCCCGGTGGGGCCGTTGCGCTTGAGGATGCGGGTGGCGTCCATCACCGTCAGGGTGGGGCGCACCGCCGCCGCCAGATCGGCGATGGAGGTGTGAATGTCCTGATGCAGTTGGTTGCGTCGACCGCCGATCACCCCGTACCAATTTTTCATCGCCAGGGTGCAGCCGCACAGCGAATGGTGTTTCACGATGGGCAGATTGATCACCTTGTCCGCCTCGTGGAAAAAGCGGGAGACCGGCCACTCCTTGAGCCGTTGGCCCTTCATGTCGGTGAGCCGGAAATCACCGTCCCCCGCCAGCACTACCTCCCCCCCGGCCTGAAGGGTCGCCGCCTCGATGCCGGAACGGGCGAAACAGCGCAACGGATCGTTGAGGGAGACATCGGTGACGCGAACCTCCCGGGCACCCGCCTCGCGACAGAGCCGGACCATGGCCGCCACCAGTTCCGGTCCGGTGTTGGCCGCCTGCTCCGGTTGACGATCCCACCCCACGTTGGGTTTCAGCAGCACCCGGTCGCCCTTGGCGATGAATCGACCGATCCCCCCCAGCCGCTCCACCGCCGCCCGGACCATGGCCTCCACCTGATCGCCCCGGGCGATGACCAGCCGGGGCAGCAGCTCCGACGGGGCGACGCGAAAATCCTTCAGGGTGAAGAGCGGATCGGGACGCCGCCGCATGGGCTGATCGCTGTAGGCCAGCCAGCCCACCCCGCCGCTGACCAGCGCCACCCCGGAGGCCGTCGCCAGACCCCGCAGCAGGGCGCGACGGGTGGGGTCCGGCTCCACCCGGTTGCGCTTGAAGATCCGCCGCCGCTTTTCCGGGGGCGGGGCGTCCGACGTTTCGGGCGTTTCTGGGGTTTCAGGAGGGGCGTTGTCGTCCAAGGGCGAACTCCCGCAAGGGGGCCAGCAACTCCGGCGACGGCGGGGCGAACACCCCCAGCAGCCGATCCGGCAAGGGAATCAGGAACCACTCCCCCTCGTAGCGATCCTCCACCACGTGATAGGTCAGACCGTTCTCCGTCCGTTCCGTGACCGGAATTTTTTCCTTCTGGAAAAATTGCGCCAACTCCCCCCACAACGCCTTCCCCCCCTCGGGGGAGAGGGGGGCGGAAAAGAGCGTCACCGGCAACCCTTGCCACTCGAAGGTGCGCTCCATCACCCGGTGGAGAAAGCCCATGCCGCGATAGCTCTCCTTGATGAAGCGGGAGGAGACCACCGGACCGAGGGGGGGAAAGTCGAAGGTCAGACCGCCGCCCTTGGTTCCCAGCCGTTGGGTCCATTCGTTGGCGAGGGTCGTCAACTCCCCGGTCTCGCCAAAGCCGGCCATGTGCAGATAGTAGGGGCCGAAAATGAACGAAAGCCCCTGGCCGACGCGAAATCCCATCTCTCCGGCTTCCGCCGGTTCCGCCCCCTGGCCCGCCTCGTCGGAGAGGACGCCGAAAGCCTGGGCCGGTTGGTCCATGTCGTACAGATCGATCACCAGCGTCGGCTGGGTCGCCCCCGGAAGGCCATACTCCCCCACCGCCAGCCCCTTGAAGCCAGCGGAGAGAAAATATTCGGCGTGACCGTTGATGTATTCAAACAAATTGTCCTTATGGAATGTCCGGGGCGGGGCGAGGCGGACGAAGGGACCGAGCTTTTCGGGAAATTTTCCCGCCAGGGAGGCGGCGGAACCAGCCTTGGCGGCATTGCGGAAATCCAGCAGGGCGGGGTCGTAATGCTGACCATCCCACCACACCGCCCACCCCACGGCGGGCAGGGCCAGCAGCAGGGCGAGGCGGATCCAGACGGCGGGCTGGGGGGGCGGAACGGCCACGCGGGGGGTCATCCCTTGGCGACGGGGGCGTCCCAGGAGAGGGTCCGATGGGCCGCCCGCAGTTTTTCTCCCACCGTCAGGCCGTAAGGACAGGCGGCGTTGCAGGCGTCGTTGTCGGCGCAGGTTTCGCAGACGGCGGCGTTGCGCTCCAAACCGGCGTACTCTTGCATCGCCCGTTTTTCGTCGCCGTAATCGGCGAAATACATGTGATGGCGCAAAATCGCCCCGATCTCCACCCCCGCCGGGCAGGCGGATTGACACGTCCCGCAGCCGGTGCGGCAGTAGTCCGAGCCGAACAGGGCGGCGTAGTGGTCCAGGGCGCGTTGGTCGGCGGCGGCGAAGGCTTGACCCGACGCCTGAAGATAGAGATCCAACTCGTCGGTGGTCTTGATCGTCACCACCAAGCCGCTGACCTCGGGATGTTGCAACACCCATTTGAAGGCGGCGTGGGGGAAGGGGGTCGCCCCCTCCGGCTTGACCCCGCTATCCTTGGCCCCCGCCAGGGTCTTCATGGCGATGATCCCCACCCCCTTGGCGTGGGCCGCCTTCAGCACCTCGGGAACCTTGGGGAAGGTGAGAAAATTGAAGGCCAGCATGAGAATGTCGTAATGGCCGGTTTGCACCGCGTCGAGGGCCAGCGTTTCCATGTTGTGGGCCCCATGGGACGAAACCGCCAGCGCCCGCACCTTGCCCGCCTTCTTTAAATCCGCCACCGCCGCCAGCATCTCTGGATCGGTGAGACGCTGTTTCTGCGCCTCGTATTCCGGCTTCTCCCCCAGGGCGTGGACAAACACCACGTCCAGATAGTCGGTGTTCATCCGCTTGAGGCTCTCCTCCACCGAGGCGATGTACTCCGCCTTGGTCGCCCCGGGGTAGAGATGGCTGATGCCATCCTGATAGGGAACGGCCCGGCAAAACTTGGAGGCGAGGTACATCTTGTCCCGCCCCTTGTGCCGGGAAAGGGCCTCGCCGATCAGCTTTTCGCTTTGACCGTAGTCGGGAGCGGTGTCGAAATAGTTGATCCCCCGGTCGACGGCCCGCAAGATCATCGACGCGGAGGGAAGCTTGCCCGCGCCGAAGGAGATATCGCTCATCTTGAGGCCGGTTTTGCCCAGGACGTTGTATTTCCGCACCCGGGCCGGTTCGCCCTCCGCCGCCAGAACCGCCGGGGCCAGGGGGGGAAGGGTCGACGCGGTGGAGAGAACGGCGGCGCTTTTAAGAAAAGAGCGGCGGTCCATGGGCGGATTCTCCAATAGGGGCCGGACGAGGTGGGGTCATGCGGAGGTCATGGGCGATGGTGCCCATGCAAAATCCCGATGAACCCTTTAACGGATCATGATGCCATAAAAAAATCCCTGCAAGAAGTCCGTCGGGAGTGATAAAGTCCATTTTCCATTTGGATCCATCCATGGGACGACCGAACAACGTCCCGTCGCGACCACTGAGGGATCGAAGGTGTGACTGGCGGCGGCGGAACGGTGGAAGCGAAGGAAACGGCGACGGCCCTGGTGGTGCTGCGGCCCGAGGAGTCCCGGCGGTTGATCGGCTGGGGGACGGCGGAATCGCCCCCCGTGCGCCGCGCCGCCGCCTCCGGGCGTCTGGTGGTGGTGGGCGGCAGCACGACGCGCCACGTCGCCCGTCATCTCACCGGCGAGGATCCGGGCTGCGAACGGTTCGCCGTGGGATGGATCCACGAGGGCCGCCTGGGGGAGACCCCCGCCGCGCAACGCAGCGGCGGCCCGTTTCTCTTCAACCGGGGGACGGTGAGCCGAGGTTGGCCCGCCGGACTGCTGGAGCAGTTCGAGGCGGGGGATGTGTACGTCAAGGGGGCCAACGCCCTGGATCCGGCGGGCAACGTCGGCGTGCTGATGGGCTCGCCGGTGGGGGGAACCATCGGGGCGGCCATGGCCATCCTTCACGCCCGGGGGGGGGCGCTGGTGATCCCCGTTTCGTTGCGCAAAACCATTCCCTCCGTCGCCGCCGCCTGTCGCTTGCTGGGGCAGGGACGGGTCGACCGGGTGATGGGCGGCCCGGTGGGCCTGATGCCCATCCTCGCCGGAACCGCCGCGGTGATCACGGAGATCGAGGCCTTCCGCCAACTGTTCGAGGTGACCGCCACCCTGACGGCGGCCGGTGGGGTGGGGGAGTCCGCCGGGGCGCTGGTGTTTCACCTCGCGGGTTCTCCGCAGGCCGTGAACCGGGCCTGGGAGGCCTGCCATCGGCTGCGACGGGAGGTGGAGGCGGCGGGGGAGAGCGGATTATAGCCCTTGCCCGTCCCGTCCGTTTGCGGGATTTCCGGAATCGCGTCTCAAACAGAATGTGTTGATCAACCTTTTGCGGCGTTCGCGCCGCCCCCCCTCTCAAGGCGGCAGGAGAACCCCCCGATGTCTCGCGACGTGATGCAGGAAGTGGAGCAGAGGAGCCGTCTGGCCTTCAGCAATCAGATGGAAATGTTGACTTTCTATCTCACCGACGGGCAGCAGTACGGCATCAACGTCTTCAAGATCATCGAAATTTTGGAGACGCCCAAGGTGATCACCAAAATGCCCCACGCCCACGGCTCGGTGATCGGGGCCATCGACTTTCGCAACCGGGCCATCTCGGTCATCGATTTGGCCCTGGGCTTGGGCATGGCGGGGGTGGATTACACCCAGGGGGTCAGTTACATCATTGTTTGTGAATACAACAACACCACTCAGGGGTTTCTCGTCACCAGCCCCAACAAGCTGTTGAACAAGGGATGGGAGGAGATCCGCGCCCCCGGTTCGGGAATGACGGACGCGGGATATCTCACCGCCATCACCTATGACGAAAACAACGATCCGGTGCAAATTTTGGATGTGGAAAAAATTTTGGGAGAGATTATCGGCATCGAGGATCAAGTAGCGGAGGCGTTGGTGCAAGAGGGCCGGGATCGCCACGTGGAGGCCCATCAAATCCTGGTGGTGGACGACTCCAAGGCGGCCCGCACCATGCTCCAATCGACCCTGGATCAACTGGGGGCGCGTCATACCATCGTCGACAACGCCGCCCGGGCCTACGAAATTTTGCAAGAATCTACCAGCAGCGGGGCCACGCCCTTTAGCCTGATCATCTCGGATATCGAAATGCCCGGCATGGACGGATTCACCTTCACCCGCCAGGTCAAGGCCAACCCCAAATTGTCGGGGATTCATCTGGTGTTGCACAGTTCCATGAGCAATCAGTCCAACCGCATCAAGGCCAAGGAGGTGGGGGCGGACGATTTCATCCCCAAATTCCAGCCGGACCAAATCGCCCGCAAAATTTTGGATCACCTGGGCCCCTGAACAACGGGATGAAGGGTGGATGGTGATCGGGGGGGAGGGGGCGTCGTCCCCGAAACGCGGGTGGAACGGCGATGGTTGGCCCATGGGCGGCGTGTTTGGCGTCGCCCTTGGCGTCTACCTGATCACCGCCCCCCGGGGCGTGGCGTTGGAGGATGATGGCTTTTTCATCCTCGCCGCGTGGTTCAACGGCGTGGCCCACCCTCCGGGATATCCCCTGCATTCGTTGTTGGGTCATCTTTTCGCTCAGCTTCCCTGGGGCTCCCCGGCGTGGCGGATCCACGCCCTGAGCGGATTTTTCGGGGCCGTGAGCTGCGCCCTGTTGTGGCGGGTTGCGTACAAGCTGCTGGCGGATCGTCTGGCGGCGACGGTGGCGGCCCTGGGATTCGCCTTCTCTCCCGCCTTCTGGTCCCAGGCGATCCTCGCCGAGGTCTACACCCTCAATACCGCCTTTTTCTTCCTGCTCCTGGGGATGCTCCTGGAGAGCGCCGAGGAGCGGGACGGGGGGCGTTTTGTCTGGAAAATGCGCGGCGCGGCCCTGGTGTTCGGGCTCTCCCTGGCCAACCACTGGCCGCTGATGCTCCTCTCCCTCCCGGCCCTCCTCGCGCCGCTGGCTCCCCGCTGGCGGGAGACCCTGCGCACCCTTCCCTCCGCCCTACCCTGGTTGGCGCTGGGTCTCTCCCCTTACCTCTGGATGTATTTCCGCTCCCGGCAACCGGATGTCGGCTTTGTTTTCCATGGACCGATGGAAAACCTGGAGATGCTCTGGGCAGTCATCAGCCGCCAGGCCTACGCCGCCTCCGACGTCAGTCCCGCCGCCGGATGGAGCGACCGCTGGTGGCTGTTGCAACGGACGCTCCACGAGTTCATCCATCAGTTCATCATGATGGGATTTCCCTTTGTTCTTCTTGGCATGTTTGTTCAATTCAAACGATGGGACTGGCGATTCCGGATCCTGGCCTGGACAGCCTTTCTGGCCCCGACGGTGGGGCTGATCGGGCTGTTGGGTTTCGAGGGGGATGAATTTCACCGGCGGGTATTCCGGGTCTATCCGCTCCTCGCCTGGGGCGTCGCGGCGCTCTGGCTGGGGTTGGGATTTGCCGAGGCGAGGCGCTGGCTGGACCGCCATGAAACCCTCCCGCCCTCCCTCCGACGGAGCCTTCCCGCCGGGCTGGCGGCGCTGTTGATTCTCTCCCCGCTGCTGCTCCATGGTCGGATCAACGATCGGAGCCGCTACGATTGGGCGGAACGATACGCCCGTTCGGTGCTGGAGAGCGTCGAGCCCGGGGCCATCCTCTTCACCGACGGCGACGCCCTGGCGGGGCCGGTGGGGTATCTCCATCATGTGGAGGGGGTGCGCCCCGACGTGACGCTTTACAGCGCCTGGGGGTTGCTCTATCCCAACCGCCTGTTCCATCCCCACGACACCCCCTTGGAGGAACAAGCGGAAGCGTTGCGGCGGTTCATCCGGCGGACGGCGCGCCCGGTCTATTACGTCACCCCCTTCGCCCACCCTTGGGGCGTGGAGGAGCGGGGGTTCGTCACCCGGATTCGTCCGGATCTCCCTCCGGAAGCGAGCCGCATCGTGCTGGAGGAGCGCGTCCTGGACCATTTCCGCCAATTGGTGGCGCTGGAACCCTGGCAAACCGACGCCTGGACCTTGATGCAAAGCCGTCAGCTGCTCGCCCGCATGACGGGGTGGATCGATCAGGTGGCGATGGAGAGCGCGGATCCGGCGCGGCGGGATTTTTTGAACGCCCTGGCGGAGCAGGGGGCTGCGGGCTCCCTGGAGGGACGGCTGGTCCGGGCGGAGATCCGGCTGGTTCGGGGCGATCCCGCCCTGGCCCCGGAAATCGCCGCCCATTTGCAGGCGGCGGAGGGGATGGCGGATCAAGCCTTCACCCTGGCGGAGCGGGCGCGTCTGGCCAGGGCGTGGGGGAATCTTGCCCGGCTGCGGGGCGATGAGGAGGAGGCGCAACGACGTTTTCAACAATCCCTGGCGCGGTGGAATCACCCGGACAATCCGGCGCGACGCCTGGTGACGGAGCTTGACACGGGAGGCGCGCGATGATCCGCGTGGCGGCGTTCGATTTTGACGGGGTGCTGGTCGATTCGGTTTCGCTGAAGGATCAGGCCCTGGAGAGTCTCTTCCTTGACCAGGGGCCCGAAACGGCGGGGCGGGCGTTGCAATCGTGGCTGCGTCACAAGGGGATGTTTCGTCCCCATCGTCTCCGCGTGATTTGTCGGGAGGTTTGGGGCAGGACGCCGGAGGAGGGGGAGTTGGCGGCACTGCTGCGGCGATTCGAGGCCCACGCGGTGGAACGGACCATCGCCGCCCCCTGGATCGCCGGGGCGCGGGAGACGCTGGAAGGATTGCGGCGGCGGTCGATCCCGCGCTACGTGGTCTCCGCCGGTCCCCAGGAGGAGGTGGAGACGATTATCCGACGTCGGGGGATGGCGGAGGATTTCACTCGGGTTTTCGGCTTCGGCGAGACCACCCACAAGCGCGACGTGCTGCTCGACATTGCGCGGAGCGAGGGGATCGAACCGGGGGAGATGCTCTTCGTCGGGGATTCGATCACCGACGGCGAGGCGGCGCGACAGGCGGGAACGGCCTTCGTGGGCATCGTGCCGTCGGGGAGCGTCAACCCCTTTCCCGGCGATCTTCCCATTCGGCCCGATCTGACCGGATTGCTCGCCTGGATCGACGCCCAGGGGTGATCCGGGGGGATGAGGGGAAGAGAGCGGAGGGCGCGCGGGATTTCAGGTTGGCAAAAGCCAGAGGTGGGCCTCGCGTCGGGAAAAGATAAAGATGCGATCCAGCAATTTGCCCCGAAGATCCGATTCCAGATGATGGAGCAAATCTTCGTCCAGACACAGGACCATGCACTCCTCCTCGGCCACCACGTCGGCGGTGCGGGCGTATTTGCTGTAGAAGGCCATCTCGCCGAAAATCGCCCCCGCCGTCATCCCGGCGAAAAGCTGTCCCCCCTTGGCCACCCGCACCCGTCCGGCCAGCAGCACGTAAACCCCCTCGTCCCGCCCCCCTTCCAGAATCACCGCATCGCCGATGGCGCAATGGCGCGGTGCCCGAAGGGCCAGCAGGGCGCGCAACTCCTTCTTGGAAAATCCCTGGAAAAATTCGAGGCCGCGCAGCAAATCCAACGCTTGGGGATCGTTCGCCTCCTCCAGCTTGCGTTGGGCTTTGTAGACGTTTTTGTCAGAAACCGCATCGTTGTAGGACATGAGGGCGAACTCGGAATTGGGGACGGGGATGGAATGGATTCTTTCCGGCGAGAAGATTACGAAAAGAAGGCCTTGATCATCAAGGAGACGATGCCCAACACGATCACCCCCAGCATCCATTTCATCACCGCCATGTCGGCGCTGAAACGAAGTTCCAGTTCCCGGGAACGGTTTTCCTGTTTGACGTCCAACTCCTTGAAGCGGGTCTCCAGCTTGACGTCCTGCTCCTTGAAGCGGGACTCGAGTTTGTCGTCCAACGTCTTGAAGCGGGACTCGAGTTTGTCGTCCAACGTCTTGAAGCGGGACTCGAGTTTGTCG
>JADGAP010000003.1:0-9711 GCA_015231965.1 Magnetococcales bacterium | reverse complement strand
TCGTCCAACTCCTTGGAGCGGGATTCCAGCTTGTCGTCCAGGGACGCCAGTTTCCCGTCCGACTCCTTGGAGCGGGATTCCAGCTTGTTGTCCAACTCCTGGATGTCCCGCTTGAGATCGACGCGGATGTTTTCCACGTCCTTGCGGAAGTCGACGCGGATGTTTTCCACGTCCTTGCGGAACGCGTCCATGTCCCGATGGACCAGATTGAGCTCATGGCGGACTTCGGAGATGTCGTGCCGAATCTCCTCCACATCCCGTTTGCTGGCCAGCCGCTCCTCGATGAGGGCGACCATGGCTTCGGCTTGAACCTCCGCTTGGGGTTCGGGGACGCCGACCTCGATCAATCGTTTGATGTAAGCGTGGGTGTCGAAGGCCAGAACGGTTGCCATGGGCAGAGTCTCCTTGCCTTGGATTCTACCCATGAACCCGGGAAAAATCCATAGGCTTGCGCCCCACCTAACAGGGGCGGATTCAAGGGGCCTGGAAGCGGGCGACGAAGAGATCCACCCCCTCTTGCCACGAAGGGAGACGCCACGGGGGATCCCGCAGGGTAGTCAGGACCGAATGGGCGGGGCGGGGGGCGGGCTGGGGATATTCCGCCGCCGGAATGGGGATCGTTCGGGTGGGAAGGTTCATTTTTTGATAGAGGTAGACGGTCAAGTCGCACCAACTGGCCTGACCGCCGTTGACCAGATGGTGCAGGCCGAAATCGCCGCTCTCCAGTAGCGGGGCGAGGGCGTCGGCGAGGTGTAGGGCGGAGGTGGGGGAGCCCACCCGGTCGGCGATGACCCGCACCTCCTCCTTGCGTTGGGCCAGTTGGACCATGGTTCGGAGAAAATTGGGCCGCCGGGGGTGGTGCAACCACGCGGTGCGCACGATGTAATGGCGCGGATTGAGCCCGCGCACCGCCTCTTCCCCCGCCAGTTTGCTGGCCCCGTAGACCGACAGGGGGGCGGGGCGGTGGAATTCGTGGCAGGGGGCGCGGGAGGCGCCGTCAAAAACGTAGTCGGTGGAAAAGTGGAGCAGGGGGAGGCCCCGTTCCGCCGTCGCCGCGGCCAGTCGGGCGGGGGCCAGGGCGTTGACCCGATAGGCCTCCTCGGGTTGGGATTCGGCGGCGTCCACGGCGGTGAAGGCGGCGGCGTTGATCACTGCCTCGGGGCGATGCCGGTCCAGGGCCCGCCGGGTCGCTTCCAGCGATGCGATGTCCCACGCCGGGCGGGAGAGGGCGATCACCTCGCCGGGGAAACGCTCCTGAATCGCCAGCCCCAGTTGTCCGTCGGCCCCGGAGAGGAGGATTTTCATCCCTCAGCCTCCTGGAGCAGCCGTTGCAGATAGCGGCCGTAGCCGTTGTTGGCCAGGGGGGCGGCCAGTCGCGCCAGTTGGGAGGCGTCGATGAACCCCATGCGGTAGGCGATCTCCTCCGGGCAGGAGACCATCAACCCCTGCCGCTCCTGGATCACCTGGATGTATTGCGCCGCCTGGAGCAGGGATTCGTGGGTTCCGGTGTCCAGCCAGGCGACGCCCCGCCCCAGCTTTTGCACCCTCAGGGCACCCTGGGCGAGGTAGGCGTTGTTGACGTCGGTGATCTCCAGCTCTCCCCGGGGGGAGGGTTGGAGTCCGGCGGCGATCTCCACCACCCGGTTGTCGTAAAAATAGAGCCCGGTGACGGCGTAGGAGGAGCGGGGCTGGCGGGGTTTCTCCTCGATGGTCAGGGCGCGCCCCTCCGGGTCGAAGCTGACCACGCCGTAACGTTCCGGATCCCGCACCTGGTAGGCGAAGATGGTCGCCCCGTCGACCTGTTGCGCCGCCTGCCGCAAGTAGCCGGGCAGACCGTGGCCGTAAAACAGATTGTCCCCCAAAATCAGCGCCACCGGATCCGGCCCGATAAACTCCCGCCCGATGAGAAAGGCTTGCGCCAGCCCTTCCGGCTTGGGTTGAACGGCGAATTGCAGCTGCATCCCCCACGCCTCGCCCTCCTGGAGCAGCCGACGAAAGGCCTCCCGATCCTCCGGCGTGGTGATGATCAACACCTCCCGAATGCCGGTGAGCATCAGCACCGACAGGGGATAGTAGATCAGCGGCTTGTCGTAGACCGGCAGCAGTTGCTTGCTTACGCCGCGGGTCAGGGGGTGCAACCGGGTTCCGGAGCCTCCGGCGAGGAGGATCCCCTTGCGTATCGCCGGGGGGGCGGGGGAGGCTGGGGAGGCGGCGTTCATGGGGCGATCACCTGGAGGGCGGGGGAGGAGGGGGAGTCTTGGAGAAAAAGCTATATTCGTTCCAATCTAGTTTCGCCATCACGAAATGGCCGTAAAAGTCGGGTTCCGTGAAAATCTGGTCGCCTTCGGCGACGATTGGGCGCGCTGCGCCGAAGCAAAAAGCGCTTCGGCTTCACTTGAAAGCGCGCCTAAAAACTGCAAAATCAAAGGCCAAAGTCAAAACCGTAGGGCTCTGCCCTACAACCCGCCAGGGCAATGATTGCCCTGGACCCGCAGTTCCATTTCAAGGATTCGCGCTCCGTCCAACTTGCGCAATCTTGAATTGGAAAGGCTATATCACATGGCCAGTCCCAGCCGTTCCCGACGGTAGCGGCTTTCCGCCGCGAGACGCCACGCCTCGTTTTCCAGATACCAGCGGACGGTCTGGGCCAGTCCTTCGGCCAGGGGGACGCGGGGACGCCATCCCAGCGCCTGTTGCAACTTGTCGCTGTTCACGGCGTAGCGCCGATCATGGCCCGGACGGTCGGGAACGAAGCGGATCAGGGAACGATAGTCGTCCAACCCCTGCTCCCGCAATCGGGGATTTTCTCCGGCGGGGAGAAGCTCCTGCAAAATGGCGCAGAGGGATTGCACCAGGTGCAGGTTGGTGTGTTCGCAGTTGCCCCCGATGTTGTAGATCTCCCCCGGCTGGCCCCTTTCCAACACCTGGAGCAGGGCGGCGCAGTGGTCGGCGACGTGGATCCAGTCCCGGACGTTGCCTCCGTCGCCGTAGACCGGCAGGGGGCGACCCTCCCGGGCGTTGAGCAGCATCAGGGGGATCAATTTTTCGGGAAATTGTCGGGGGCCGTAGTTGTTGGAGCAGCGGGTGACGAGGGTGGGGAGTCCATGGGTTTGGCGCCACGCCCGCGCCAGCAGATCCCCGGCGGCCTTGCTGGCGGCGTAGGGCGAATTGGGGGCCAGGGGGTCGGACTCGCGAAACTCTCCCGACTCCCCCAACGCCCCGTACACCTCGTCGGTGGAAATTTGCAAAAAGCGGAACGCCTCCCGCTCCTCCTCCGGCAGGGTCCGCCAGTGGGTCAGGGAGGCGTCCAGCAGGGTTTGCACCCCGGTGACGTTGGCGTGGATGAAGGGGGAGGCGTCGTCGATGGAGCGGTCGACGTGGGTTTCGGCGGCGAAGTTGACCACCCAGCGGGGGCGTTCCCGGGCGAAAATCGCCGTCATGGCCGGGCGATCCGTGATGTCCTCCGGGTAGAACGCCAGCCGGGGGGAGTCCATCACCTCGACCAGGTTGTCCCGACTGCCGGCGTAGGTCAGGCGGTCCACCACCGCCACCCGCCCTCCGGTTTCGTCCAGCAGATGGCGGACCATCTGACTGCCGATAAATCCCGCCCCGCCGCATACCAAGATGGTGGTCATGAACTCCCAGCCGCTTCCTTTCGAGGAGAAAAGATCATCCCCCCATTTCAAGGAAAGGAACGCCCCCGGTCAAGCGGATTTCCGTCCCATGGGGTCGGCTCCCTCCCGCCGTGGCGGGCCAAGAGGTCAGAGGGGAGGATTTTTCCCTTGGGGGCCGGGTCTTGCCGCACCCGCTCCACAAACTCCTTGAACCAGGGGCGATCCTGCATTGCGGCGAAATCTTCGTCCTGCTCTAGATGTTCCAGACCGGGGAAGAAGACGCCCGCCGCGAAACTCTGCTCCAGCCAATTGCTGCAAGCCGTCTCGTCGCCTCGCAGAGCGGCAAGGCAGGCCATGTTGTACAACGCATGACCGGGGCGGATTTTCTCAACCTGCTGATATTTTTCCATCGCCGCCCGAAAGAGGTCGTCCGCTTGCGGTCCCTGGCTCCGTTGAGCCATGTTGACCAAGGCAACGCCCCAATTAAGGAGGAACTCGTGATCGTCCGGCTTGATGGCCAGGGCTTGCTCGTATTTCTCGCCAGCCTGTTGGAAAAGTGCGTACGCTTGCGGACCCTGGATCTGCTGGGCCATATTGATCAAGGTGATGCCCCAATTGTCGAGCGCCTCAAAATAGTCGGGCTTGATGGCCATGGCTTGTTGGTATTTCTCGCCAGCCTGTAGGAAGAGGGCGTACGCTTGCGGACCCTGGATCCGCCGGGCCATCTCGACCAAGGCGACGCCCCAATTATTGAGCGCCTCGTGATCGTCTGGCTTGATGGCCAAAACCTGTCGGTATTTTTCGATGGCTTGTTGGAAAAGGGCGTCATCTTGCGGCTCACGGGTTCGCCGGGCCATCTCGAGCAAGGCGATGCCCCAATTATTGAGCGTCTTGTAATCATCCGGTTTGATGACCAAAGTTTGTTTGTATTCTTCGATAGCCTGCTGGGAGAGAGAAAAAGCCTTCTCCGCTGATGCTTCAGCTTCTCCCAATTTACGGAATTGGTTGCCCAACTCAAAATAAGCCTTGGCTATCCACTCCTTGTTCTCTTCCGTTCGTTCCAGCTTGGTCACATCCTCATAGCGTCCTGTCAAAAATAGCCACATGGCATACAAGGGCTCGGAGGATGGATGGGGCGTGGCCGATTCTTCCCCGGTTTCGTACGTTGTTTCTCCCCGCTCCAATTGATCGATGGCTTTTTGAATCAACTCCCGGGTCTGGGCGGCGGGATCCGACGAAGAGGAACCCGATCCATCGGGACCGGGAGGGGAGTAGGGGGCGATTCCTTCCAATCGCTGCTTGAGGGCGGTGAAGGGGGAGGTGATGAGGGGAGGGGGAAACAGCCCCAACTCCTGGGCCAGGGCGACGAAAAATTCGTCCGCATCCCCCCCCTGAATCAGGGTTGCGCCCTTTTTCGCCAGCACTTTTTTGACATCCTCGTGGGGGGCGACATCCCGGAATCCCACCCAGTGGAGCCCCCCCTTGAAGGTGTTGACCTTGGAAAGGAGATCGATGATGGGATCGTTGGCTCCGCTGTAGCCCACCACGATCCACATCGCGGTGGAAGCCCAACTCTCGAAGAGGGGGGCCAATCGCGCCTCCATTGCCTTCATTCGCTCTTCGGTGTTCAGCAGCACAAAACCGCTGTGCTGGCCGTGAAGATGGACAATGGCGGGGGAGCCGATGTGGTTGGGCTCGATGGTGTTGGAAACGGCCAAATCGTAAATGGCGGGATGATAGCCCAGCAGGGAGCAGGCGCGATAAAGCAGATTGTCAAAGTTCACCGTCAGCACTTGATGAATCTTGGACTCCCCCAACAGTTGGGCCAAGGCGATGTGCCCCCAGTTGAGGATGCTCTGGTTAACATATTCGGAAATAAGACGTTTCTGCTCATTTTCGCTGAGTTTATCCATCCATTCGGCGTAATCCTTTTTCTTGGCCTCTTGGGCCGCGGCGGGAAAACGCTTCTCGATCTGCTCCATGAACCCGCTGGCCAGGGGAATGCCCGCTGTCACGGAACACCCCGCGCCCGTGAGAACCACGCACCGGTCGTTTCCCTGTAAATTTCTCAGGGAGTCTCGCACCTTTTGAATCAATCGCCGCTCAATGGCCATCCCTGGGGCACTCCCTCAAAATGATTGACGGATAACATGGGGTATGGAATATCACATCCCCCGACCCGAGGGAAGGGAGGAGGAGGAGCTATCGAAGGGGTATCGTCGTTCCAATTAAAAATGGCGCATGGCCCCAAGCGGTGTTGGGGGGATGCATCCCACTATCCCCACGAAAACGTCATTCCCGCCTTCGCGGGAATGACAGATTATTTTTTGGAATAAGTTCCTTGCTCCCTCAAGCTCAAGGTGCGCCAATCTCAAATGGAACGACTATAGAGTGAAATGGAGGCCGGGATCCCCCTTGAGGAGAATCCACCCTCGGGGGGCAAGGGCCGACGCCCCAAGAAAAAGCGGAGTTCGGGTGATTTATTCCGTGGAGTGGGGTAAACTCAAAAATTTCCGCTTTGACGGCCATCAAGACGCACGAGGCGTTCCGGCCCCGCACCACGAAGAGGTCCTACCATGGCAGACGTTTTGACCCACAATCAACTGCGCATCGGCACCCGGGTGGAGGTGGACAACCTGCCCTGGGTGATTGTCGACGCCGATTTCGTCAAGCCCGGCAAAGGGCAGGCGTTCACCAAAATTCGGATCAAAAATTTGTTGGATGGGCGCGTGATTGAGCGTACCTTCAAATCCAGCGACACCGTGAACAAAGCCGACGTGGTGGACAAGGAGATGCAGTTCCTCTACAGCGACGGCGAATTTTGGCACTTCATGGAGCCCGCCACCTACGAACAGGCGGCCCTGAACAAGGCCCAGGTGGGGGATTCCGTCCACTGGATGAAAGAACAATCGACCTTCTACGTGACGCTGTGGGCGGGCAAGGCGATCACCGTGACGCCGCCCCCCTTCGTCATCCTCACCATCACCCAGTGCGAGCCGGGCGAACGGGGCAACACCGTCACCGGAGCCACCAAACCCGCCACCACGGAGACCGGGGCGGTGGTCAAGGTGCCCCTCTTCGTCAACGAGGGGGAGCGCGTCAAGGTAGACACCCGCACCGGCGAATACGTGGAACGCGCCAAGGAGTGACGCCATTGGAAAAGCCCGAGTCCGATTCCGCCGCACGGATTCCCGCCCCCGCCCGCGCCGCCGTCTCCTGGCGTCCCACCGCCACGGTGGAGCGGCTGCGGTTGCGCGCCGAGTTGCTGGCTCGGACCCGGGCCTTTTTCGCCGAACGGGGGGTGATGGAGGTGGAGACCCCCATGCTTTTGCCCACCGTGCCGGTGGAAAAGCACATCCATCCCATCCCGGCCCTGCCGGAAGGCACCCACGAACGCCCCCGATTCCTCCACGCCTCCCCCGAGGCGGCGATGAAACGGCTGCTGGCGGCGGGCTGCGGGGCCATCTACCAATTCGCCCGGGTCTTTCGCGCCGGGGAGTGGGGACGGCTGCACAACCCCGAATTCACCATGCTGGAGTGGTATCGTCCGGGGTGGGACGACCAACTGTTGATGCGGGAGACCGCCCAACTGGCGGACCAGCTTCTCGATTGCGGCCCCGCCACCATGTTGAGCTATCGCGAGCTCTTTCTGGAACACGCCGGATTCGATCCCCTGCTCATCGAAAGCGGCCAACTGAAAAAACTCGCCGCCGCCCTGCCCGCCCCCCCGGCGGGCAATCCGGGACGGGACGGGCTGCTGGATCTCTTTCTCGTGCAAAAGGTCGAACCGGCCCTCCAGACCCGGGGCGGGGCGCTGATCGTTCACGGCTACCCCCCCTCCCAGGCGGCCATGGCCCGCATCGACCCCGGACCGCCCCCCACCGCCCGCCGCTTCGAGCTTTACGTCCACGGCGTGGAGCTGGCCAACGGCTATTGGGAGTTGACCAACCCGGTGGAACAGGAAGAGCGGCTGAATCAGGCCAACCGGCAACGGGTGAAGGAGGGGCTGGCCCCCATGCCCATGGACGACAAATTTCTCACCGCCCTGGAAGCCGGCCTGCCCTCCTGCGCCGGAGTCGCCCTGGGCTTCGACCGGCTGGTGATGCTGGCCGCCGGGGCCGCCTCCCTCTCCGAGGTCATGGCCTTCGACTGGGAACGGGCCTGACCCCTCCCGCGTCTCGTCTCCCTTGCCGGGGCTCGCCCCTTTCGCTCCCCCCGACGCCGGGAGTCTCCCCGGTCGGAACGCCCCATGAAAATCGCCTGCATCGACAACATGAACCACTTCATGTTCGTCCTCGCCCGCTATTTCAACGATCTGGGGGCGGAGACGGATCTGCTGCTGCCGGGCGGAGAAAAGACCCATTTCCTCCCCGAGGCCGACACGGTGGATATCAACCGCTGGCGCGGGCGGATTCGTCCCCTGGGCTGGGGCGGGATGCACCGTTTTTTCCTCACCTCCCCGGAACGCATCCGTCAATCGGTGCAAGGCTACGACGTGATCCTCGGCACGGGGTTCACCCCGGCCTACTTCGCCCGGGCGGGGCTGAAGCTGGATATCTATCTTACCTACGTCGGGGATTTGGTGGAGGGCTGTTTTCCCACCTATGAATCCAAGCATCGGCTGGCGCCAGTGCGCTACCTGGGCAAGCGGCTGATCGCCCCCTATCAACGGCGGGGCATCCAGCAAAGCCGGGTGCGCCTGATGGGCCAGCCCACCCCACTGGTGCGGGACTCCTACGCCCGCCTGGGGTGCGATTACCGCGCCCTGCCCTTCGTCTATCTCTATCTCGACGACTTTTTCGCCGATCCCGACCCCGCCACCCTGAACCCCGAGGCGTTGGCCCGCTTCGAGGTCATTCGTCGGGAGCATGATGTCGTCCTGCTCCACCACAGCCGCCAACTTTGGAAAACCCAGGAGTGCCACGGCGAGGGGGTCAAGGATAACCACGTGCTGTTCCAGGGCTTCGCCGATTATGTAAAATCCGCGAGAAAAAAAACGGCCCTGGTCTGCTTCGAGTACGGACTGGACGTGGACGAAAGCAAGCGGTTGGTGGAGCAACTGGGCCTGGCGGCTCACGTCCATTGGTTGCCCAAGGTCTCCCGCAACACCCTCAAGGGGATGATCCGGCGGGCGGACCTGGTGGCGGATCAATTTCGCCTGGGCTGGATGGGGGCGGCGGGGTGGGAGGCGGTGGCCAGCGGCGTTCCGCTGATGATCAATTTCAACGAGGCGATGTTTCGCCAGGCCTTCGGCTTTGGCGTCCCGGCCTTGATGCTGGCGCGCAATCGTGAGGAGATCACCGCCACCTTGGCCCGCTTCGAGGCCGATCCCGAGCCGTTCCGCCAACAGGCGGAGGAGGGGAAGGCGTGGTTTGATCAACGGATGGGCTGGGGATTGGCCCAACGCTATCTGGAGTTGGCGGAAGAGGTGCTGCGGAGCAAGTCGGGATGATTCCATCGTGACGCCAGGGTCCGGAGGGAAGGCGACGAATCTCCCTCCAGACCCCATCGATTGGGGGTATCTATTCAGCATCCCCGCTTTTGCGACTGCGGGTCCAGGGGGATCATCCCCCTGGCGGGTCCAGGGCAGAGCCCTGGGGTTTTGACTTTCGCTTTTGATCTTGCACTTGTTTTTCTGGCGCGCTTTCAGAGAGAAGCGAATGCGCTTTTCAGCATTCGCGCAGCGCGCCCAATCGTCGCCGGAGGCGACCAGATTTTTACCCAAGTTGGAACTTTTGGGCGGGCTATTTTTTACCGTTCGGATTCAAGCGCAGATCCAACGTATAGATTTTGTCCTTCTCCTGGCCGCTTCCCAATTCGACCAACTGCAAGCGCAACTTGCGGGCCTGTTTGGCCTCGCCGGGAAAAAAGATCAGGCCGTAGCCGAAGGCCCCCGGTTCGATGGCCTTGGCGCTCAGGCTTTTGCGATTCAGATCCCGCAGAATCCGGGCGTTGGCCTCGTTGCTTGTTCCCGCCATGATGCCGCCCAAAAGCGCCCCCGCCGCCGCTCCCGCCGCCACCCCCTTACCGGTGGACGAGCCCACGCTCTTGCCCGAGACCAAACCCACCGCCGCCCCCACCACGGCCCCCGCCGCCG
>JADGAP010000039.1 GCA_015231965.1 Magnetococcales bacterium | reverse complement strand
TGGGAGGGGGAGGCGAGGCGATCACCGGGTTCCCCGTTCCATCATGTGGAGGATCAAATCCAGCACCCGGTTGGCGTAGCCCCATTCGTTGTCGTACCAGATCATCACCTTGAGCGTGCGCCCCGTCACCCGGGTGCAGCCCCCGTCCACCACGCCGGAGTGGGGGTCGCCCAGCAGGTCGATGGAGACCAGGGGCTCCTCGGTGTAGCCCAGATAGCGATTGGCGGCGGCTTGAATGGCCTGATTCACCGCCTCGCGACTGACCGGGCGCTCCACGGTGAAGACGGCGTCCACCAACGAAACGTTGGGGGTGGGCACCCGCACCGAAAGTCCATCCAGCTTGCCCGCCAACTCCGGCAGCACCAGCCCCAGGGCCTGGGCCGCGCCGGTCTTGGTGGGAATCATGGAGAGCCCCGCCGCCCGCGCCCGGCGCAAATCCTCGTGGGGGGCGTCCAGCAGCCGCTGGTCGTTGGTGTAGGCGTGAACCGTGGTGATCAGCCCGCTCTCGATGCCGAAATGGCCATGGATCACTTGGGCCGTCACGGCCAGGGCGTTGGTGGTGCAGGAGGCGTTGGAGACCACCCGGTCCTGGGTCGGATCGTAGAGCCCCTCGTTGACCCCCATCACGAAGGTCTTCATCGCCCCCTTGCCCGGGGCCGAGATCACCACCCGGGGGGCCCCGGCCTGGAGATGTCCCTCGGCCTTCTCCTTGCGGGTGAACCGTCCGGTGGCTTCCACCACCAGGTCCACCCCGGCGTCGCGCCAGGGAATGGTCTCGGGGGTGGGGGAGGAGAAGAGCCGGGTCTCCTCCCCGGCGAGGGTGAAACCCTGGGGCGTGGGTTGAACCGGCTCGTCCAGCCGACCCATCACCGAATCGTATTTCAGCAGATGGATCAACGATTCGGCGGGGGCGGCGTCGTTGACCGCGACGATGCGCAGGTCGTGGAACCGGGGATCCCGCCGCGCGGCCCGGAAAAGGCTGCGTCCAATGCGACCGAACCCGTTGACGCCGATCCGGATGGTCATCCATGCCTCCCTGACGGCGGCCCTCAAGGACCGCCCGAGTGATCTCCCCGCGGGCGCGGGTCGGAATGAAAACAAAAAACCCCCGCCCCAATGCGGGATCGGGACTGGGAGACGATGCGGACCATGGACCCCGGAGGGGGGGCTGTCCTATACTGGCCCGCCATCAGAATATGGGAAATCTCTAATGGTGACAACTCGGGCCAGGGACTCCCCGCCCCATCGCCACCCGTCGAGCCGGTCCGCCCATGCCCCGAATCCGTTTGAGCGAAGTGGTCTCTTTTCTGCCCCAGCAGATGTACGATCTGGTGGTGGACGTGGAACGCTATCCGCAATTTTTGCCCTGGTGCGTGGCCACCCGCAAGTACGACGTGGCCGAGGACCGCTTCATGGCCGAAATGGTCATCGCCTTTCACGGCCTGCGGGAGAGCTTCGTCACCGAGGATCGCATCGAACCGGGGCGCAAGGTGGAGGTGAACCTGAAATCGGGGCCGTTCCAATATCTGGTCAGCACCTGGACCTTCGCCCCGGCGGCGGGGGAGCGGACCCGGGTGGATTTTTTCATCGATTTCCGCTTTAAAAGCGCCCTGAAGGAGATGGCCATGGGACCGGTGTTCACCATGGCCTCCAAGCAAATGCTGGCGGCCTTCAAGGAGCGAGCGGGCAAAGTGTACGGCTCAAGGGGCTAGGAGGGAACCCATGGCGCGACATTCCACCACCGAAACCACGCCATTCTCCCCCCAGCAGATGTACGATCTGGTGGTGGACATGGAGAGCTACCAAAAATTTCTCCCCTGGTGCGCCGCCAGCGGCAAGAAAGACGAGAAACCGGACGCCTTCGTGGCGGAGATGACTTTTTCGTTCAAGGGGTTCCGAGAAACCTTCCGCACCCTGGACCGGCTGGTTCCCGGACAACGGGTGGACATCACCCTGCTTTCCGGGCCGTTCAAGCATTTGCACAGCGGCTGGGTTTTCACCCCCGCAGCCAACGGCACCCGGATCGATTTTTACATCGACTTTCAATTCAGCAACAAGCTGATGGATTTGGCCTTCGGGCCGGTGTTCGCCCTGGCGTCGAAGCAGATGGTCAGCGCATTCAAGCAGCGGGCGGTGGACGTTTACGGCAAAAAGGAGAACGAATAATGATTGGACGCGGGGGATGGGCCGCCTTGCTGGGGCTGACGACGTTGTTGGGACTTTCCGGGGCTGCCCTGGCGGCGGATCCCGCCGTGAAAATGGGGGACTGGTCCCTCACGGTGGAGGAGTTGGACAAGGAGTTGCTGATCCCCTTCTTCGACCTGGAGATGAAGCGGCATCAACTGCGGGTGATGAAAGCCGAGGAGAAGGCGGTCACCCGCGCCCTGGAGCTGGAGGCCAAGGAGCGCAAGACCACCACCGAGGCGCTGTTGCAAGAGGCCGCCGCCAAGGCCGACAAAGTGACCGACGAACAGGTGAAGGCCTTCCTCGACGCCAACCGGTCCCGCATTCCCCCCACCGAGGACATCGCCGCCCTGATTCCCAAGCTCAAGGCCAACATGGAAGAGCAGAGCGGGCGCAAGGCCCAGGGGCTCTACGTCGATTCCCTGCTGAAAAAATACAAGCCCGAGGTGCTGTTGCCCCCGCCGACGCCGCCCCGGCTGGACGTCAAGGGGCCCTACGTCAATGCCAGGGGTCCGGAAAACGCCCCCGTGACCCTGGTGGAATATTCCGACTTTCAATGCCCCTTCTGCAAGCGGGGGGCCATGGTCCTGAAAGAGTTGGAAAAGGAGTTTCCCTCCCAGTTGCGGGTGGTCTACCGTCACCTTCCCCTGCCCAGCCACACCCAGGCGACCAAGGCGGCGGAGGCCTCCCAGTGCGCGGGCGTGCAAGGCAAGTTCTGGGAGTATCACGACGCCATCTTTGAAAACCAGGAAAAGTTGGACGCCGCCTTGTTGAAGGATCTGGCCGGTCGCGTGAAATTGGACGTTTCCGCCTTCAACAAATGTTTGGACGAAGGCAAAACCGCCGCCGCGGTCAAAGTGGACATGGAGACCGCCCGGACCTTGGGGGTGAACAGCACGCCCACCTTCTTCCTCAACGGCATCATGATCCAGGGGGCGCTGCCCACCGCCGATTTCAAGAAGATGATCCAGGCGGAGTTGGAGAACTCGAAGAAAGCGCCCAAGACCGCCGCCAAGTAAGCCGCCAAGTAAGCCGCCAAGTCAGCGGGCGGCGTCGGCAAGACGCCGGGATCGCCGGGGAGGGGGGGGTGGTATTACCCCGTCCCCGGATGCCCCAGTTGACGCATCGCCTCGTACAGCACGATGGCCACGCTCTGGGCCAGGTTGAGACTGCGGGCGGGGGCGCGCATGGGAATGCGCACCACCCCCGCCCCGCAGGCGGCGAGCAACTCCGGCGGCAGACCGCTCCCCTCGGAGCCGAAGAGCAGCCACTCCCCCGGCTGAAAGCGCCAGTCGGAGTAGCGGGTCGCCCCCTTGGTGCTGAGGGCGGTGAGCTGCTCCCCCGGGGGGAATTGGGCAAGAAAGGCGGCCCAATCGGCGTGGCGCCGGACCTCGGCCAACTCCCGATAGTCCATGCCCGCCCGTTTGACCCCTGGGGCGTCCAGCCGGAAGCCCAAGGGGCCGACCAGATGAAGTTCCGCCCCGGCGGCGGCGCACAAACGCATCACCGCTCCGGTGTTGGGAGCAATTTCAGGCTGATGCAGCACCACGCGGGGCGGTTGAATCCCCCCTGAAGGTTGCATTGTTGCGGAAGCCGCATCCATTCCTTGACTGATGGACTGAGACATGGTGATGTTTTGTCTCTCCGAGGTGAGGGTTAAGAGGATGAATCGGATTGAATAATTCTAAGTCATGAATTGTTCCGAGTCCTTTTTTTGGTTCTTGAGGTCCAGCCCGTCGCGGGTTCAATAAAGGGATTGCATCGCGCCATCAAGCGCCGAGGGAACGGTTTTTTTCTAAACGCTTCACGGAGGTTGACACGTCCATGCACATTGAACAGGAAGAGAGCCGGAGGGATTTCCTGATCCTGGCCACGAGCGCGGTGGGGTTGGTGGGGGTGGGGGGCGCCGCCTGGCCCTTCATCCGGTCCATGAGCCCCTCGGCGGACGTGTTGGCCCAGGCTACCACCGAAGTGGACCTGTCCGCCATCCAGGAAGGTCAGATGATCACCGTGCCGTGGCAAGGCAAGCCGGTTTTTGTCCTGCATCGCACGGCGGAGCAGATCGCTCAGGCCAAAAACGTCACCATGAGCGAGCTGCGGGATCCCCAGGACGACAAGGATCGGGTGCGCAAGCCGGAATGGTTGGTGGTGTTGGCCATCTGCACCCATTTGGGCTGCGTCCCCCAGCCCATCGGCACCGGGGAGTACGGCGGTTTTCTCTGCCCCTGCCACGGCACCCACTACGACACCTCGGGCCGCATCCGCAAGGGTCCGGCACCCAAGAATCTCGAGGCCCCGCCCCACGAATTCAAGGATGATCGCACGCTGATCATTGGCAAGGTTTTGGCCTGACGGCCGATGCGCCAGACCCATTGGGACTCATGACCCGCTGGAAGGAGGGGAATCCGTGTTCAAGTCAATCATGGAATGGGTGGACGCCCGGCTGCCGATCAGTGATCTGATCAAAAGCCAGGCGACGGAGTATCCCACCCCCAAGAATCTCAACTATTGGTGGAATTTCGGCTCGTTGGCCTTGTTCGTGCTGATCATTCAGTTGGCCACCGGCATCTTTCTGGTGATGCACTACAAGCCCGACGCCGCCTTGGCCTTCGACTCCGTCGAACACATCATGCGCGATGTCAACTGGGGCTGGTTGTTGCGTTATCTGCACGCCAACGGGGCGACGTTCTTTTTCGTGGTGGTTTACATCCACATTTTGCGGGGCATGTATTACGGTTCCTACCGCAGCCCCCGGGAAATTTTGTGGTGGATCGGCATCATCATCTTCTTCCTGCTGATGGGCACGGCCTTCATGGGCTACGTGCTGCCCTGGGGTCAGATGTCCTACTGGGGCGCGGCGGTGATCACCAATCTGATGTCGGCGGTTCCCCTGGTCGGCGAGGATTTGGTGGTGTGGGTGTGGGGCGGTTTCGCGGTGGGCGATCCCACCCTCAACCGATTCTTCTCGCTGCACTATCTGCTGCCCTTCGTGGTGTTTGGCGCGGTCTTCGTCCATTTGTGGGCGCTGCACGCCGTCCACTCCAACAACCCCGACGGCATCGACATCGACGAACACAAGGACTCCCTGCCTTTCCATCCGTACTTCACCGTCAAGGATCTGTATGGGGTGGGGGTCTTTCTCATCATCTACTGCGGGTTCGTCTTCTTCGCCCCCAACTACTTCGCCGAGCCGGACAACTACATCGAGGCCAACCCGATGCAGACCCCGGCCCACATCGTGCCGGAATGGTACTTCCTGCCCTTCTACGCCATCCTGCGCTCCATCGACTTTCTGGGGTCGTTCAGCAAGTTGGCGGGGGTGTTGGCCATGGTGGGGGCCATCGCCATCCTCTTCGTGCTTCCCTGGTTGGATCGCTCCCCGGCGCGCTCCTTCCGCTACCGTCCCTTGAGCCGCCAGTTGTTTTGGCTCTTTATCATCGACTGCTTCATCCTGGGTTGGGTGGGCTACAATCCGGCGGATGCCACCGTCTTTGGGGGCATGCCCATCGTCTTTGTGGGACGGGCCGCCACTCTGGTCTACTTTGGGTACTTTTTCCTGCTTTGGCTGATCACCGCCTTTGACATCGAAAAACCCAAGCCGACGCCCACCAGCATCTGAGGAGAGCAATCCATGAAATCGTGGAACGGGTTGAAGCGGTGGGGCGGATGGTTGGCCGCAGCCATCACGGCGGTGGGGTTGGGGCTTCCGCCCGCCTCCGCCCTGGCCTCCGGCGGCGTCGCGCCGCCCAAGCAGGATTGGACCTTCAGCGGTGTCTTCGGTCGCTTTGACGAAGCCTCCCTCAAGCGGGGGGCCCAGGTGGCGGTGGAAGTGTGCATGAGCTGCCACTCCATCAAATATATCAAGTTCGACCACCTGCGCAGCTTCGGGTTTTCCGAGGCCGAGGTGAAGGCCATGGCCGAAAGCCAGGGCAAGACCAAAAAGGACAAGATGATCTCCGGCATGGATCCCCAGGCGGCCAAGGACTCCTTCGGCACGATTCCGCCGGACCTGTCGCTCATGACCAAGGCTCGCAAGGGGTATGAGGATTACACCTACGGCATCCTCACCGGCTATCTGAACGACAAAGAAAAAGAGATGGTGGAGAAGATCTTCGCCGACGGCAACGTGCTGGATCCGGAGATCAAGGAGGCCGCCGAGGCGCTGCACTTGGGCCATGACCTGGAGAAGGCCAAGAAGTCCCTGGAGCGCATCCATCGCGGCGACAATTTCAACAAGTACTTCCCCGGCAACTTCCTGGCCATGCCTCAGCCCATCTCCGCCGGTCAAGTGACCTTCGCCGATGGCAAGGAGTCCTCCCTGGAGCAAATGGCCAAGGATGTCACCAGCTTTCTGGCCTGGGCCGCCGAACCCACGGCCATGGAGCGCAAGAGCGCCGGCGTCAAGGTGATCGCCTATCTGGTATTGCTGACCATCATGCTCTACGCCGTCAAGCGTCGGGTTTGGTCTCGCATTCCCCACTGAGTGAGCCGCGTCGCCCTCCACGGGGGGCTGCCGGCCCGCCATGTCACCCGCCCCCCTTGGGGCGGGTTTTTTTTTGGGGGGGGGACGGTGGAGGAGGGGGAAATGAATGAACATTTGTTAACTTATGATCGTCGAGAATTCGATACGAGCTCCTTTCACGAGGCGCGTTGAAAAGCGTTGCCAAAGACGCTTTAACACAGGCGAAGCTTGCGCTTTGGGGGATAACGGGGCAGAATATCCAGGGTTCAGCGAGGGTTCAGAATTTCTTGGGCTGTTCCCCAATCTGATCCCGTTTTTTCAATATCATCGACGATGGGTTCCGCTGCGAAACCGAGCCCTCCGCCTGGTTTCGAGGATTCAGAACCCTCGAGAAAGGGCGTTGGTGCCGCCAGGGCGTCGCGTCCGTCAACGGGGAGATGGTTCGTGAGTGAGGCGCGTCAGACCAATCAGTTGCGGTTGATCATGCTGTTGATCGGATGCGCCGGGGTGGCGCTGGCCTTTGTCGTGAAAAACTGGATGAGCCAAGTCGATGGTCACCAGGCGCCGATCCCCACCGTCCTGTTCGCCACCCTGCTTCCGGAAGCCAAACCCCTGCAACCCTTCACCCTGAAGGATCACGACGACAAACCCTTCACCTTGGACCGTTTCAAGGGGGTGTGGACCTTCCTCTTTTTCGGTTACGCCCACTGCCCGGACGTTTGTCCCACCTCCATGGGCGAGTTGGCGCTGATTTTCTCCAAACTGGACGCCAAGCCCGCCTTGCGGGCGAATACCCGGGGCGTGTTCGTCTCGGTGGATCCCCAGCGGGATACCACGGAGTTGCTCAAGAGTTACGTTCCCTATTTTCACCCCGAGTTTCTCGGCGTGACGGGAAGTCCAGACGACGTGGCGACCTTTTCCCGCCAAGTCGGGGCGGGATACATCGTGCAACCGGGCGAGAGCCCCGAGGCCTACACCATCGCCCACACCTCATCGTTTTTTCTCATCGATCCCAAGGGAAAACTGACGGCTGTATTTTCCGGACCCCATGATTCGGACAAGGTCGTGGAAAAATACAGCCTGATTCGAGAATACTATCAAGGGGAGCAGAAATGACCAGGAGCGCGGGAAGGATCGGCTGGTTGACCCTGACGATGATGTTCAGCGCCTCGGCTTGGGCCGGCGACGTGATGGTGACCGACCCCTGGGTGCGGGAGGCTCCTCTCACGGCCCAGGCGGTGGGGGGCTTCATGGTGATTGAAAACCATGGCGTCGCGGAAAAAGTTTTGATCGGTGCCGAAAGTTCCCAATTTAAAAAAGTGGAGCTGCACGAAACGGTGAAAAAGGGCGACATGATGGTCATGGAAGCCCGCCCCAACTTCGTCATTCCCTCCCATGGCAAGGCGACGTTGGCTCCCGGCGGATTGCACCTGATGCTCATCTCGCCGGTCAAGCCGTTGAAGGAGGGGGAGAAGGCTCCCATCGTGCTGAAGTTCAAGGACGGCGAGACCGTTTCCCTTGAGGCCGTGGTGCGCAAGGGGACGGCTCCCAACATGAAGGATGAACACGCCGGTCACGCCCAACACGGCGCGACCCATCAGCCCGGCAAACCGTAAGGATGGCCTGGGGGCGTTGGTATCGTTTTAATAAAAATTGGGTTCAATGAGGAAAGGAGAGTTTTCAGATGAATGGGATGCAGAAGATGTTGGCCATGATGGTGGGTGTTGCTTTCTTGGGCGCGGGCGCGGTGATGGCCTCCGAAGCCCCCAAGGCCCCCGGTGCCGAGAAGAAGCAAGAGAAAAAGCAGGACAAGAAGAAGAAGGCCAAGAAGAAGGAGATGAAGAAGTCCAGCCTGACCAGCGAAGTGCTGGCCCTGGGCGTGGACTGGAGCGGCGGCAGCGTGTGGAATCAGCCCCTGGTGGTCTCCAGTGACGAGCTGTTGGCCGCCAACACCCTGAAGGGTGACGAGCAGCAGGTCGCCAAGAAGGCCAAGAAGGGCAAGAAAAGCAAGAAGAAGGCCAAGAAGGCGCCGCAGATGGGGCAGTTGGAAGGGACCATGCTGCTGGCCATGGAAGCCCCCAAGGATGGCAAGAAGGACGAAAAGAAGAAAGAAGGGCATGACGGCCACAAGGCTGACGACAAGAAGGCCGCTCCCGCCGCCGCTCCCGCCAAGAAGTAACGGGTTGTCGGGCTTGCTCTGACGGCCTTTGTGAAGGAACGGAAAAGCCGGGGTTCACGCCCCGGCTTTTTTGCGCCGATGGGAAAACATCCAGAGCGGATTTGCCGTGAAACAACCCGACAGAAACATCCCCTCTCCCCCCGGGAGAGGGTCAGGGTGAGGGAGCCGGGGCTGGAGGAGAGTCCCCGGGTTTTTTCGTGCTTCGGGGTGACGCAAGGGCGTCATGGCGGTTAGAAGAGGGGAAATCCCAGCCCCTTGCCCGAGCCGACGCCGCGCCGCTCCAGGGCTTGTCGAAACTCCTGGAGGAATCCCGTCTGCTCGTCGCGGTTTTGTTGGAGATCGACGGAGGAGATGCGGTCCAGGTCCTGGATCATGCCGGAGAGCATGTCGTGGAGGGTGAACAGTCCGTCGCCGAAGGGGTTGCGAAAGCCCGGTTCGCCGGAACGCAACAGCCGGGCCTCGCCCACGTTGGCCTCGAACAGGCGGGCGAGGAACATGGCGACGCGAAACTGTTTGGTTTGCTCCGAGAGTTGCTGGGTGATCTCCCGCCAAGCCCCTTGAACGGTGGGAGAGGCGCGGGGGTGGGGAAAGGTCCAGAGTTGATCCGACCCCACGTTGACGAAGCCGCAGGCGTCCACCTCCTGGGCGAGGGCCCACCAGGAGATCAAGGTCGCCGCGTCGCCGCCGGGGCCGCCTTGAGCCTGCCCCTGGAGGCTCCAGGCGGTCAGGGTGGTTTTCATGCGCAGCGAACTCAAAAAGGCCCCCGACGGCCCGTGACCGTTTTCCGCCTGCAACATCAGCAGGCTGAACAGCCCCACCTCGGTGCGGGAGATCATCCCCTGGCTTAACATGTCGTTGATCTGCTCCCGGGTGCGGTTGGTGCGGATCACCACCGCCGGGTTGGCGGCGTCCATGGCCGTCTCCTGCTGGTGGAGCAGGGCGTCGAAGGAGGTGACGGGGTTCGGGGAGGCGCTGACCCGGGAACGGGTGAGGGTCCAGGGAGTGTGGAGGGCTTGGATGAAGGACATGGCGGGGCTCCCGCAATGCGCATGACAGGGTGAATCGGTTGGGGAAAAAGGGGGAGGGGGCGCGGGGCGGGAAGGGGCGATTACGCCGAGGCCGCCAAGGATCGTCCCCGGGCCGCTTCCACCCGTTTCAGGTTGTCCAGCACCCGCTCCATGGCGTCGATGCTGGCGTAGTGGTCGTAATGGCGGGCGGCTTCCCGTCGGGCCTCGAATTCGGCGATCCAGTCGCACCGGCCCGCCGCATCGGCGGGGGTGAAGAGGACGTCGCCGAAGACCGAGGATTCATCCTCCGGCGAGGAGGCCAACAACAGATACTCCAACACGCTCACCGCCCCCTCCCGGTAGAGCCGCAGCGCCAGTTCGGCCAATTGCTGGAAGGTGGCGCGGCGCGGATCGAACTGTTCCGCCGCCTGGCGCCAGAGGTCTTCTCCGGCGGTGCGGCGGGGTGGGGCGTGGTCCGGGGTGGGCGGCGAGAGGGGAGGGGTGAAGGTGATGGCGTCGCCCAGGGCCTGCCGCAGCAATTGATCGAAGGGCGTTCCATGGGGGGCACCGCGGCCGAAGCCCCGGTTTCGTCCCTCGCCGGGGTGGCGCTCCGGTTCCCGATCAAGGCGCTGTTTGTCGAGAATGACTGGCTCTACATCGTGAAACATGGGGGTTCTCCCAGGGATTGCGTTCGGTTCTTCACTCACCAGGGCAGGGAGGGGGAGCGGAAGGTTTGGTTGACCGCGTCCAGGCGGGCCAGATGTCCCAGCACCCGGGCTTTCTCCTCGAAGGCGCCCTTGGGGCCGTTGCCGGCGTCCTGGGCCAGGCGGGCTTCGTACTCCGCCACCCAGTCCAGGCGGCCGTCGTCGTCGACGCCGGTGAGCCAACGAACGTCGGGGGCGGCGTGAAAGCCGGAGGCGACCAGCAGCAAATAGTCGTGGGCGCTGATGGCCCCGCCGCTGTAAAGCTCCCCCGCCGCCGTTTCCAACTCTTCGGTGGAGAGGCGGCGCACGTCGAACCGTTCGGCCACCGCTTGCCAAACCCCTTGGGTTTCGCCCAGGGCCAACTCCAGGGCGCCCCGCAGCGACAGAGCGTTGCCGCCGCCCACGCCCCAACCTTTCCGCAGCACCACTTGGCGGCGATTGGCAAGGGATCCGGCGGCGCTCAAAAATTCCACCGGCATGAGGGGCGAGGGCGAGGCTTGGCCGTTGAAGATGTACATGGAAGTCTCCTCCTCCTGAGGGTTCGAGCCCTTCGGCTCCCGCTCCCGAGAGCGGGAGGGGGACGCCGGATCCTGTCACCAAGGGATAATGCAATGGCCGTTCCAATTTTTATCTGTAATAATATCAAGTAGTTATGAATGCGTTCAGGTGAGAGTCCATGGTCTGACGTGCAAAATTTGCCTTTCGGGGGGAATTTTATCCCCCTTGGTACGGCCTCGGGAGGCGGAGGGCCCGGGGGAATGCAAGGGGACAATTGGACGATTCCTGCTGAAAGAGTTGGCGGATGGCGAACGATTGAATAAAATAAAATAATCGTGCAGCGCCTCCGCATTCACCGATGGGCGAGTTGGAGGGATCCGCTGGCCTCCCTACTGTGTTTTGGATTGAGCCCTCATGGCCCACACTTGGTACGACGGATGGAACGCCTTGACCGGGGAAGCCCCTGCCCGTCGGCGCCTCCGAGGTTTTCTCTGCGCCGATTTGCACCACGCTCCGGCCCTCAAGGCGGCGTTGGGGGGTGAGGAGGGGGCGGCGCTCTTCGCCCGGTTCTATGGCGAGACCGCCCGCCGGGTGGAGGCGATGCGGGGGGAGGTGCTGAAAATCACCTCCGACGGCTTGATCGCCGCCTTCGAGGCGACGGAGGACGCCATTCAGACGGCGGTTTTGTTGCAGGAGTGGTGGGAGCGGGACGGAACCTCCCGGGGGTGCGTGTGCGCCGTCTCCAGCGGCGAGTGTTTCGCCGTCGAAACGCCTGGGGGGGGATGGGATTATTTCGGCGTCGCCCAGGATTTGGCGGTTCGTCTGCTGGATAAGGGGTGGCCCGGGGCGGTGCTGCTCACCGGCGACGCCTATCTGGCGGGCAATCTCACCCGTATTCACTCCGGTGCCGGGGCGCGGCAGGAACGGAGCCACGAGGCCTACTTTCGCTCCCTCTCCCAGTTTCGCCTGAAGGGGCGGCGGGAGCCGATGGAGTGCTTCGCCGTCTTTTGGCAGGAGCGGGAGTCGGATTTTCACCCCAATCCGCAGCCCTCCCTGGAGGAGTCGGAGGGGGGGGATGACGTGTTGGGTCCGGTGTTTCTTCCGGGGCGGGTGTCGGCCTTCAAGCACGATCGGGGGTTCGGCTTCATCGAGTACATCAACGCCTATGGCGAGTATCAGGAGATCTACTTCCACATGGCCTACGTGGTGGACCGCGCCCCGGTGAAGGAGAACGACCGGGTGCGCTTTACCATCATGCCGGGCAAGGGAGGGCGTCCCCAGGCCAGCACGGTGCTGGTGTTGGGGGCGCGGCTCCATGGTCAGGTGGAATCCTTCGATCCCCGGGACTCGGGGGCGATCACCATCCGCGACAACAACTCGCAGCTCATCACCTTCTACATTCCGCCGGAGGAGGTGGACGAAACCGAGGTGCGGGTCAACGACATCGTGGAGTTCAACGTCTGCACCGATCAGGAAGGGCTCATCGCCACCGGCGTCAAGCCCTACCGGGGGCGCTCCCCCTCGCCCCTGGCGGGCATCGGGGACAATCTGGCCATCGGAACCCGGGAACGGGCCATGGTGACCATCTACTATCCCCACAAGGGCTACGGCTTCGCCAAATGCCGCCGCAATGACATCTATCTCCACATCTCCGAACTCATCGATCCGGAACGCTCCCCCGAACACGGCGACATCATCGAATTCGAGGTCGCTCCGGGACGCAACGGCACCTACCGTGCCCTGGATGTCTCCATCGTCGAACGGCAGGAAGGGGACGAGTCCGGCGACGACGAGGACGAGCAGGCGTTGAAAAGCGCGTGAAACGACCCGGGGCGTTGTTCACCACACTCCGCGTTCCTTCCCAACGGTCCGTTTCATTCCCAGGATCTTCCCGGCGAGAATCCTTGGAACCGATTTCCCCTCTGGAGTGAGAACATGATCTTACACACCGCCAGCATCCAGCCTGTCAGGGCGTACCGTTTGCGGAGGGCATTCAACAGCGGCGAATCTGGAGAGGGGGATCATTCCGAGGCGTTGACCGGAGAGCTTTTCGCCTCCTTGCGGGATCGCCGAATCTTTGCCTCAGCCGCGCGGCATCCGCTGTTGCGGATCGTGGTTTGGTCCCATGGGGTGGATTGGGCCCCGGAATTTCTTCGAGAGTGGAGGCTTGGGCAACGGCTTCCGTCGCATCCTTCCTCATGATTCCCTCTTTTTCGTCCCAACTCTTCCGAAGTTCCTCCTGGGTTCGGAGGTTCCTGTTTTGTTCGGCGCTGCTCTTGACCTTGGATTCATCCTTTCCGTTGACGGCGGGTGAGGCGGCGGTGCCTCGTCCGGCGCGGGAGGAGCTGCTGGCCCAGCAGGTGCGGATCGATGAGGAGGGATTGAAGGTTCGGGGGGCGTTGATGCTCCACGCCTTGTCGCCGCTGTCGGTGGAATTGCGGTTGGAGGAGGCGGAAGGGGAGGGACCGCGTTTGGCCCGACTGTTGGGCAAACTCTTGCGGCTTTCGGCGGAGGGGGCGGGGAACCTGCCGATCCAACGCCTGCGCATCGAGTCGGGTTCGGTGCGCATCACCCCCAAGGGAAAGGAGGGGGAGGCGCGACGGCTGGTGATTCCCGAGGGGAGCCTGAATCAATTCTTCCTCCGCGTCGCGCCGGACGGGGGGTGGCGGGCCGATGGGGCCTCCCTGACCCTGGAGCGCATTCCGGCGCGGTGGGGGTTCCCCCTGCCCCTGACCGGTTGCGGATTTTCGGACGTGCGCCTGACCGGGCGTCGTGAACCGGGGCGGCAGCGGGGTCGGCTGGTGGCGTCGGATCTCCACTGCGACGGGGCGCGGGCGGAGGGGGCGACCTTTTCCGGAACCGAGGATGGAACCCGGCCCGGGGTCTGGCGCTGGCAGGGGGAGATTCCCGCCTTGCAATTGGACATGGCCAAGCTGCGGCGGGCGGCGGGACATGATCCCGCCCTGGCCAAGGCGATGCGGGCGGCGTTGGCTCGGTTGGGGTTGGAAAGCTGGTGGGGGATGGAAAACCTGCGCTTGACCGACGTGTCGTTGAGCGGCGAGGCGGGGGCGGTGACGGCGAAACAGGCCGAGGCGGTGTTGGCGGGCCGGTTGACCGTGGCGGGGCAGGGCGAGGTGGTGATCCGCCAGGGCAAGGCGCGGCGGACGAAGTAAAAACGCCCAGAGGAATGAACCCAGATGGATCATTAAAGATGAAAAATGCTTTTATGAGCAGAAAAAGGTGAAGGGGGGGTGGGGGGACAGTTCTCTGTCCCCCCAAGGTCTTGATTTTTGACGCTGTTTTCATGGCGCAGCGCGCCCAATCGTCGCCAAAGGCGTCCAGATTTTCAAAGGGGACGAAGACCTTCCCCGCCTCACCACTCGAAGGGAACGCCCTCCATGGCCAGATGATATTCCGGATCCCCCGGTTGGCGGGGGTGACGATCCAACGCCTCCTGGAACACCTTTTCCAGGGCGTCGTCGCCGCGGGTGGGTTCGTGATGGGTGAAAAACAGATGCTTCACCCCCGCCTCCCGGGCGAACAGGATGGTGGTGTCGAAGGTGCCATGACCCCACCCCTTCTTGGCGGGATACTCTTTTTCGGTGTAGGCCGAATCCACCACCAGCACGTCCACCCCACGAATGAACTCGACGATGGATTGGCGCTTTTGCGCGATCAACCCTTCGTACTCGTGGTAGTAGTCATCCCCCGGCTCGTAGATGTTGTAGGGCCACTCGTGATCCCCAGTGAAAAAGAGGGTTTTGCCGTTGCACGTCACCTTGTAGCCGAAATTGATCACCGGATGGTTCATCATGATGTTGGTCACCACCGCCGACCCGGCCTGGATGGCCTCGCATTCCTGGAGCGAAACATACTCCAGGCGGGCCTTCAACTCGGCTTCGCGGATGGGAAAATAGGCGTATTCCATCTGCCGGGAGAGAACCTCGCTCACCTCCCGCTGGGTGATGGGATCGGCGGCACCGTGAATGCGCAAGGTGTTGCCCGGGATGAAGAGGGGGATGAAAAACGGCAACCCCTGAATGTGATCCCAGTGGGTGTGGGTGATGAACAGGTGGACGGTGAGGGGGAGTTCGGGAAACAGGGTTTGCGACAAGGGAAAAATGCCGGTGCCCGCATCCAGGATGATCAGGTCGTTGTCATCGGAACGGACTTCCAGACACGTCGTGTTGCCGCCGTAGCGCACCGTTTTCGGTCCGGGCGACGGAATGGATCCCCTTACCCCACGAAAAATCAGCTTCATCCCCATCTCCTGCCGGAAAAGAGGGCCGCATATTTACAGGCGAATAAAAATCCGGGTTTTTTCCAACTCCTCGGACAAATTGGTCAGGGATCCAGCCAACTCCTTGACCTCCATGTTGAAGCGTTGGGCGACCCCCTCGGGAAAGGCCTCGACCACGCAACTGCCAGCGTTGCCGAAGTCGGCGAACTTGGTGATTTCGTTGGCGGCGATGACACAATCCCGCATCATGGCCACCTTGCCGGTGGAGACCGGGGCGTGATGCTCCCGAATGCAGGTCACCAGATCGGCGGGCAACTGCCACTTTTCGCCGAGCATGCCCCCCAACTGGGAGTGATCGGCCCCCACCTCTTCCATTTCCGACAGATGGAGTTCCATCTTGCCCTTTTCCGCCCGTTTCAGCGCCCGCTCGAACTCGGAGGGCATAAACTGGGCGAAGACCACCTTGCCGAAGTCGTGCAGCAGGCCGGCGACAAAGTAGTCGGTGGACTCCAGGGGGGGGACGTCCAACCGTTGGCTGAGCATTTTGGCCACCGTGGCCGAGCCCAGGGAGTGGAGCAGAAAGCGGGTCATGTTCATGCCCGCCCGGTTTTCCTTGGGCAGCATGCCCATGGTGGCGATGGTCAAGGCCAGATTCTTGATGGTGTTGATCCCCACGAACACCACCGCCTGGTTGACGGAGATGATCTTTCGCGCCAAGCCGAAATAGGCGGAGTTGACCAACTTGAGGATTTTCACCGTCATGACCGGGTCGTGGTCGATGACCTGGACCAGCTCCTTGGGGGAGCAGTTGATGTCGGAGGTCAGTTGGAGGACACGGCTCACGCTCGAAGGGAACGCGGGCATCTTGTCCACCATCTTGACCAGCCGTTGCTGGAGATCATTCATGGCGATTGGGGAAACTCTTTGAGAGGGGTCGTTTCCTGACATCGGATGCAATTCGATTTCTAAGGATCACCTTAGCCAAATCCGGGGGGGGTGACAATGGATGGCGATGGCGAAATGGGGGGACAGCGACGAATCCAGCCGTTTTCAGACGAAAAATAGCGGCGTGCGCCCCCTGGGAAGGGGGGATCGCGATCTGGACAGGGGAAGATAAGGTTGGGTTCAGGCCGCGAACGTTTGACGAAAAGGGGGGATTCATGGTTGTATGAGGGTTTGCCCGGAACCCACGGCGGAACATCGGGTGAGCCTTCCCCGCTCGCGCCGCTTCTTGATTCAAAGCAACCATTCCGCGCCCCAGGAGAACCCCATGTTGGATTTGATCATCGGCGCCGCCCACGCCCAAGCCTCCTCGTCCCAGTCGTCCACCGAGGCCACCCTTTCCACCATGGTGTTTTGGGTGCTGCTCTTCGCCATTTTTTATTTTCTCCTGATCCGGCCCCAGCAGAAGCAGGCCAAGCAGCACAAGGAGATGGTGGAAAATCTGCAACGGGGGGATTCGGTGGTCACCGCCGGCGGGCTGTTGGGTCGCGTCTCCCGGGTGGAAGATGACGTGGTGGTGCTGGAAGTGGGCGAGGTGGATATTTCGCCCAAGGAGAAGCGTTCGGTGCGGGTCAAGGTGCGTCGCGCCACCGTCTCCGGCATCGTTGCCAAGAGCGTCGGGGGCGACGCCGCCAACGACAAGGACGCCGGGACTTGATCCGGCGGCGACTCCCCGGGGATCTTCGCCCCGCTCTCTCCACTCTCCTACCCTAGCGGAACGATCCCGATGCGCCCTGTCGCGTGGTGGAAAATTGCCCTGATGGGCGCCAGCTTTTTGATCTCCCTGCTCTACGCCCTGCCCAGCCTGATGGGTGGCGCGCCCCCCTGGTGGCCCCAATGGCTGCCCACGGCGGTGGTGAGCCGCGGCCTGGATCTGCAAGGGGGGCTCTACCTGTTGCTCCGCGTCGAGGCCGACAAGGCGGTGGAGCAGACGGTGGAAAACTGGGTGGACGAGGTGCGGGGCGAACTGCGCAAGGAAAAAATCGCCGTCAAGGGGGTGGAGCGCAGCGGACCCGACGCCCTCACCGTCAAGCTTTCGGATCAGGGCGATCCGGGGCAGGTGCAGGCGGTGCTGGGCAAAATGTATCCCCACCTCAAGATGGAGAGCGAGCCGGGGATCGTCCGCCTGCAATTGAAGGAAAAGGAAGCCAAGGAGATCCGGCAGTTCGCGGTGGAGCAGTCGATCCAGACCATCCGCTCCCGCATCGACCAGTTCGGGGTGGCTGAGCCCACCATCCAGCGGCAGGGGGAGGAGCGGATTCTGGTGCAGTTGCCCGGACTCAAGGATCCCTCCCGGGCCAAGGCGCTGATTGGACGCACCGCCCGGCTGGAGTTCAAGATGGTGGATGAAAAGGGGGACATGGCCGCCGCCATGGCGGGCAAGGTTCCCCCCGGCGACGTGATTCTCTACAGCGAGGCCCCGGCCAAGGGCAAGAACGGCAAGAACGTCGGCAAACAGCCCTATCTGCTGAAAAAACGCACCGTCATCTCCGGCGATCTGCTCACCGACGCCCGGGTCAACTATGACCAGTTCAACGAGCCCTACGTCAGCATCACCTTCAATCGCCAGGGGGCGCGCAAGTTCGAGCAGCTCACCGGCGAGCACGTGGGCGAGCGCATGGCGGTGGTGCTGGACAACACCGTCTACACCGCCCCCGTGATTCGCGAAAAGATCGGCGGCGGCAAGGCCCAGATCACCGGCAGCTATACCACCGAGGAGGCCCACGATCTGGCCATCGTGCTGCGGGCCGGGGCGTTGCCCGCGCCGGTCTCCATCCTGGAGGAGCGCACCGTCGGCCCCACCCTGGGCAGCGACTCCATCACCCAGGGGGTGCGCTCCATGATCATCGGCAGTCTGCTGGTGATCGGTTTCATGGCCGTCTACTACAAGGGCTTCGGCTGGCTGGCCAATGTGGCGGTGACGCTCAACATGCTCATCATCCTCGCGGCGCTGGCGGGGTTGCAGGCCACCCTCACGTTGCCGGGCATCGCCGGCATCGTGCTGCTGGTGGGCATGGCGGTGGATGCCAACGTCTTGATCTACGAACGCATCCGCGAGGAGCTGCGGATGGGCAAATCGCCCCTGGCGGCCATTGAACACGGCTACGATCGGGCCTTCCTGACCATCTTCGACTCCAACATCACCACCCTGATCACGGCGCTGATTCTCTTTCAGTTCGGCACCGGACCGGTGCGGGGATTCGCCGTCACCTTGAGCATCGGCATCATCGCTTCCATGTTTACTTCCATCTACATCACCCGCTGGTTGGTGGAGATGATCCTCAAAAATCGCCGGGTGCAGCGCTTGAGCATCTGAATCCTAACGGGAATCGCAAGGGCCTCGCGTCATGGAAATTTTTCACATCACCCGTCAGATCGACACCGTCGGGTTTCGCCGACCGGCGTATATTTTTTCCGGCCTGTTGACGCTGATCAGCGTTCTCTCCCTGATCTTCCAGGGGCTGAATTTTGGCATCGACTTCGCTGGGGGGGCGCTCATTCAGGTCAAATTTCCCCAAGCGGTGGAGGTCTCGGCGGTTCGCCATTCCCTCGACGCGCTCCACCTGGGGGAGGTGATGATCCAGGAGTTCGGAACCGGCTCGGATGAGCTGATCATCCGGGTTCCGCAAAAGGAAGAGACGGAGGCGGCGGCCGCCAAGGGGGACGTCCAGGAGGGGGGGGCGCACCAGAAATTGGCCGTCAAAATCATGGAGACCCTGAAACCCCTGGCCGGCGGGAAGGGGGAGGTGGAGTTGCGGCGGGTGGAGTTCGTCGGACCTCAGGTGGGCAAGGAGTTGACCCAGCAAGGAATCCTGGCGGTTTTCTACGCCCTCATCGCCATTTTGATCTATGTCGGCTTGCGCTTTGAATATCGCTTCGCCCTGGGGGCGGTGCTGGCCTTGTTCCACGACGTGATCATCACCATCGGCTTTTTCTCCGTCACCCAACGGGATTTCAATCTGACCGTGGTGGCGGCGATTTTGACCATCATCGGCTACTCCATCAACGACACCATCGTCGTCTTCGATCGGGTCCGCGAGGAGAGCCGGCGGTATCGCAACAAAACGTTGTACTTCATCCTCAACGAATCGGTGACTCAGACCCTGTCGCGCACCATCATCACCTCGGGAACCGTGGTGCTGGTGCTGATCGCCCTGCTGCTCTTCGGCGGCGAGGTGATTTTCGACTTTTCCCTGGCCCTGTTCATCGGCGTGACCTTCGGCACCTATTCGTCGGTCTTCATTGCCAGCCATTTGGTGTACGAGTTGCACGGGGGGAGCAATCCCTTCTCCCACGAAGTGGCGGAGAGCGGCGGCGCGACCTCGGGAGAGCTTTCATGAACCAAGATTCGGACGACGATTACCATCTGCGCCACCAGGTGAACGCCAGCGGCTTTTCCGCCGAGGATGATCGGATTTACGAACAGGCCATGGCCTTTTTACGCCAGGGGGTGGCGGCGGGAAAACGAACCTGGGAGCAGTTGGCCGAGGATTTGAAAGTGGCCGACGGGGAGCTCAAGGGGATCATCCTGGATGATTTCATCAAGATCACCCTGGCGGAACGCCATTTCCAGCGCAACGAACCGATCAAGCAGATCGCCAAGACCACCCGCATCCCCATGGACTGGCTGATGCAGGCCCGCCAAAGCATGATGCGGGAGGTGGAGGAGGCGTCCATCCGCGCCTATCACCTGAAGCAGGAAGAGGAAAAGCGGGCCGCCGAGATGCAGGACGCAATGCAGGCCGAATTGCAGGCCGGATTGCAGGGGAAAAAGCCCCACTGAGCCGAAGAGAGGGGCGTCACCCCATCCCCGAGGGCTTGGCGGCGTCCGTCAGGGTCAGATGATGCGACCGGGGAGGACCGCAGCGGGCTTTTTACGCGGGCTCCCCGGGGGGGCGGGGGGCTGGGGAGGGTTGGGCGGCTTCCAATCTTTGGCCAACTCCTGAGCTTGGGCGAGCTGCTCCGGGGTCATTTTCCGGGCGACTTCCTCCCGGGCTCGGACGGCCTGTTGATGGCCCCGGGCTGCCGCCAGATTGAGCCACATGTGGGCCTGAACCAGATCCCGCGCCACCCCCTGGCCTTTGGCGTACATCACCCCCAGGTTGTGTTGCCCCAGGGCCAATCCTTGATCCGCCGCTTGGCGAAACCATCGCGCCGCCTCCGCGTCATCCCGCGTTACGCCCTGTCCCAGGGTATGCATCACGCCCAGGTTGACCTGGGCCAAGGCGTATCCCCGTTCCGCCGCCCGCCGATACCACCGCAGCGCCGCCTGAAAATCCTGGGGGACGCCCCGTCCCTTGGCATGCATCGCCCCCAAATTGACCTGAGCCGCCGCCAGACCCTGCTCGGCGGCCTTGGCGTACCATTTCGCCGCCTCCGTGAAATCTTGCGGTACGCCCTGCCCCCGGGCGTAGAGGGCACCCAGATTGTTTTGCGCCTTGGCGTCGCCCTGTTCGGCGGACTGGCGCAACGCGGAGATGGAATCGGCGTGAACGGCGGGGGCGGCGAGGGCCATTCCTCCTGCCAACGCCAGCGCCGCCAGCAGGCCCCAAATCCACCCCGGGGGGCGAGGTTTTCGGGGGGCGGTTGGGACGGTTCGGCGCTCGGGCTTGAGGGGCGTTTTCATCGCGTTTGCCCAAAAGGAGGAAATGGCGAGGCATGATTGGGGATGGGACGGAAAAGAGGGAAAGAAGCGCGAAGGCGGTGTGACATTCCCTACCAGAGGTCCTGTCCCTCCTTGGTGGGGTCGAAATTTTTATTGGCGACCCAAAGCATGAAGAGGTGGACGCAATCGGGGCAGAGCTGATTGCCGCGGCACTCCTCGATGATGGAGAGGGCCTTGCCCAGGGGCATGCCCTTGCGGTAGGGGCGGTCGCTGACCAGGGCGTGCCAGATGTCGGCCACGGCGGTGAGCCGGGCCCAGAAGGGGATCTCCTCGCCCTTCAGGCCGTTGGGATATCCCTTGCCGTTGAACTGCTCGTGGTGCGACAGGACGATGGGAATGACGTCGGAGAGGCTGGGGATGGGGCGCAGGATGCGAGCCCCGATCACCGGATGATCCTTGATTTGGGCGAACTCCTCGTCGGTCAGTTTGCCCGGCTTGAGCAGCACCGCGTCCCGCACCCCGATCTTGCCAAGGTCATGCAGCGTGCCGCCGAAGGCGATGCGCTGGATCTCGGTGGGGGGCAGACCGGCCAGTTCCGCCAATTGGGCGGAGATGCGCGACACCGCGTCGGAGTGGCCCCGGGTGTATTCGTCCCGCGCCTCCAACGCCGAAATCAGGCTGGTGATGCTCCCCAGCACCATCGCCTGCTCCCCCTCCAGCCGCTCCTTCTCCTTGAGCAGGATGAGAAACTGGTCGGAGAGCAGCTTTTCCACCAACACCACCAGTTGATCGAGATTGAACGGCTTGATGATGTAGGTGTTGGCCCCCAACTGGATCATGCGCTGGATGTGTCCCCGGTCGCTGTTGGTGCTCATGACCACGAAGGGGATCACCGCCAGTTCGGGATTGTGATGCACCGACTCGCAAAAGGCGAAGCCGTCCATCACCGGCATGTTGATGTCGCTCAGGATGAGATCGGGACGATTGCCGGAGAGAAAGTGCATCGCCTCTTGGCCATTGTTGGCCAGGGCCACTTGAAATCCCGCCTTGATCAGGGCCTTTTTCACCATCACCTGAATGGTGGGGGTGTCTTCCACCACCAGAATCAACTGGTCGCTTTGCAGTCTGGCCTTGAATAAAATTTTTTTCACCCGGTCCAGCAGCCGTTGCGGGGCCTCGGTTTTGGAGACGAAGCCCGACGCCCCGGCCTGGAACCCCAGGTTGATCTCCTCCGGGCTGTCGTAGGCGCTGACCAGGATGACCGGGATGCCGCTGGTTTGGGGGAGCTCCTTCAGGCGACTGCAGAGGGTTCGGCCATCCAGGTGGGGCATGTCAAAGTCGGTGACAATCAAGTCGAAGTGGTCGGAGAGGGCCAATTGCAGCCCTTCATTGCCATCCTTGGCCTCCACCATCTCGGCGTTGAGGGGTTGGAGCAGGCGCATGAGCTGGCGCCGCGCCAGGGCGCTGTCATCGGCGATCAAGATGCGGCAGGCCTTCTCCATCAACCACTCTCCGCTGGAGAAAATTTATCTTCTTGTCCGTAGCATCTGCGGATGAATGGCGGACGGCGGACCTCCATGTCTTCCGTACTCCATCGAGTCGACAAACATTTCTCCAACGAGTGTAACAGGGTGATGGGCAATCATGAAGTTCTTTTTGAATGGAACGGGTTCTCGAAAGTAAACGGCGCCGGGGACGGCCGGGATGGGGGATGCCCCGGGGGGGAGGTGGGGATTCCGGATGGGGCGGAAGGGGCGACGCGGGGAAGCGGGACGGACCGCCAGGGGGTCCGTCCCGCGAAGGTGGGGTTGGGATTATTTCACATCCAGGGCCAGGAACAGGGGTTCGCCGCCCCGCATCAGCAGGATCAGGGCTTTCTGCCCTTTGTTCAGCCCCTTGGCCGCCTTGACCAGTTCGGAGGTGGAGGGGGTGGGTTTGCGGTTGATTTCGGTGATCACGTCGCCGCGCCGGATGCCCGCCTTGAAGGCCTCGCTGTCCGGAGCCACGTTGGCGATGTAGACCCCTTTCACCGGCTCCTTCACCTCCAACTGACGGCGCAGCTCGGGGGTGAGATCCCGCGCCGTCATCCCCAGCACCTCGGTTTGTTCCGGTTTATCGCTTTTCTTGCCCGACTTGTCCTTGAGCAGGGCGACTTCCGACTCCTCCTCCTTCATCTCTCCCACCTTGATGGAGAGATGGACCGTTTTGCCATCCCGCACCACTTCCACCGGGGCGTCGCGGCCCACCGGGGTTTCGGCCACCAGGGTGGGCAGCTCCCGCATCCGGTTGACCTCTTTGCCGTCGAACTTGAGGATGACATCGCCGGTGCGCAGGCCGCCTTTTTCCGCCGGGCTCTCCGCATCGACGCTGGCCACCAGCGCCCCGGCCTTGCCCGACAGCCCCATGGCCTCCGCCAACTCCTTGTTCATGCTTTGGATGCGCACCCCCAGCCAGCCCCGGACCACCTTGCCGCTGGCCTTCAACTGGGGGGCCACGGTTTTGGCCAGATTGACCGGAATGGCGAAGCCGATGCCCATGCTGCCGCCGGAGCGGGAGTAGATGGCGGTGTTGATTCCCACCACGTCGCCCTCGGTGTTGAACAGGGGGCCGCCGGAGTTGCCCGGGTTGATGGCCGCGTCGGTCTGGAGAAAATTGTCGTAGGGGCCACTGCCGATCACCCGTCCCCGGGCGGAGATGATGCCGGTGGTGACGGTGGCTTCCAGTCCGAAGGGGTTGCCGATGGCCACCACCCACGACCCCACCTCGGCCTTGTCCGAATCCCCCAACCTGGCCACCGGCAGGTCGCCCTTGGGTTCGATGCGGATCAGGGCCAGATCGGTCTTGGCGTCCCGTCCCACCACCTCGGCGGGAAACTCCCGGTCGTCGAACAGTTTGACGGTGATGTTGTCCGCCTCTTCCACCACGTGGTTGTTGGTCAG
Organism: Magnetococcales bacterium; assembly: GCA_015231965.1. Lineage (GTDB taxonomy): Bacteria > Pseudomonadota > Magnetococcia > Magnetococcales > JADGAP01 > JADGAP01. The sequence goes on along the minus strand of JADGAP010000039.1, from coordinate 1,891 downwards.
GATCAACCCTTCCTTGTCGATGATCACCCCCGACCCCAGGCTGGAGGATTTGAAGGCTTGATCCTCGGGCATCATGTCAAAAAAACGTTTCAGCAGATCTTCGTAGGGCGTGCCCTCGAAGGGGTTGCCCGGCATGCCGCCTTCGCCGCCGTTTTTGCCGTTGCCGCCGAGGTGGGTCTTTTGGGTGGCGCTGATGTTGACCACCACCGGTTTGAGCCGTTTGACCAGCTCCACCAATTCCGGGCCGCCCCATCCCCCCGCCTGGGCGCCCCAGCTCGACAGCAACAGCGTCGCCATCGCAGCGCCCGCCGTCATTCGCCCGATCCATCCCTTCATTGGTCGAATCTCCCTTTGAGCTTTTTTCTTGAAGTCGAGGTCTTCGCGCCGTCGTCCTCCGGCGGGGGAACTCCCACGGGGACGGACGATGGTTCATGAGTGACGGATTCCATCCTTCAATGTGCCCCTCCCGGGGCGTGAAAACAAGGGGGGGAGGGCCGCTTTTGGTTCAGCCGTTCTCTTCTTCCTCCCCCTGGAACCGTTTGAGCTTGCGCCACAACGAAACCCGGTCGATGCCCAGCATTTGGGCCGCCAGGGTCTGGTTGCCCCGGGCTTCGTGATGAAACACCCACAAGATGTACTCTTTTTCCCGCTCCTCCAGGGTGGGCAGGCGGCCCTCCGGGCGGCGCAAAATGCGGATGGAGAGCTGCCGCAACTCCTCGGGAAGCTGTTCGCCGCGCAGCACGGGGCCGGAGCCCATGGCCACCGCCCGCTCGATGACGTTGCGCAGTTCCCGCACGTTGCCGGGATAATCGTAGCCGGTGAGCAGGGCCATGGCCGCCGGATCGAACGCCTCCACCTCCTTGTGAAACTGCTCGGCGAATTGCCGCAGAAAATAGTGGCAGAGCAGGGGAATGTCCCCCTTGCGCCGGGCCAGGGGGGGGATGGCCAGATTGGCCACGTTGAGCCGGTAAAAAAGATCCTGACGGAATCGCCCCTGTCGCACCTCTTCCGTCAGATTGCGGTTGGTGGCACCGATGAACCGCACGTCCACCGACACCGGGGCGTTCTCCCCCAGCGGGCGGACCTCCCGCTCTTGCAGCACCCGCAACATGTTGACCTGCATGGCGGCGGACATTTCGGTGAATTCGTCGAGAAAGAGGGTTCCGCCGTGGGCCGCCTCGATCAACCCCTTGCGCGGGGAGGAGGCCCCGGTGAAGGCCCCCTTGGCGTGACCGAACAGTTCGTTTTCCAGCAACTCCTCGTTGAACGCCCCGCAGTTGATGGCGACGAAGGGACCGGCGGGGTGGTTCCCCGCCTCGTGGAGAAAGCGGGCGAACAGCTCCTTGCCCACGCCGCTTTCGCCGCTGATCAGCACGTTGCAGCCGGTGGGGGCGATGCGGCGGGCCAACTCGATGAGCTTGAGCATGGCCGGATCCTGGGTGATGATCCGTCGTTCCCCCTGGTAGCGGGCGATCACCTCCCGGAGTTGCCGGTTTTCCCGTTTGAGCCGCACTTTTTCCAGGGCTTCCGCCGTCACCTTGCGTACTTCGTCCAGGCGGAAGGGTTTGGCGATGTAGTAAAAGGCCCCCTGTTTCATCGCCTCCACCGCCGTCTCCAGGGTGGCGAAGCCGGTGAGGATGATCACCTCGATGTCGGGATAACGCTCCCGGCAGGTGTGGAGCAGGCGGAAGCCGTCCACTTTTTCCATGCGCAAATCGGTGAGCAGCACGTCGAAGGATTGCCGCTCCAGCAGGTCGAGGGCGGCGGAGCCGCTGGTGGCTCCCACCACCTCCCATCCCTCCTTGCGCATGACGTATTCCAAATTTTTCACCGCGATTTTTTCGTCGTCGACGATGAGCAGGCGGGCGGTGGTCATGGCTGATCCTCCGGG
>JADGAP010000038.1 GCA_015231965.1 Magnetococcales bacterium | reverse complement strand
TGACGTTTTCGTGGTTGGGGAGTTGGTTGCATAACCCAGGCGCCGCTTGACGATAAGTGCAATTTTAAAATGGAATTGCTATAAAATTTATTGAGGTATGATCCATGAGTTGCATGATGGGTGGAGTCTGAATCCGACAGGCTGCGAGGGCTCTCGGGGAAAGAAAACAGGAGGCGGGCGTGGCAGCGGAGGAAACGGGAGGAAACGGCGGAAACGGCGGCGTGGATTGCCGCCGCTGCCAGCATTACTACGTCACCTGGGAGGCGCAACATCCCCACGGCTGCCGGGCCATGGGGTTCAAGAGCCGCCTGCTTCCCGCTTTGGAGGTGCGGCGGGCCTCGGGGGAAAACTGCCGGGCGTTTCAGGCCAAGCCGGGCCTGGCCTGAAACGGCGGATTGATGCGTCGCGGCGGGGGATCAGACCCCAATTTCGCGCATCTGTTCGTCGGCCCAGATCATGGCGCGCATCTGCAACTCGTTGAAGTTGACCCCGGTGCGCCGTTCCATGTTGGCGGTTTTGTCCCACTGTCCTTTTTCGCTTTGCATCACCAGGCCCAGGATGCGTCCCACATCCCCCTCGCCCTTCAGCAGACCGTTGACCACTTCATCCGCCAGGGGAAGCTCCTTGATCACCTCATCCAGGGGGAGGTCCATCAAGGCGTCCAAGGTGGAGAGCAGGCCGGCCATGAAAAAGCGATCGGTCTCCGGCAGCTTGAGGGCTTCGGCCCAAAATTCGCAGGTTTTGGCGCGGATCAGGGCGGTTTTGGTCAGTTCGCTGGGCTTGCCCTTGATGTTGGTCATGGCCAACAGGGTGGCCCAGGTGCGCAACGGCTTGAGCCCCAAATAGGTGACGGCCTGGCGAATCGACTGGATGCGATGGCGCAACCCCATGCCAGGAGAGTTTAGATATTTCAACAGTTTGAAACTCAGGGGGGGGTCGGTGGCGATGACCCTTTCCAACTCCGCCACGTCGGCCTTGGGGGATTGAATCTGTGCCATCAGGCGCAAGACGGCCAATTGACCGGGGGCGACGCTTTTGTGTTCCACCACCTTGGGCTTGCAGAAAAAATAGCCCTGAAAATAGTGGAACCCCATGTTTCTGTAAAGTTCATACTCTTCGTGGGTCTCCACCTTCTCCGCCAGCAGCCGGGCCTTGTAGGGCTTGAGCTTGGCCACCAGCCCCGCCGCCTCCTCCGGTTTGACGGCGGGCACCTCCACCTTGATGACAAAGGCCATTTCCAACAGGGGAGCCCATTTGTCCTCGAAGACGAAGTCGTCCAGGGCGATGCGATACCCTTTTTTGACCAACTTGCGCACCGCGTCCGTGACGTCGTCGGTGATGTCGATGTCCTCCAGCACCTCCAGCACCACCCCTTCCTTGGGCAGGTCCAGATCTTTCATCAGGAAATCGCGGGTGAGATTGAAAAAGGCGGGACGGTTGTCGGTCAGTTTATCCAGGCCGATTTCGTAAATGGCGTTAAGCAGCACTTGAGAGGTGGCGAGGTTGCCATCGGTGACGCGGGCGGCGCTCACGTCGCCGCTGCGGTAGAGAATTTCGTAGGCGAACACCTTCATGTCACGATCGTAAATGGGCTGACGCCCCACATAAATATTGGCCATGACATCACTCCCTGTGATGGCGAACCGCACGGAGACGCACTATTTCACCGTGACAGTATATTAGGATTCTCCTCCGGTCTCCAGCAGAACTTTCCACTCCTGGGCCGGATGATTTTGTTTCCGTTCGTTACAACTTTTACAAGCGGGAACGCAATTGGAACGGGAGGTTTTCCCGCCGCGCACCAGGGGGAGTTTATGGTCCATGGTCAATTCCGCCGGGGAGAAGCGTCCGCCGCAGTAGGCGCACAACCCTTTTCCCAGTTGATTTTTCCACCAGGGGGACCGTTTCAACTCCCGCGCCTTGCGTCGTTCCGCATCCACTTCATCAGGATCGACGGAGATCAGTAAATAATCCATGGGCGATCAAGTCGGCGTCTCGGGTGGGGGGGATTGGCGAGGAATTGGATAGAAATGGTAAGAAAACGCTATCCATTCTCGATTCATGATAGGATCAAAACCAGCGTGGCGAAAGGTTGCATGACAGGAGATTGGGGGCCAGGATCCGGGGAATACGGGCAAGTAAAGAGACAACCTTAGGGTAAACGCCCGTTCAGGTTGATGCGGGCACCGCCGTCTTCCGGACCGCCGCCGGCCATTTTCAGCAGGTTGACCACCGGTTCTACCTCCGGGGTGCGACCCTTGACCACCCCCCGCAGATGCCACAGGCCGTCGGACGATTGGATGGCACCGTCGAGGCGGACCTCCAGGGGGCTTTCCACGTCGCGGACGGTGAGGCGGATGAGTTGGCCCTCGGTTTCGGCCCGGGCGGCGAGCTCCCCCAGGGGAATGGCCATGCCGGTCCCCTTGAGCAGCAGGCGTGCGGCGCGGAGTTCGCCTTCCAGTCCGACGAGGCGCTGCTGTTCCATCGAGGCCCAGGCCCCGTTCACCCGAATCTCCCCCTCCAGGGGGAGGCCGAACTGGGGGGCCAGCAGGGCGAGGAGATCCGTTAGAGGGAGTTGGGCGGCGAAAGGTTCCAGGCGGATGGAGTGGCCGTTGTTCGAGACGAGGGCCTTGGCCCGACCGTGGCGGGAGGTTTCCGGGGCACCAAACCACCCCTCGGCCTCAAGACGACCCGACAGCAGGGGCCAGAAGGTCGCTTGCCAGCCCACCGAAGGGAGGGAGAGGCGGGGCAGGTCGAGGGCTTCGGCATGGGCGTCCCACACCGTCCCTTGCAGTTGGCGCATGGGAAAGGGGGTGTAGGGTTCGGGCAGGCGCATGAGCAACTCCGCTGGGAGGTAGGCGATCATCCAGGCGGTGAAGGCCAGCATCGCCCCCAGGGCGGTGGCCGCGATTTTCAACCCTTTCGCCATCGTCGTCCCTCGGCCCCGGTGGGTGGATCAGGAGCCCCCGGGGGCGCTGACCGTCGAGAGGGTCAGCCGGGCGGAGACCATGCCGACGTGGGCCTCATCCCGTTTGATGCTGATGCGGGCCGCCTCCACCCCGAACTCTCGTTGCAACTGGTTGAGCCAGTGGATCAAGCGGTCGAATCCCACCGCGTCGAAGGAGACCCGCACCGTGTTTTGCTCGCCGGGCTCCACCCGGGTCAGATTTTTTTCCAGACCGCTGGAGCGGATGGTCCGTTCCGCCACCGCCATCAGGGTTTGCCCTTGGGCGATTTCGCCGGTGGGGGGGAGGGTGGAGCGCAGTTGGGTCGCCTCCTGGGCGGCCTCTTGCATCCAGGCGACGACGCGGGTTTGGGTGGACGCCTGCTCTTCCAGGGCGGCGATGCGGCTCTCCCAGGCGAGGACGGCGAGGAGCAAGGCCAGCAGCAGCGCCCCGGAGCCCGCCGCCATCAACGGCGTCCAGCCCCGTTCCGCCGGGTTGAGTCGATTCCACAGTTCATCCAGCATGGTGTTTGCGTCCCAGTTTGATGTGGCACAGGACGTTATCCTTTTGCGTGGCCGCCGAGCGGATTTCCACTTCCAACCCGGGAATTTTCTGCAACTGCTCCTTGAGTTGGGAGAGGGCCTCCAGATTGTCCACCAGGAACTGCACGTCCAGGTCGTTTTCCTGTTGGTTGAGGTGGAGCAGCGTCAGGTTGGGGGTTCCCTTGAAGACCCCGCCGACGGCGGAGAGCAGTTCGAGGAATCCCGCTCCCCCCTTTTTGGCCCGTTGGCGCAGGTTATCCAGGCGGCTGCGCATTTGGGATTGGGCGCTGACCACTTTTTGCACTTCGGGAAAACTCTCCTTGAAGAGGGCGACCACTTGGGCCTCCCGCCGTTCCACCAGGGATTCGAGGCGGCGCAACTCCATGACGTCCCACCCCAGGCGGAGGATCAGCCAGGCGGTGAGCAGCAGCAGGGGCAGGCGGAAGGGTTTCCACCACGATTCGATCCACTGTTCCCGCACGCCGTAGTCGCCTTGCAGCAGGTCCAGGGCGTGGTCCCGCTGATATTCGGTGGCCATCAGATGGAGCAGCGGCTCGCTCTGGGGGGAGGCCTCCACCGGAACCGTGACGCCGGACCAGCGGGGGGCGGGTTCCAGGGTTCCGGTCCAGTCCAGGGCGCGGATGCGCTGGGGGGCGGGGCGCTCGGTGAGGGCGCGGGCGAGGAGGAATTCCAGATTCTCCGGGTCGCAGCCGAACCCTTCCCACGGACCCAGGCGGACCAGGGCTTGATGGGGCTCCAGGGCCACGGTCCAGGTTCCGGGAACCCAGGGCAGCAGGAGGGGTTCGGGGGGCATGGCGGCGGGTTGCACCGACAATTCCGCCAGTTGGGCGAGCCATTGCTCCATGCGCCGCTTCGCCGCCACGCCCACCGCCGCGCCGCCCTGCTCCTTGTCTCGCCGCACGGCGCAGTGCAGTTCGCTCAGGGGGGCGGCCAGTTGATCCTCCACCAGGAAGGGGATGGCCTTCTCCATCTGGCGGCGGCTCATTTTGGGGGCCTGGGTTTTGAGCAGCAGCACCTCCAGGCCGGGGACCGGTACCACCAGGCGGGCGGAGGCGGCCTCGTCCAGGGTGGCGGCGCGCAACGGACCTTCCATCTCGCGCAGGCAGCAGGCGGAATCGGATTCGGGAGCCAGTCGATAAAAAAGATGAGCCGTCATGGCGATGGTCAGAACGTTTCCTGAACGCGGTGAAGGACGGAGGCCCAGAAGGGCGGACGAATCATGACGCTGCGTAAAATTACGCGAGAGTCGTTCCACTGCACCACGGCGGTGCTGAGAATGTAACGGGTTTCCACCCCCAGCCCGGCCATATTGTCCGGCAGAATTCCGGCGCGACCGCAGGCCCCGGCGAAATCCTGGACGTTGGAAAATCCTTTAAGCCCCCGCAACTCCACCAGATTCAGGGCGCTGCTCAGGGAAAAATCCTCATGCAGGGTGCGCAGCACTTCCACCGGGGCGGTGTTGACGTTGAGTGCGGTATTTTCCGGTAGCGCGGTGATGTAAGGGGCCAGGGTGAGATAAATTTCCCGAGTGAATCCCTTGACCCGCAACAACTCCTGGGGCTGCGCCATGGGCCGGTTGGCGGGGCGATAGGGGGGGGTGAGATTGAGATAGGTCTCATCCTCCGCCCCGTCGGGATGCGTCACCTCCATGTCGGGATCGATCCAATCCACCACTCGGTCGACCAGGGACTCGGTGTGCCCGAGATTGCGCAACAGTCTACGAAATCGGTTGATCTCGTTGCCATTGGGCATCCCCTGGGGGATGGTGACCAAATTGTTGAGGTTGAACCGCCCCTGCAAATCCTCCCGGCCGATGGAGACCTTGCCCAGGCCCCCTTCCACCGGCAGGTCCACCAGGGGGCGGAACATTTCATCGCCCAGGGCGTCGATGTTGGGGCGACTTCGCAGTTTGTCCTGGTCCGTGTCCTGGATCAAGGCGGAACGGCTCACCACCTCGGTTCCCAGGGCGACTTGCCAGGCCCGGGCGTATTCCCCCAGGCGCGTGGTGCGGCGCAACTCCAGCCGTTGTTTTTCGGCCATGCCGACGGCCAGCATCACGGTCAGGGCCACCACCAGCAGGGCGGTGATCAAGGCGGCACCCTCTTCCCGGGGCGACCGGGGCGGCGTCCGGAGCGGGGGGGGGGTCATCCCGACACCCGGAAGAGCCGGGTCACCGGCTCCCCTCCCTTGTGACGCAGGGTGATCTCCACCCCCCGGGGCAGCGCCTGCAGGCTCCAGGCGGCCAGGGGCTGCAAGGCGACGATGCCGCCGGAACCGCTCAATCCCCCGGCCCCGCCGCTGGCGGTGGCGGCCCCGAAGGCGCTCCAGAAGGCGGTGGAGGCCGCCGTGGCGGGGGGCTGTCCGGCGTCCAGGCCGAAGGCGGCGTCGGGCGTCGGGGCGGCGGCGGACTCCTCGTCTCCCGCCTCCACCGGGGGCTTGGGCGGCGGGAGACCCAAAATGGGCGGAGCCGGCGAGAGAAAGGCGAGGCTCCAGTTGAGATTGAAATCGACAAAACGCAGTTTGACCTCTTCCACGTCGGTCAGCAGCGTTTGCGGGATGGGGGTCGTGGCGGAGGCGCGATCCACCACCGGCCAGACCAGACGGCTGATCACCCCTTCATGAAAGGTATACGTCACCCGTTCCAGGGGAGGGGAGGCGAGGCCGACCCCTGCCCCGAGGGCTTCTCGCAGGCAGGTCATCTCCAGCAACATCGGACCTTCCCCGCCGCCCATGAAGGGTGCCATGTAGGCCCCGGAGGGGGCGCGAATCGGGCGGGCCGTCGCCTGCATCAAATCCCGTTGCAAAATGGCGAAGGTGGTTTGCCAACGCTGCAACTTGCGGGATTGCTCGGTGACGACATCCCGGGTTTGCAAAATGGAGGAGAGCCCGCCATGGACCATCAACGCCAGCACGGAAAAGACCGCCAGCGCCACCAGCATCTCCACCAGGGTGAATCCGGCGGGGGGGCGCGAGGGGCGGGGGCGACGGGACGAACGGAGGGGGGAGGGAGAAGGCATCGCGCTCAATAGGGGCGGCCCAGATAGCTGTGCAGTCTGGCCAGGGGTTCGCCCTCCCCGCTTGGGTCCCGCACGTCGATTTCCATGCGCCGCATGCGGAGGTCCGGCGTTTCCACAATCCGCGCCTGCCAGCGCCAGGGTTGACCCGCCAGGGTTTGTTCGCCGCTGATCACCCCCAGATCCGGCCATCGTTGCATGATTTGCCATTCCGTCGCCAGGTTTTCCGCAACCCACAGGGCCAGGATGCGATCCCGCAAATGGATGGCGGTGGTGGTGAATCCGCCCATGGATTGAATGGCCGCCGACAGGGCAATCGCCAGCACCACCAGGGCCACCAGGGTCTCCACCAGGGTGAAGCCTCCCCAACTCTTCCCGGTTCGGCGAGGATTACGACGCGGCGTCATGGCGGAACGGCTCCACTGTCCACTCGCCCAGGGGGTCGGTCGAGAGTTGATAGCCCTGGCCCTCTCCCTGGCGCACCCGCAGGTTGAAAACCGTCCGTTCTCCGGTGGGCCGCAGCACGATCTGGGGGGCGGGGGGGAGTTGATCGTCATGGGCTTCGGGCAGATTGGCGACGAGGCCGTTGAGATCCAACTCAAAATGGAAAACCTCCGACAGGGTGCGGGGCTTGGCCTCCCGTTCCCCCTCGTCCATGGGTTTCCACTCTCCTTTGATCATGGCCAGAAAGCGGTATTGTCGTTGGGTCAACTCCACCCCGTGGGGGCGTCCGGTGAGGATGGCCTCATTGGCGGCGTACTCCAGGCGGACCGCCAACCGTTTGACCTCCTCCTCCATGGCCCGCTCCGGTCCGCCCTGACCGATGGCCATCATCGCCACCCCGGACAACACCGCGATGATGACCGTGACCACCATCACCTCCATCAGGGTGAACCCCTGCTGGGCGGCCCCGGTTGGTTTCCGCCGAAAGGTCACTCCAGGTTCCAGTTGCCCAGGTCGGCGTCGGCCTCCTTGCCCCCCTCGACGCCGTCGGCACCCAGAGTGAAGATGTCGATCTTGCCGTGGGTTCCGGGGTTGAGAAAGAGGTAGGGGCGTCCCCAGGGATCCTTGGGGGCGCGGGAGAGATAACCGCCGTCCTTCCAGTTGGGGGCGTTTTCCGGTTTGTGGACCAGCGCGTCCAGCCCCTCGTCGGTGGTGGGATAGCGGAAGTTGTCCAGTTTGTAGAGATTGAGGGCGTTTTCGATGGCGGCGAGATCCTGCTTGGCCTTGGCGATGCGGGCCTCGTCGGGGCGGCCCATCACCTTGGGGGCGACGATGGTGGCCAGGATGGCCAAAATCACCACCACGACCATGACCTCGATGAGGGTGAAACCGGCTTGTCGGGCGGCGGGGGCGCGGTCCGGGCGGGCGGGAGCGGGGGAGGGGCGATTCATGGACTTGGACTCCTGCATCAGGTCTTGATCAACTGGTTCAACTCGAAGACCGGCATCAAGATGGCCAGCACGATGAGCAGCACGACCACGCCCATCACCAGGATCATGAGGGGTTCCAGCAGCCCCATGAGGGTGGCGATGAGGTTGCGCAGCTCCCGCTCCTGGGCGTTGGCGGCGTGGTCCAACATGCCGGCCAAATCGCCGCTGGCCTCGCCGCTGGCGATGAGATTGATGGTCATGGGGGGGAACAGTTTGGGGCGGGCCAGGGCCATGTGCAGACTGGTTCCCTCCCGCACCCGGGCGGCGGCCTCTTCCACGGCCTGGCGCATGGGGATGTTGGCCACCACCCGGGCGGAGATGTTGAGCCCGTCCAGCACCGCCACGCCGCTTTTGCTCAGCACCCCGAAGGTGCGGACGAAACGGGCGGTGTTGAGCCCCCGGGTGAGGGTGGAGATCAGGGGAATTTTGAGCAGCAGCAGGTGCCAGGCCCTTTTCGCCCCAGGGCGGCGGAGGATGAGGTGGAGGACCACCGGCAACGCCGCCGCGCCCCCCAGGAGAAACCAGAGATAGCGCCGCACGAAGTCCGACAGGGCGATGAGCATCTTGGTGAGGGCGGGCAGCTCCCGCTTGAAATCGACGAAGACCTGCACCACTTGCGGCACCACATAGACCAGCAGCACCGAAATGATGCCCACCGCCACCAGCGAGACGATGGTGGGATAGATCAGGGCGAGGACGACCCGCTGCTTGAGATCCTGGCTGTTTTCGGCGAAGTCGGCGAGGTTTTCCAGCACCGGTCCCAGCTTGCCGGAGTGTTCCCCGGCGGCCACCGAGGCGCGGTAGAGTTCGGAAAAGACGTGGGGGAAATAGCCCAGGGCGGCGGCCAGATCCTGCCCTTCCCGCACCCGGGAACGCACCCCCAGCAGAATGCTCTTGACCCGGGGCTTGGCGGTCTGTTCGGCGACCACCCCCAGGGCCTCCTCCACCGGACTGCCGGAGCGGACCATGGTGGCCATCTGGCGGGTGAAGAGGGCCAGATCCGCCGGGGCCATGCCCCGTCGCCAGGTCAGGCGCGGCGGAGCGGCCCCGCCTGGAGCGCCGGGCTCCCTGGTTCCGCCGAAGCGGGAGGTTTTGTGCTTCACCTCCTCCACGTTCAGCGGGACCAGTCCCTGGCTGACCAGCTGGCTGCGGACGGCGCGGGGGTTATCCGCCTCCATCACCCCCTTGCGGGTGCGACCGGCTTGATCCAGGGCGGTAAATTCGTAAGCGCCCACGGGTTACTCCTCCTTGGTGACCCGCGCCACCTCTTCCAGCGAGGTCCGACCTTCCGCCACCTGCCGCAGACCGTCGTCCAGCAGAGAGCCGGTGAATCGGCGGGCGTAACGCTCCATGTCGTGTTCGCTGGCCTCGGCGTGAATCATGCCCTTGAGTTCGGCGTCCACAGGAATCAGTTCATAGACCCCGGTGCGTCCCCGGTAGCCGGTGTGGCCGCACTTGGGACAGCCCACCGGGCGCCAGATTTGGTTCAGCCCCTGGGGGTTGCCCAGCCGTTTGAGTTCGGCGGCGGTGGGGGGGCCGGGGAGGCGACAGTGAGGGCAAAGCAGGCGCACCAGCCGTTGGGCCAGCACCCCCACCAGGCTGGAGGAGAGGAGGAAGGGTTCCACCCCCATGTCCCGCAGCCGGGTGATGGCCCCGGCGGCGCTGTTGGTGTGCAGCGTCGAAAGCACCAGATGGCCGGTGAGGCTGGCCTGCACGGCGATGCGGGCGGTCTCCAGGTCGCGGATTTCGCCGATCATCACCACGTCGGGGTCTTGCCGCAAAATGGCCCGCAACCCCCGGGCGAAGGTGAGATCGACGTTGGTGTTGACCTGGGTTTGGCTCACCCCTTCGAGATTGTATTCGATGGGGTCTTCCACCGTCATGATGTTGCGTTCGGTCTCGTTGAGCCGTTTGAGGACGGCGTACAGGGTGGTGGTTTTGCCGCTGCCGGTGGGGCCGGTGACCAGGAGGACGCCGTTGGGACGACGGATCATCTCCTCCATCAACTGCTCGTCGGACTCCCGCATGCCCAGTTGCCGCAGGTCGAGGCGACCCGCCTGTTTGTCCAGCAGGCGCATCACCACCCGTTCGCCGTAGCCGGTGGGGATGGTGGAGACCCGGATGTCTACCGGACGTCCGGCGATGCGCAGGGAGATGCGTCCATCCTGGGGCAGGCGCTTTTCGGCGATGTCCAGGCGGGACATGACCTTGACCCGGGAGGAGATGAGGGGGGCCAGCACCTTGTTGGGGGTGAGCAGCTCCCGCAGCATGCCGTCCACCCGGATGCGCACCACCAGGCGCTCTTCGTAGGGCTCGATGTGGATGTCCGAGGCGTTTTCCCGCACCGCTTCGGTCAACACGGCGTTGATCAGGCGGATGATGGGGGCGTCGTCGGCGCTTTCCAGCAGATCGGTGGGTTCGGCCAGTTCCTTGGCCACCTCGTTGAGGTCCAACTCCTGGTCGATGTCGCCGGCGTTGCGCACCGTTTCGCTGGAATCCTTCTCAAAGGCGTGCTTGATGGCGGCGTCGAACTCCTCGGGGGATTGCAACGACAGCCGGATGGGGCGTCCGCAATGGCGGCGCAACTCCAACAAGGTGGTGGAGGCGACGTTGCGACGGCACAACACCTCCATCGCGCCGTCGGGGGCGGAGGGCTCCCCTAGCAGCACGCCATGTTTTTTGCTGAAGGACAAGGGCAAGGCCCCCGGAGCGACCGGGGGCTCGTCCTGATCCCACCCCCCTGAACGGGGGATTTCCGCGCTATCGGGCGTCATGGACCGCCCCCGCCTCCGCTTTTTCCGCCGCGTCGCCGGAAGGGAGCTGGGGCACCACCGAATCCCGGTCAAACGTCTTGGCGGCGGCGGAAGGGGCGGTTTGCATCGTCTCCGTGGTGCGACGCACCGCTTCGGGCAGGGGGGTTTTGGGTCCGGCGTGGCTGGTCAGTTGGGCGGCACCGGAGGGATCGGTGGGCAGCACCGGCCCTTCCTGTCCCTTGGCGTTGTAAATCTCCTGCTGATTGCGCACGTGGCGATAACGATCATCCGTCACCGCCCACCCTTGGGCCTGATTGCGAATGATGGTGGGCCGCAGGAAGACCATCAGATTGTTTTTGACGTTCTGGTTCTTCTTGTACTGGAAGAGCAGCCCCAGCACCGGCACGTCGCCCAGCAGCGGCACCTTTTGCACCGTCTCCTGCTGGTCGTCGGTGATCAGGCCGCCCAGCACCAGCACTTGTTGGTCGTCCACCAACACCGAGGTGCGGATGGAGCGGGTGTTGGTGACCACGTCGGCGGTGCCGATGGAGGAGGTGCTGACGCTGGAGGCCTCTTGCAGCAGATCCAGTTGCACGGCGTCGCCCTCGTTGATGTGGGGGGTGACTTTCAGCGTGATGCCGACGTTTTGCCGCTGGATGGTCTGGAAGGGGTTGACCGTGCCCGGGGTGGTGGAGGCGAAGCTGCCGGTGATGAAGGGGACGTTTTGCCCGACGATGATCTCCGCCTCCTGGTTGTCCAGGGTGACGAGGGAGGGGGTGGAGAGGACGTTGGTCAGGGTGTCGCCGGCGACGGCGCGGATCAGCGCCCCCAGGTTGATCGTGGTTTGGCCCAGCATGTTGGTGGTTCCGCGCATGTAGCCCAACATGAAGCCGGGATTGGAACTGAAGGGGGCCGAGGCGGCGGAGTTGATGCTATTGGAAACGCCCCCGGCGACGTAGTTGGTTCCGCCGATCAACCCCGTGCCGCCGTTGGTTTCGGGGGAGAAGCGCCACTGCACGCCCAACTCGTCGGATTTGTCGGTTTTGACTTCCGCCACCACGGCTTCCACCTGCACCTGGGCGCGGCGGATGTCCAACTTGGCGATGACCGTCTCCATGCTGCGCATCAGATCCGGCGGCGCGGTGATGATGAGGGCGTTGCTGTTTTCGTAGACCTGAACGTTGACGGTTCCCCCATCGATGGAAGGGGCGGGGCCCTGGTTGGCGGAGCCGCCTCCGGTGGGATGGGACGTGGTCGTGGGATTGGTTCCACCCTGTTGATTTATTGCCGAAAGGCCGGAGGTGAGGGGAGCATTTTGTTGTCCCCCGCCACCCCCGCCGCCCCCGACGTTGACCTGAACCAACTCCTTTTTGCCGGAGGTGATTTGGTAGTTGTTGATGACGCTGCCCAACACCGGCACCAAATCACGCGCCTTGGCGTAGTGCAGGAAGACCACTTTGGTATTGCCCACGGCGTCGGAGGGGGTGTCCATGTGGGCCGCCTGGGCGGCGATGCGCATCCGGTCCGGCTTGGCGCCGCTGATCATCAGGGTGTTGGTGCGATCATCGGCCAGGATGAAGGGCTTGAGCACCGGGTCGTTGCGTTTGTCGCTGGAGACCAGTTTGGAGAGCATGCTGGCGATATTGGAGGCGGTGGTGTGCTTGAGCGCCACCGTCTCCACGTCGGTGTCGAAGGGTTTGTCCAGCCGCTGAACGATGCGGGAGAGTCGCTCCAGGTTGGCGGAGGTGTCGGAGAGGATGATCAAATTGTGTTGGGGATAGGCGCTGATGTACCCCATGGGGGAGATCAACGGTTGGATGATGGTCAAGACCGACTGGGCGTCGGAATTTTGCACCTTGAAGACCTGAGTGACCACCTGATCGTTGCCCGATCCGCCCTCGCTGGTGGGCAGCGGCAAGGTGCGGGCGTTTTGCTTGGGCACGATTTTAATCAGGTTGCCCTGGGGCACCGGGGTGAAGCCGTGCATGTCCAGTACCGAGAGGAGGACATCGTAGAGTTCGTCGCTGTTGAGCGGGCGCCCCGAAACGATGGTCACTTTGCCGCGAACCGCCGGATCCAGCACGAAATTTTTTCCCGTGGCGTCGGCCACCGTGCTGATCACGGTGCGCAGTTCGGCATCCTTGAGGTTGAGCGTCAATTCCCCCGCCTGAAGGGGGGCGGAGAGCAACCCGGCGGCCAAGGTCAGGGCGGCCCCGGCGAGGCGCATCTTGCGGGAGATGGCGCGGTGTGAAGCAGCGAAATGAAATTTCATGGCCGATTCCGAGAGTCGCGGGACGAGGTGGGTGCAAACCTCGAAAAATAGCGTATCCGGCAGGGTTTGTCATCCTGAAACCGCCTAAATCCCGACGGTTTGAAGAAATGAGGGGAAGGCGTTCCGACAGTGAATGGAACAAAGTCCAACGGAGTTTGAGAGATGGGACGGTGGAGCGAGGATTTGGAAACCGGTGGAGAGGAAGCTCGCCCCCGAGGGGAAGGTGAAGACAAAAAAAGGGGGAGGATCTTTCGATCCCCCCCTTTTTTGAAACAACTGCGGGATGGATGAACACCATCCCGCAGGGTGAGGTTATTAGCTGCCGCCGATCCCGTGGGAGATGGTGAGGGAGGCATTGTTGGAACCGGACTTGTGATTGTTGTCCAGAACCAGCACGTTGACGATGTTGATCTTGCCACGGCCCAGGCTGTCGCGAACCGCGTACAGGAAGGCGATGGGGGCGGACGGGGTGAAGTTGACGGTCGGGGAGAAGGTCACCACGCCATTGCTCAGGGTCATGGTGGCACCGATGTTGGCCTTGTCCGGCACGTGCATGTTGGCACCGGAGGTCACCGACAGGGTGAAGTCGGTCACGCTGCTGGTGCTGGAGTAGAAACCGGGGTAGTAACCACCGACGTTGAGGCCGAAGTCGGGCGAAGCGCCAGCGGGGTTGTTGTTGGACATGAACTGGTTGTAGAAGCCGCTGACCGGGGTCAAAGCGACCTGGGTCTTGGCGCTGGGCACGGTGAAGTAGAGGGCGCTGGCGGCGCTCAGGGCGACCAAGTCGCCGGAATCGCCGGTCCAGGTGATGCCGCCCAGGTAGGTCAGACCTTCGTTACGATTGACGGAGGTGCTGCTCCACGCGGGATCGTCGGTGAGGAAGCCGCCCAAGCCGGTGTGAGCCGAGGAGGGGGTCCAGGTGGCGAGAGGCATGTAGGAAACCAAGCCTTCGCGAACCCAACGCTCGATCTGGCCATTGGCCGCGCCGTCCGCGCCCATGGCACCGGTCTTGCCGATAGCGCCGGTGGGCGAAGCCATCACCAGGTAGGGCAGGGAGACGTAGTAGGTCCAGGGCGACGCCAGGGTGCTGGTGGTCTGGGTGAAGGCGCTGCTCAGGGTGATGGTGAGGGGCGCCATGTTGTTGGCGGTGGTGAAGACGCCCGCGCTGCTCCAGGGATAGGCGCGCTCTTGATCCAGGGCGGTGTAGGGCACGTCGGTGGAGTAGGCGTAGCCGGTGTTGGTGTTGGTGACGGTGATGCGAACCGTCTGCTGCTTCAGCACGTCGGCGGCGGCGGGGGCGAAGTAGACCCGAGCGAAGCTGGTGCCGGTGATGTCATTGTAGGCGCCGGAGGCGGTGGAGCCGCCTTGAGCGGAGACATAGAAATCGCTGCTGCTGGTCGCGGTCTGCAAGGCACTGCCGGAACCGGCCTGGGAGAAGTACACGGTGCCCGAGGCGCTGGTGTTCAGCAGGCTGTAGGAGAGCTTGACCAGGGTCGCGCCCTTGAAGTTGTCATTGGTGCCGTTCCAGGCGTCCCAGCCAGCCAACATGGGCTGGAAGACGGCCATGGGCACGGACGAACCGCCGGAAGCGGTGAAGTCGCTGCCGACCGTCAGGTACGGGGTGGCGGTCAGGGAGGTTCCGGCCAACTTGGCGTATTCCGCAGCGGCCACGGCGAAGCTGCTGGCGGCGGTGGTGGGCAGACCGGAGCTGGCGTAGGCACCGGCGGCCAACAGGTTGGTCATGTTGGCGGCGCGGGCCTTGATGGCGGTCACGGTGGCGGCGTTATCGGTGTTCAGGGAGGCGCGACCCACCAAGCCAGCGGCCAAGGTGGCCAGGATGCCCTTGGCGGTGTTGGCGGCGTTGCCAGCCGCGAGGGCACCCTGGGTGTCCAGATTCATGTCGAATTGGAGCAGGGCGCGGGTCCAGGGCTCCAGCACGCTGTTGGCGCTGTCCCGGGTGAGGGGGCTCAGGTTGGACAGGACGTAACCCACGGGCAAGGACCAGTCGGCACCCAGCAGGGACTTGATGACCGCATTGTCCACCGAGGCGATGATGGCGGTGATGTTGGCGCTGCCTGCGGTGTTGGCGTTCTTGTACTCTTCCAGAACCGAGTCGGCCGCCACGGTGGTCATGGTGTTGGCGTAGGCAGTGTTGGAACCGCTGCCGGCGTTCAGAACGGCGCGAACGAGGTTGCGCTCGACGACGTTGCTGGCCCAGTTGATGTAGAAGCCGGAGACGGTCACCAAGGTGGGGCCGGTCCAGGTGGTGGTGCAGCTATAGGTGCCGTTGACGTCGGTGATCGAGCCGGCGGCGGTGGTGGTGGCCGCGGTTCCATCGGTTTCGATCTTGCCGCAGGTCACGGTGGCACCGGGCAGGAACGGGGCGTTGACCGCCGCGCCGCCGATGGTGGCGGCCCCGGAGGAGCTGCCGCTGCCGCCGCCTCCGCCGCACGCACCCAGAACAAACGCAGCCGAAACGCTCAACAAGAAGCCAGCCTGACCCGCAGTGACAGAAATCTTACGCATCGTTGTTTACCCCTTTCCTTTGGTTTACCCAAATCTCTAGTCTTTAAAGAAAAATTCCGCGCCAGGAGCCCTTTTCCTCCTGGTTGGACCGTCAGCCTGGGGCCGAGGCGGTCCGTTTTTCCTGCTTTTCGGCCATCCTTTCCCTTGCGCCTCAAGAGGCGTCGGGATGGTCCGTTCGCTGCCTGCCTGTGTTCAAAGCACTCCGCGAATCCGCAGAATATACACTTCTCGCCATAGGCTGTCAAGAAGTGCGTTCGTCGCGTGTCGCGTCGCGCTTTGCACTCTGTCTATATACTGTTTTTTCTCCGGGTTTCAACAAAAAAAGTGACGTTGCGCTGGTTGGGCGGTGAAAAACTTCACATACGGACGCTGTATAAAATGGTTTTTGTCGCCGCGAAGGCGCGTTGACGCTTGTATATAGGTTTGCAAATAGTATGCCGTCCCTTTTTCGGGCATGTTTGACCGTGGGGGGAGGGGCGGCGAGCGGTGGGATTTTTCTCGGGTCTCGCGTTGATCTTGTTTAAAACGTTGGAGAAAATCCATGATTCGGCCCCATTCTCTCCTGCCCGACCCTGGGTTGGGCGTGGCAGGAGTGGGGGACCGTCCCCACGGGGGCTCTTCCTCGGCACCCTTGGGCGTCACGATCCTGGCGCCGGGGTGGACCAGGGCGGGGCGCCGACGGGGGGGGGTGAGGAAAAATTAGGCGACGGCGCCCCTATTGTGGGCGGGACCACGCCTCCGGGGGAGGTGGGAATCCCCTCGCGAAGTCTGGGGTCCATGGTGGCGATGAGTTGCCCAGTTTTTTGCTGTAATTGCTGGGCGATCTCCTTGCTTTGGGGAATGTAAGGATATTCCCGATTCAAGCGAAGATAGCCTTCGATGGAATAGGCAAGCCGACTCAACCGCTCTTGCAGGGGCATGGCTTCGTTATGGAAGGCGTCATCCGCCGTGATCAGCAGGGCGTACCAGCGGGCGGTGAAGAGATTGGGTTGATGCTTCAGCACCCCACGAATGGTCTTCTCGGCGTCGGAGAACTGTTTGTTTTTCAGTTCGATGCGGGTTTTGTCCACGCCCAGGCTTTCCAGCCAGGGGGTCCACTCGAAGGCGGAGGAGAGGTGTTGATAGCCCGCCTTGAAATCCCCCCGGTTCATGGACAGGGTGGCCTGCGCCTTGTAAAACGGCGAGTTCATGATGGGAATGGCGAGATAGACCGAGAGGGCCAGCAGCGAGCAGGAGAAAAAGGTGAGAAACCCGGACAGGCCGCAATTGAGGGGGTGAATTCGTCCATGACCGGCGGGGCGGGCCAGGGCGACGGTCAGTCCGGCCATGGACCAGCCGATGGTGGAGGTGGCGGCCATGCGGAAGGGAAATTCAAAAAAGAGGGAGCAGGCGAAACTGGCGAAGGCCCCGAAGGCCCCGATCAAAAGTAGGAAGCGTTGGGCGTCGCCCCGCTCCCAGTGCAGCAGCAGGCCTCTCCAGGTCAGCCAGACCACCAGGGCGAAGAGCATCAGCAGCCCGCCGATGCCCAGGAGGCCGGTTTCGATCCAGTTTTGCAGATAGTCGTTGTGGGCCCTTTGGGGGTAGCGGAATTGCCCCGAGAGGGGGTCGAACATCATGTATTGGGCGGTTTTGTCGATGTACAGCAGGTGATGCAGCCAATAGCCGCCGGGTCCGGCACCCAGGACGCCGAACTTTTTCACCATGTCCAATCCGTCGCTCCACAGGGCCAGCCGGATGGGGCTGCCATCCTTGACGATGGAGGTGACCTCATGGGCCAGGGCGGTGGCGGAGCTGGTCTTGACCACCTGCCCATCCATTTTGACCTTGACCTGCCGGTCTTCCAGAACGATGGCCCCGAATCCCCAGGCGAGGGCCAGGAGGGCCGTGGCGGCGCCCAGGGCGAATCGGCGGGAGAGTAAGGTGGAGCGCAGACCTTTCCAGCCCCCCTGGGCCAGGATGGCGCCCAGACCCAGCGACGCGGTGATGAGCAGGGAGGCCGACAGGCTGACCCACGCTCCCCGGGAGTAGGTGGTGGTCAGGCTGGCCGCCACCAGGGCGATGCCCACCACGGCCAGCGCCCGGATCCAGGCGGTGACGCCGGAAAAGGTGAGGACCAAGAGCGGCGGCGCGACCAGGACCAGATATTCCCCCTGGAGGTTGGGGTTGTACAGCAGGGAGCCGGTGGCTCCGGCACCCAGACGGGGAATGGTGCGGCACCAGTTCCACGCCAGATTGAACCAGGCCCGGCTATCCTCGGCGACGCCGACGGGGAAAAATTCCGCCCCTCCCCCGGTGACGGCGTGCCAGGCCCATTGCGGCAGAACCTTCAGCAAATCCCACCACACTTGCAAGGGGGGGGTCGGGGTTTGGGTGGCGGGGGTGTTTTTCAACCATTCCGGAATCAAAAAGTGCTGTCCCATGGCCACCAGGGTGATGGGCAGCAGCGAAAGCAGCAGGGTGATGTAGAGAATCCGGGTCTGCCGGATGGATGGGGCGGGCAGCGCGGCGAGAATCAGGAAAAACATCGGGGGGAAAAGATATTCCTGCAAAAACATTTGCAGGGCGAAGCGGGGGGAGATGGTTTGGGTGCAACTGATCAGCACCCCCGCCAGATAGAGGGCGAAGACCAGGGCGATGGCCCGGGGGGGCTTGGGGATCAATCCTTGTTGACCGATATGGGCCGCGGTCAGCAGGAAAAAGAAGGCCCCCAATACCAGCATGACCCCGAGCTTGAGATATTCGTCGATGATGACGACGCCGGTCATGCCGGATTCGCCGGGGGAGGGGAGGTATTGAAAAATGGTGACCGCCGGGGCGTTGAGCAGCAAAATCAAGGAGAGCAGCAGCCACCAGGGGATGGCCAATCCTGGAGGGGCGACGGGGCCGGCTTCGGGACGGGAGGCGGCGAGGAGGCCGGAAAATGGGTTGCGAAACGAGGACATGGCGTCAAATCCCGTGGCGGGCGCGGATGGCGGATGGAAAAGGGGCGATGGAAAAGCGGGCGTCCCAGGGCGTGGAGCGCTCCCGGCGGCGCATCGGCTCGCGGGAAAGGGGGCCGGGCAAGCTCAACGAAGCTTGGGGGCGGACTTTCCCTTGGGCGAATCGGCCTCCTTGAGGGGGACTTGGAGTTGAATGATCTGATCTTCCCGTTCGAGGGTCAGGAAGAAGGTTTTCATGTCGCCCAACGACGCGATGAGGGGGATGGCGTCCTCCGGCTTTCCCGAAAGTTGGAAGCCGTTGATGTGGGTCACTCGGTCCCCGGCGCGAACGCCGACCCGTTGCAGGGAGTCGGGGTCATTGCCTGGATTGAGAACGACTCCCTTGAAATTTTGCGCGGCATCAAAATCGAAATGGGTGCGCACCCGGCCATAGACGGAGTTGGGATCGTTCAGCAATTTTTCCCGCCACTCCTTCACCGTGGCCACCGCCTCCTTGGTTTTGACCACCTTGGTCACCACCTTGGGCGGGGCGGCGACGTCGGGGCCGCCCATCAGGCGGTCCATGGGCATGCGCAGGGTTTCCAGCCGTCCGGCGTGGGAGATCAGCACCCGGTCGGCGTCGATCTGGGTGACTTGGGCCTGGTTGTTCATCAACCATTGGCCCACCTGGTACTGGTCTTCCTGCTGATTTTTCTTGTCCAGGATCATGGCCCGGGCCTTTTCCGGGGCGCTCTCCAGATAAAAGATGCCCAGCAAGGTCACGTCCAGGGTGGTGATGGGGGAGACCTCCTGCTTGTCCTCTGCCTTCGGCTCCTCGCCGAACAGGTGGAAATCGGCGGGATTGGCCCGGGCGGCGGCGGGCTTGGCGGCGGCGGGCTTGGCGGCGACGGGGGTGTTCTCCCCCGGGGGGGAGACGAGGTTCCAACTCAGGCGCGCCCCGGTTTGCAGCAGGGCGAGGAGCAGCAGCAGGTTGAGGACCAGGGGGAGATGGGTTTGCGCCAGGCGGCGTTTTTCCAGGCTCGCCAGTCGTTCCATACCGGGGAATGCCAAGGATTTCATATCGGGGGCCGTCGTGAGGAATCGATCCGAGGAGGGGGGCCAACGCAACGCCGTATTATGCCGGATTGTCACGCGACTGTGAAGCGTTGATCATGTCGCGGGTGGCGGCTGGGATCAATCCTCCAGGGAAAAGGCCTCCGCGTCGGTTTGCAGCACCTCCAGGCCGTAGAGGGTGGTCAGCCGGGGGCCGGGATCCTGGCCGTAAAGTTGGTGCAACTCCCAGCGCAGGGCGGCGGCCTGGGGGGCGGTGAGGCGGACGCCCAGGGCCTGGCACCCCGACTTTTCCCAAATTTCCCGATAGTTGTGGAGATCCTTGAGGGTCATGGGGTCGATCATGGCGGCGGTCATCCTGTCAGGTTCGAAATTAAGATCCATTGTGGGGGATGGCGAACCTTTGGTAAACCCGAAAGGTTGGAACATGGGATGGGGACAACTCCCCCGCCGGGCGGCGACGTTCGACCCAAGGCGAGGGGATGCGCGGGATGCCCTTACGAACCGATAGAACATAACAGGGAGGGAACGACATGGGTGAAGCGATCCGGGTGGCCGTGACGGGGGCGGCGGGTCAGATTTCCTACGGGTTGTTGTTCCGCCTGGCGGCGGGAGAGGTTTTTGGTCCCGATCGTCCGGTGCATCTGTCGCTGTTGGAGCTTCCCCAGGCCATGGGCGCCTTGGAAGGGGTGATGATGGAGTTGGATGACTGCTCCTTCCCCACCCTGGCCAGCATGAACGCTTACGACGATCCGGAAAAGGCCTTTGACGGGATCAACTGGGGATTGTTGGTGGGATCCCGCCCTCGGGGTCCGGGGATGGAGCGGGCGGACCTGATCAAGGTCAACGGCCCCATTTTCGTGGGACAGGGCAAGGCCCTCAATCGGGCCGCCGCCGACGCCCGGGTGCTGGTGGTGGGCAATCCGTGCAACACCAACTGTCTCATCGCCATGCGCAACAGCGAACTGCCCAAGGATCGCTTCGGGGCGATGATGCGGCTGGACCAGAATCGCGCCAAGATTCAACTCGCCCGTAAGTCCGGTGCCCCGGTGCAGGCGGTGACCAACATGACCATCTGGGGCAACCATTCCAACAATCAGTATCCCGATTTTGAAAACGCCCGCATCAACGGTCGTCCCGCCGCCGCCGTGATTCAGGACGAGACGTGGCTCAAGGAGACCTTCCTCAAGACGGTGCAGGATCGGGGGGCGACGGTGATCAAGGCGCGGGGGGCCTCCAGCGCCGCTTCCGCCGCCAACGCGGCCATCGATCACGTCAAATCCTTCGTCAATCCCACCCCGGTGGGGGATTGGCACTCCGCTGGCGTCTGTTCCAAGGGGGAGTACGGGGTGGATCCGGATTTGATCTTCGGCTTCCCGGTGCAGAACGACGCCGGGGGGACATGGCGGGTGGTGGAGGGGTTGGCCATGTCCGACTGGGCCAAGGGCAAGTTCCAGTTCGTCCTCGACGAGCTGCGCAAGGAGCGGGACGTGGTGAAGGATCTGTTGAACTAGGAAACCGTTGACGCAGGGAGCGCGAAGGGAGGGCTTTAGTGGTGAGCCGGAAGCACGTGGTCTTTTTGGGGGACGGGATGAGCGGTGCCCCCCTGCCGGAATTGGGAGGACGGACCACGCTGATGGCCGCCCGCACCCCCCATCTGGACCGCATGGTCGCCCGGGGAATCGGCGGCTGGAGCCTCAACACCCCGGCGGGATTTTACCCTGGCAGCGACATCGCCAATCTCGGGGTGCTGGGCTACGACGTGCGGCAGAGCTACTCCGGCCGCAGCCCCCTGGAAGCGGCGGCCATGGGCGTCTCCCTGGCCCCGGAGGACGTGGCCTTTCGCTGCAACTTGGTGACGCTACGGGAGGACTTCCAGGTGATGGACGACTTTTCCGCCGGTCACATCACCTCGGAAGAGGCGGCGGAGTTGATCCGTTTTGTCGATGAGCGGCTGGGAACGGCGGCGTTGCGCTTTCATCCCGGGGTGAGTTACCGCCATCTGCTGGTCTGGCATGGGGGGCGGGACGGGGCGTTGCGCTGCGTCCCGCCTCATGAAATCACCGACCGTCCGGTGGCTGGCAGCCTGCCCGAGGGGGCGGACGCGGAGCCGATTCTGGCCCTGATGCGGGCTTCCTGGGCGCTGCTGGCGGATCATCCGATCAACCGTTCCCGGGTGGAGCGGGGGCTCAAGCCGGCCAACAGCCTGTGGCTGTGGGGATTCGGTCGCAAGCCCCGCTTGACGCCGTTCCAGGAGCGTTACGGCCTCTCCGGGGGGATGATCTCCGCCGTCGATCTGATGCGGGGCATCGCCGTGCATTTGGGGATGGAGGTGTTCTTGGTGGAGGGTGCCACCGGTTGGATCGACACCAACTACGAGGGCAAGGCGGCGGCCTGTCTGGCCGGATTGGAGCGCCACGACCTGATGTTCGTCCACGTGGAATCCCCCGACGAGGCCGGTCACGCCGGGCGGGTGGATTATAAAATCAAGGCCATGGAAGATTTTGATGCCCGTCTGGTGGGGCCGGTGTTGGCGGCGTTGGAGGCGCGGGGAACGCCCTTCCGGGCGGTGGCCCTGCCGGATCATCCCACGCCGGTGGCCCTCAAGACCCACACTTCGGACCCGGTTCCCTTCGCCATGATGGGGGAGGGGATCGTCCCTGACGACAACACCGCCTACGACGAAGGATTGTTGCGCACCGCCAGTCGGCATTTCGACCCAGGCATTCAGCTGATGCCCTACTTTTTGGGCCGGGGCTGACCCTCGGAGGAAGCGAATCCACACCAAAAAAGGCGACCGGGAAGGCCGCCTTTTTTGGTGTTTTCTTGCGTCAGCCTCCGGCCTCCAACATCCATCGCGATGGGCGAGAATCGCCGCGCCCCGACTCGTGGGGAGGGGATTCG
This sequence comes from Magnetococcales bacterium, assembly GCA_015231965.1. Classification (GTDB taxonomy): domain Bacteria; phylum Pseudomonadota; class Magnetococcia; order Magnetococcales; family JADGAP01; genus JADGAP01. The sequence goes on along the minus strand of JADGAP010000038.1, from coordinate 3,996 downwards.
CCCGCCGCCGTGGGGTGGGGTCAGACGGCGGCGTTCTTGGCGATGCGCTCGGCGATGTGACCGCGCAGTCGGCGCAGATTCGGGGCCAGGGCGGCGGGATCGCAGGACATGAGGTAGTCGTCCAATCCCCCGGCGCGGTCGATGGTGCGCAGGATGTCGGTGGAGAGTTCCACCCGCAAGGACCGGCCCATCGACAAGCTGTAGAGCGCCTTTTTCTGCATGTTGGGCAGCCATTGACGCTTGGTCTCGTGATGAGAGTGGGAAACCAGATAGCCGGTTTGGGGGGCCTTGCCGCCCAGGGTGGCTCGTCTGCCCATGAGGATGCTCCTTGAAGGTGATGCGGAAAGGCGGCGCGTGGCGCAACAGGTTGCGCGGTGGTTTCGCGGTTCCGACGGGATCGAGAATGGGGTTGGTAAGGAACGCGGCACTTTAGCGAATCCCGCGGTAAAAAGCAAGGGGAACGATGCCCCCTTTCCCGCATGATTTTCCTTGAATGGTTGCAACCAAGGGTGGGGACGTATAATCTTGAACACCATGGGGCCGATTGGTTTGGTTTTTCGCTTCGGCGGGGCCGAACCCGAACCGGCCCTCGGCTCGCGGGGAGGCGCGTGGAATCGGCATGGGCGGAATTGATCTGAAGAAAAACATGGCCGAACTGATGCGGGAGCATCCTCAATTGGGGCCGATGTTGTCGGCCAAGGGGATCGACTGCGCCGATTGTCTGGCCTCCCAGGTGGACACGCTGACTGACGTGGCTCGCATGTATCGACTGGATCTCAAACTTCTGGTGCGGCAGTTGGAAGCGCTTTCGCAAGGCGACCAGGGCTCCTGAAGCGGGCCGACCGGTTTTTTCGCGGGTGGGGGGCGGTTGATTTGTCGGGGTGCCTCCCGGTCGGGACCGGCGCGGGGTCTCTTAACGGTTTTCCGATGGCCGCCGTTGGGCGGCGTCAGGCGGTTGTTTCAAGCGATGAGCTTCTTCTTTTTCTCCTCGAATCCTTTCACGACTCCCATGTCCTCATTCGCCCCGCGATGCGCCTTGGGGGCGGGAAGGGGCGCGGCCCGCTGGCTGGCGATCGGGCTGGCGATCGGGCTGTCGGGGTGCGCCGCCGGTCCCACGCCGGAGGAGCTGTCCGCCGCCGCCCGGGCCGCCGATCCTTTTGTGCTTCCCGCGCCACGGGAGGTCAGCGAACCCATCGCCAGGGAAGCCAAGGCCGTCTACTTTTATTTGCTGGGCCAGTTCATGATTCGGGAGCGGGACTGGGCCGGGGCGGAAAAGGCTTTCACCCTGTTGACCGAGTTGGATCCGGACGCGGTGGAGGCGCACCTGGTGGCGGCCCAGTTGGCCACCCGGCGGGGAGATCTGACCGTCGCGCTGAAACACGGCGAGGAGGTATTGCGGCTGGAGCCGGGCAATTTGCGCATCCGTCTGATGCTGGCGGGCATCTACACCGCTATCAAGGAGTACGGCAAGGCGGGGGTGCATTACGCGGCGGTGCTGGAGGAGAACCCGGACCACGTTCAGGCGCGACTGCTCCTGGCCCAGGTCTACGGGTTGGAAGGGAAGATCGCCCAGGTCAAAAAGTTGCTGGCCCCGATGTTCGGGCAGATCGGCTTGGCGTGGCGGGCCCATTTGGCCATGGGGCGGGCTTATGTGGCGCAGAACAATTTGAAGGCCGCCATTCAATCGTTCCGCGAGGCTTATCGTCGCGCCCCGGACCAACTGGAGACGGTGCTGGCCCTGGGAGCCGCCCTGCAGGACGCCGACCGGGGACGGGAGGCGGAGCGGATCTATCGCGCCTATCTGTCGGACAATCCGGACAACATGGCGATTCACGGCCGACTGGGGGCCTTGCTGTTGACCAAGAACGAGGTGGACAGCGCCCTGAAGGAGTTTCGCGCCATCGTGGCCATCGCCCCCAACAGCGTGCAGGCGCGGTTGACCACCGCCCTGATTTTGCTCAACCGGGAGCAGCACGAGGAGGCGTTGCGGGAGTTGCGGCTGGCCGAGGCGGTGGAGCCCGGCAATTCGGGGATCCGCTACTATCTGGGGCAGACCCTGGAAGGGATGGAGCAAAACGCCGACGCGGCGGAGGAGTATCGCAAGGTGGAGGCGGATCAACCCCTCTACCTGGAGTCCCAGATTCGCCTCTCCTTCGTCGAGATGGAGGGGGCGCATCCCGCCGAGGCGGTGCAGCGGCTGGAAAAATTGCTGCCGCAACACGAAAAGCGGCCCGAGCTGTTTTTCGCCCTCAGTGTGGGCTACATGCAGACCAAGAACTACGCCAAGGTGGTGGAGGCGGTGGCGTTGGGTCTGGCCCTGGATCCCAACCTGCACCGGCTGCGCCTCAACCGGGCCATGGCCCTGGACAAGCTGGAGCGGTGGCCCGAGGCGGAAAAGGATCTGGTGGACTTTTTGCGCCACCATCCAGATGACCCCCACGCTCTCAACTATCTGGGCTACTCCTGGGCCGACCGGGGCGAACGGCTGGAAGAGGCCCGGGGCCTGTTGGGAAAAGCGGTCAAGCTGGCTCCCGGCGACGGCTTCATCGCCGACAGCTACGGCTGGGTGCTTTATCGCCTGAAGCGCTATTCCGAAGCCCTTTCCTATCTCAAGGAGGCGGTGCGGCTGGAGTCCGCCGACCCGGTGATCCACGATCACCTGGGGGACATCCTGGAGGCCCTGGGCCGCCGCGAAGAGGCGATCAAAGCCTGGAAACGCTCCCTGGAGCTGGATCCGGCCAGTCAATCGGTCAAGGAAAAACTCCAACGCCATGCCCCCGCGCCCCCTCCCGCCCCTTGATTCGCGGCCCCCTTCCGGGGGCTTCGTTCTTCCCGGATCTTCCCGGCCCCTTTTCTGGCGTGGCTTGGCGCTGGTCGGCTTGGCGCTGGCGCTGACCGGCTGCGCCACGTCGCCCCTTCCCGTGGAATCCCCCCAACAGATTCAGCACGTCCGTGAGCGTTTGCTTGCGGATCAATCCGCCCGTCTCCAGGGGTTGGCCCGTTGGCGGGCCGAGGGGGTGATCGAGGTGCGCACCCCCCGATGGAGCGGCAGGAGTCGCTTTGCCATGTTGGGCGAGGAGACGCGGCGGGCGCGGTTGTCGGTGTACGGGCCGTTCCAGACGGTGGCGCGGGAGTTGGTGCTGACCCCCGGGGGGATGCACTGGGCCGATGCGACGCGGGGCGAGGTGTTGAACGCCCCCGCCAATGCCGAGGGGATGGCGTGGCTCACCGGGCTGCCCATCGCTCCCGAGGTTTTGCTGGGGGCGGCGCTGGGCATGACCTCACCGGGGGCCGGCGGGGGGGCACCGTTGACCTTGCAAGACGCCGAGGGGATGCGGGCGGGTTCTCCTCTGGAGGAGTCGTGGCGGGTGGAGCCCGAGGCGGGGCGGCTGCTGCGCCGGGTGGGGGCGACGCCGGATGGGGGGCGGTTCGAGGCGCTCTACGCCTGGCCCGAGGGTGCGTCCGCCGGGGCGGGTGCCCTGACCATGCCCCAGCGGTTGCGGGTGACGCTTCACGAACCGGTGGATTCCTCCCGGGCGGTCGCCGAAGGGGGCGAGGGGCCGCAACCCTCCCGCTGGGAGATGACCTTCAGCCGTTGGGAGTTTCCCGCGTCGTGGGGCGAGGATCCCTTCGCGCTCCCCGCCGGAGCGGTGACGCCGCCGGGGGCGGAGCGGTGACGCGGCGGACGACGACGGGGGAGGGGGCTGGCGGCGGTGTCTTTCGTTGCACGGCACCGGCCAAGATCAATCTGTTGCTGCGGGTGGTGGGGCGGCGGGCGGATGGCTATCACCTGCTCCGCACGGTGATGACCTTCGTCCCGGCCCTGGCGGATCGGCTGGAAATCCTCCCCGATCCGCCGGAGGGAGGGGATCGGCTGGAGGTGAGGTGCGATCCTCCTGTCACCGGCCGGATGGAGGACAATCTGGCCTGGCGGGCGGCGGATGCTTTGCGCCGGGCGGCGGGGTCCGAGGGGGTGGGACGGGGGGCGGTGATCCG